>LWTL01000107.1 GCA_002101235.1 Cycloclasticus sp. symbiont of Bathymodiolus heckerae | reverse complement strand
ATATAAGAGTGTCGGGAATTATTCGTCCAAGCGATATTAACCCAGATAATTCTATTGAATCAACCAAAATTGCCGACGCTACCATTATGTACACAGGCGAAGGCGCTCTAGCCGATGCAAACAAAATAGGCTGGATAGCGCGCTTCTTTATCAGTGCGGTGTTCCCATTCTAAGGAGTTAATTATGAATATTAAATCACTAACACTTCTGCTTCTATTAGGCGCATTAACGACAACAGCGCAGGCTGAGCGTATTAAAGATTTGGCCTCTATCACGGGCGTACGTTCTAACCAATTGGTGGGTTACGGTATTGTGGTGGGCTTAAATGGGACGGGCGATAAGGTGAAATCCGGCGATTTCACTTCTCAAAGCTTACGTAGCATGTTGACCCAACTAGGCGTAAAGCTTCCAACATCAGTACAAATAAAATCTAAAAATATCGCAGCAGTGATGATCAGCGCAAGCTTGCCACCATTTGCAGTAGCCGGTCAAAATTTGAATATAACCGTTAACGCAATTGGTGAAGCAAGCAGCCTTCGTGGCGGCACATTATTAATGTCACCGTTAAAAGGTGCTGATGGCCAGGTGTACGCAATTGCGCAAGGTAACTTAATTGTGGGTGGTTTAAGCGCATCGGGTAATGACGGATCTAAAGTCAGTGTTAACATTCCAACGGTGGGCAATGTACCTAATGGTGCAACAGTTGAACGTGAAGTGTATAGCCCATTTAATGAAGGCAGTTCATTAACACTGAACCTTCACACGTTCGATTTCACCACAGCTAACCGCTTAGCAATGTCTATTAATAAAGCCATTGGGCCACAAACATCACGCACTATTAATGGTGGCAGTATAAAAGTGAATATGCCTCGCGACCCAAGTCAGCGGGTTGCTTTCATGTCGCTTCTTGAAAATTTAGAAGTACAGCCAGCTCAATCAGCAGCTCGTATTATTATCAATTCAAGAACCGGAACGGTGGTAATCAACAGCCAAGTTAAAGTACGCGCAGCCGCCGTCTCTCATGGCAACTTGACGGTTACTATTAGTGAAAATTTAAACGTTAGCCAACCCGGCGCGTTTTCAGATGGTGAAACAGTGGTAACACCTCAATCAGACATCACTATTACTGAAGAAGACAAACGAATGTTTGTGTTTAACCCAGGCGTTTCATTAGATGAAATTGTAAGGGCAGTGAATCAAGTAGGAGCGGGCCCCAGTGATTTGGTTGCCATTCTAGAAGCACTTAAAGGTGCGGGCGCGTTAACAGCAGAGCTTATTGTTATCTAACAATGACTATTGCAAACGTACAAGCTGAAATATATGCAGACTTCAACGGTCTGGCTCAGCTACGCCACCAAGCATCGAAGGATCAAGGCGGTGCTATCGATGAGGTGGCGCGTCAGTTTGAGACAATATTCGTCAAAATGATGCTTAAAAGTATGCGTGATGCGGTGTCAGAGTCCGCACTTATTAATACAGATAAGCAAAAGTTTTATCAGTCCATGTATGACGATCAAATTTCACTCAACTTAACGCAAAGTGGCGGTTTGGGGTTAGGTGAAATGATCAAGTTACAACTAGGCGGTGGCAATAAAGAAAGTAATGAAACAGCTGAGGTTGGGTTGTCTAACTACCGTGACTTTGCGGTACGCCGTATACATGGCGCTTTGCAAGAGCCACAAGTTAAAGAAGCAGCGGTATTAGTTAGTAACATTAAATCTCCTGAAGATTTCATTAATAAATTATGGCCACAGGCGCAAGAAGCCGCACAAGAACTTGGTGTAGATGCCAAAGTTTTACTAGCGCAATCAGCATTAGAAACGGGCTGGGGCCAACACATTATGAAAGGCAGAACGGGTGAAAATAGTCACAACTTATTTGGCATAAAAGCTACGCCTGCTTGGCAGGGAAAAACCGTATCTGTACAAACAGTAGAGTATGAGGAAGGCATTGCTGTTAAGCGTCAAGCCACTTTCAGAGCATACGACAGCTACCAAGAAAGCTTTAACGATTACGTTAATTTTCTTCAGCAGAATCCGCGTTATCAGCAGGCGTTAGACAAAGTTGATTCAAGCGAAGGGTTTATTAAAGGCTTGCAAAAAGCAGGTTATGCAACGGATCCGGCGTATGCGAAAAAAATTATTTCAATTTTAGGCCGTGAGCATCTCTCATCATTAAATGGTGGCTTGAACCTTCAGAATAAAGCAACAGAGCCGTTAAAAGGGTAATAGGACAACAATATGAATACATTGCTATCAATAAGAGAATGTCATGGCTGGTGATCTACTGTTAACAGGTTTGTCCGGTTTGAATGCGTTTAGAAGCGTATTAAATACCACCGGGCATAACATTGCCAACGTGACGACAGAAGGTTATAGCCGCCAAACGGTTGAACTAGATTCGCGTAACCCTCAACTAACAGGCGGTGGTTATGTGGGCTCAGGTGTGCAAAGCACAACTGTGTCGCGTTTGTATGACTCTTTTTTAGCCACGCAATTTCGTAGCAGTTCATCAGCAACAGCAGATTTAGACAGCTATTTAAATTTTGCTAACCAAGTGGATAGTGTGCTTGCGGATCAAAATATTGGCTTAAGTGTCGCTCTGCAAGATTTCTTTAATGCCGTACAAACGGTGGCCGATGATCCAACATCTATTCCAGCGAGACAAACACTGCTCACGGAAGGCGAAGTAATAGAAAACAGATTTAATACGTTAGATCGTTTGTTTTCAAGCCTAACCACGCAAGTGAATAGCAGTTTAAATGACACCGTGTTCGACATAAATACCTATGCTGAAGGCATTGCACAGCTCAATGAACAAATTGTGTTGGCAACGGGTGTAGGTGGTGGCAATATACCAAACGATTTGCTCGACAAACGGGACCAATTAATTGACCAGCTGTCTGAAAAAGTAAATGTTAGTACTAGTCTTCAAGAAGATGGTGCGCTTAATGTCTTTGTAGGCAGCGGGCAAGCACTGGTGCTTGGCAATATATTTAATACACTGGGTGTTCAGCAATCACTCACCGATGCAACAGTTAAGGATATTGTGTTTAAACAGTCGGGGGCAGATTTAGTGGTGACTAAGTTCATGACCGGTGGTGAAATTGGCGGAACGCTACGCTTTAGGGATGAAATGTTAGACCCTGCAATTCAAAGCCTAGGTGAAATTGCCATTGGGCTTTCAGCCGCTGTTAATGCGCAACATATAAATGGTGTGGATTTAAATGGCGCGCAAGGGCAGAATTTTTTCAATGAGCCGTCTGTGTCATTGGTTGCAGGAGGGGCTAATACGGGAACCCTAGGTGTTACCTTTGACCCCGCTACAACAGCGAGCCTAAAAGAAGGTAATTACTTACTAACTTATGACGGTGTAAATTACACATTAACCCCTCCTTCGGGAACGCCAGCTAATATTAACGATGGTGATGTTGTTGACGGATTGGTTTTTGATTTATCAGGTGTGGTATCTGGGGATAGTTACACCATAACGCCACCACGAGTAAAAGATGTAGCCGGAACGTTTTCTTTTGGCATTGTAGACCCAAGGGAAATAGCGGCAGCCGTAGCCGTGGTGGCTCAAGTGCCTTCGGTAAACTTGGGGACGGGAGATATTGGTAATATTTCAACCTCAGGCTTGAACTTAGCCGGACTCAGTGGAAGTTTGCCAATAACCATCACATTTAATGCTGGCTATACCGATTCAACTGGAACGTTGGCATACGACTCATCAACAGATACATACAATATTGACACCGGCTCGGGGGTTATCAACTTCACGCTCATAGGTACGCCGCAAGATGGAGATACGATTGTTCTATCAAGTAATAGTGGTGGCATAGGTGATAATCGAAATGCAAACTTACTGTCCGATTTGCAAACGGCTTTGTCCATGTCAGGTGGTACAGCATCGTTTAAAGACAGCTATGGCCAATTAGTTGCCGATGTAGGTAGAAGAACACAATCAGCAGAAGCCAACGGTTTGGCGCAACATGCTCTGTTAGCCCAAACAACAGCCGCTAAAGACACAGTCAGTGGCGTGAATTTAGACGAAGAAGCGGCAAACCTCATTCGTTTTCAGCAGGCTTATCAAGCTTAGCTCAACAACTGGGCATAAATACCATCTTGTTTCAACAAGCTCAGGTTAATCAAACACAACAACAAATTTCGTTGGGTAAGCGAATCCTTACGCCATCAGATGACCCATCAGCTTCGGTACAGTTGCTGGATTTAAATGAATCAATTAGCCGGCTTGATCAGTTCCAGTCAAATTTAGACTACGCTACCAATCGTCTTTCTTTATCAGAAGTAACATTGCAAGCAGTGACTAATTCATTGCAAAGAGTCCGTGAACTAGCTGTTCAAGGTTTTAACGCTACAAACACGGCGGTAGATAAAAAATCTATTGCGCAAGAAATGTTTCAACGATTAGATGAAATAGTCGCCTTAGCCAATACTAAAGATGCAAATGGTGACTACATTTATGCAGGGTTTAAAGCACAAACAGAACCGCTTACAGGGTCAGTGCAAACAGGTACATTTACCTTTAACGGAGACCAAGGCGAGCGCTATATAAAAATTGGTGAAAATAGAACGATTACGGACGGCAATTCAGGTGCTGAAGTGTTCATGGATTTAACCAATAAAAATGGTGATGCAGAAAGCATATTTGCCACGCTTTTTGGATTAGCAACAGATTTAGCCAGCAATCGCCCAGCGGCAGAAGAAACAAATGTAACGCTAAGCTCTATACCATTAGACGCTGAAACGGTTACTGTCAATGGTGTGATTTATGAATTCGATGATGGTACTGGAGCCGCTATTGTTCCACCAATTGTGGCTGTTGATATTACGGGGACATTAAATCAGATCGTTGATAATTTAGAAGCAGCAATACTCGCAAATGATTCGAATGTTAGTACCGAAGTAAACGGTAGCGAACTAACAATAACAGCGTTAAGACAAGGTGAAGGTGAGTTAACAATAGATGTTAGTAGTGCAGCAACCGCAGGTGCAACAACGGTATCAATTCCCTTATACGACCACTTAGATCAAATAGATACAGCCTTAGGTCGTATTCTGGATGTGCGTTCGCAAGTTGGCGCACGCCTTAATGTGTTAGAGAGTCAAAATAATAGTAATCAAGATTTTAAATTAAATATACAAAGCACTAAGTCAGCAATAGAAGACTTAGACATGGCAGAAGCCATCAGCCGATTTAACCTGCAAATTGTATCGCTACAGGCAGCGCAACAGTCCTTTGTTAGAGTGCAAAACCTATCGTTATTTAACTTATTATAATAATCAGGTTGAAGCCGTCCGGGTTTCGATAAAAGTCGTTAAATACTCAAAAAATCACAATATATAGCAGTGATATGCTTGTGTGATGCATATCACAACGTTATCCCTCATCAAAAAACTTCTAAATAAACCCTAAAGAAATAATTTATTGCGCCGATACCTTAGTCGGAGGCGGTAAATATCTAGCAATAATGAAAGATATATCCGTCAATTTTAGAATTATGTAAGCATTAGGCTTACAAAGGAGCAATAAAATGCCTCAAGTTATTAACACCAACGTAGCGTCTTTAACGGCTCAACGTAATCTGAATACTTCTCAGAATGCGTTGAATACGTCGTTAGAAAGACTTTCATCCGGTTTACGTATTAACAGCGCGAAAGACGATGCGGCCGGCCTTGCTATTTCAGAGCGTTTTACCACGCAAATTCGTGGTTTAAACCAGGCCCAGCGTAATGCGAATGATGGTATTTCATTAGCACAAACAGCAGAGGGTGATTTAGCTCAAATTACTAACAACTTACAGCGTATTCGTGAACTAGCGGTTCAATCAGCTAACGCGACTAATTCAGCATCTGATCGTGCTGCGCTACAACTAGAAACATCACAGCTAATCGCTGAGATTGATCGTGTTGCACAAAACAGTGAGTTTAACGGTGTTAGATTGCTAGATGGTGGGTTTGCCACGCAGCAATTCCAAGTGGGCGCGAATGCAGACCAAACCGTTAATATTGACTCAATCGCAAGTGCGCGTACTTTATCATTAGGTCAAACGTTTAGTGCTACTCTAGGTACTGCTGGTACAGCAGTGCAAAGTGGATTTACAGATGGCGACTTAACAGTTAATGGCTTTGCTATTACATCGAGTGCTGATGCGGCTGCTATTGCGGCGGAGATTACAGCGGCTGATGCAAGTTTGACAGCGACAGCCACAAATGTTCAATCAGCGATTGCTTTTAGTGATGTAGTGGGAATAGTTGCAGCTGCAGAAGTTGTAGGTACGGGCGCTCAGTCAGGCCCTATCAGTGATGTAACATACAATGGAGCTGATGCTGGCTTTGACGTTGATGGTCAGACTGTTGCGTTAACAACAGATTTTGCCACAGATACTGCTGGCGGTGTAGCGCTTGCTGCAGCTATTGAGCTGCAACTTACTGATATTACAGTTACAGCTACAGGCGATCAGGGAAGCGGTGATTTAGCATTAACATTTGCTAGAACAAGTGGCACAGCAGCGATAGCGGTTGGTTCTTTCACAGGTACTGCTGCGGCTTCTGGCTATGGTGCTGATGCTGGTACTGTTGGTACTGTTGGTACTGCTACTATAACAGCAGAGGCACCTGATTTTACGTTAACGCTTGATGGTACAACATTAGACTTTTCAACTACTGGTCTTGATGGAACCATCGATGCAGCTGATGTAGCTGCAGCGATTATAGCCGCAGACATTGGTTATACAGGCGTTTCAGCGGATACAGCCACATCAATTGCTTTTACTAAAACTGATGGTAGTAATGCCGTGTTTGTTGAAGGTGGTACTGATGCAGGGGATGAATTGTCCACATACATAGGCAATATAGCAACTCTTGTCTCTTCAGATGGCGACATTGTTATTGCAGGCAGTACGGCCGCTAATGCGGGTCTTACAGCAGGTACAACTACTGCGTCTACAACATTAAGTGGTACAACCATTGCTGGAACGGATATTTCTACAGTGGCTGGTGCTAATGCGGCGCTTGTGTCGGTGACCAGTGCGTTATCGACTATTAGTACTTCTCGTGCGTCGTTAGGTGCGATTCAGAACCGTTTTGAATCAGTTGTATCCAGCATTCAAACAACATCTGAAAACTTATCAGCTGCGCGTTCACGTATTCGTGATGCCGATTTTGCTGAAGAAACAGCGGCTTTAACCAGAGCTCAGATTCTTCAACAAGCGGGTGTGTCAATCTTGTCGCAAGCTAACTCCTTGCCTCAAAACGTGTTGGCTTTACTTCAGTAGGTTCATAGGCGATAAACCGGCTTTATTAATTAAAGCCGGTTTTAACCCCCGAAAGGAGGATCAATGATGGAAACGGGAATTTTACAAGCAGTGGTTAAGGCGAATGCGCCAGCACCATCGTCTGTTGCCGTGTCGCCTGAAAGAAATACTGGAAGTAATGTTAGTGATGCAGTAAAGCCAAAAGTTGCCGGCAATGTGTTGCCGTCGGTGAACGAGGCTGTTGCGAATGTTGTTCAAGAACGTGAACAAGTTGAAAAGACGGTGAGTGCATTGAATAGTTTTGTTCAAAGCATTCAGCGTGGTATTCAATTTAGCGTTCATGAGGAAACAGGTCGTAACATTATTACTGTTACTGATATAGAAACAGATGAAGTGATTAGAAGGTTCCCTTCAGAACAGGTTTTGGCAGTTGCAGAGCATATTGCAGAAACATTAGCTGTTCCTGAAGAACGTAGTTTGGGACTTTTGGTAAATGGAAAGGCATAGGGAGGTCTGATTTTTGCATAGCATCTATAAATAGATAAGTGTAAATAGGAAATCATTATGTCAATTTCATCTGTGGGTATTGGATCGGGTATAGATTTAACGAGCTTAATTGGTCAGTTAATTGATGCAGAGGGTTCTGCAACGGCTAATCGATTGAATATTAATGAGGCTGGGTATCAAGCTGATATTTCAGCCTTTGGTTCGTTAAAGAGTGCCTTGTCTTTATTTCAGACAGGTGTAGAAGGATTGCAAGACGCGTCGGACTTTCAACAACGTACGGCAACGTCTAGTGATTCAGAAATATTTACGGCAACAGCGGATGAGTCTGCTGACCTATCTCAATATGGTATTGAGGTTGTTCAGTTGGCACAGGCGCATAAGCTAATTAGTACAGATAGTTTTGCATCAACGGATGCAGTTGGGAGTGGTACCTTGACTTTAGCGCAAGGTACCGGCTCTTTTTCTATTACGATTGCGGCAACAGATACTCTTACAGATATTCGAGATGCTATTAATGCAGCAACTGATAATACAGGACTTAAAGCGGCAATTATTAATGTTGGCGATGGCACGCAGCAAAAACTGGTGTTTACCGCGAACGAATCAGGGCTTAGTAACGCGATTACAATTACAGCGAATGATGATGATAACGATGATACAGATGCACTCGTAGGCATTTCTCGTTTGATTAACGCTAATCTAGAAGAACCTGCAGAAGCGCTCGATGGCGAAATTAAGGTCGATGGTCAATTAATCAGCAGTGATTCAAATGTATTTGATAGTGTTATCGACGGTATCTCTATTACCGCTGTATCTGTCGGGGCTGGTGAAAAATTATCAGTGAACGAAAACAGGACGTCAGTCACGTCAAAAATAAATATATTTATAGCAAATTATAATGGCTTGATAGATACATTCAATGCATTAGGTTCGTTTGATTCAGATACATCAGCAGCGGGTATTTTATTGGGTGATGCGACATTAAGGGGTGTGCAGAACGCTATTCGTGAAAAAATTTCATCGTCAGTATCCGGGCTAACTTACGGTACTTTGGCTGAACTAGGTATTACTACGAATGACGAAGGCAAGCTTTCTGTTGATAATGATGTGTTAAACGATGCATTAGACGATAGTTTTGATGACGTTGGTGAGTTGTTTGCGTCGACAAATGGGCTGGCAAATACGTTAGATACCATTGTTGAGAACTATATCCGTTCAGATGGCATTATTGAGGCCAGAACAGATGGCTTGCAATTGAGTGTTGATGACAGAATCGAACAGCGTGCAGCGTTAGATAGACGTTTGTTGTCGCTTGAAAGTAGATTGTTAGCCCAATTTTCGGCAATGGACATATTAGTGAGTTCATTGCGAAACCAAAGTGATTTTTTAACACAGCAGCTGGCTAATTTGCCGGGTGCTTATAACCCGAATAAAAAGTAACTAATTTATTTTACGGAGAATAATATGAATGGTGCAACAGCATTAAAGCAGTATCAACAAATGGGCGCGCATAGCGGTGTAATGGATGCTTCGCCACATCGCTTGATTCAAATGTTGCTAGATGGGGCGTTGTCGAGAATACTGTCTGCTAAGGCATCGTTAAGACAAAGTAATATAGCCCAAAAAGGCGAACAAATTGGTAGTGCCATTTCAATAATTGAGGCTCTAAAAGCCAGCCTGGATTTTAAGCAAGGTGGTGAGGTTTCTAAGAACCTTGATGCTTTATATGAATATATTAGCCATATTTTATTGCAAGCCAACATGAGTAACGATGAGTCGCTATTAGATGAAGCGGGTAGGCTCTTAAGCGAAGTAAAAATGGGCTGGGATGCGATTGATCCTAATGCAGCACAGCGTTAGACGATTTTAATGTCGCCCGACCTGAAACAGCTTGAGTGTGTTATCTCAGATACAAAAAAACTCATTGATTTAGCTGAAAATAATGAATGGGATGCGGTTGTTGAATTAGAGAAAGCAAGAGATTTAGCGATAAAAAACTTGTTTGATTCAAAACCGAATATAGAGCCTTTAAAACTTGCAGAAGGTATTCAATTTATTTTAGATAAGAATAAAATTCTTACAAAGTACTCACATAGTCAACGCGATAGTATTCGCATGGAAATGTCTAAAGCAGGGCATGCTCACAAAGCGATTAATGCTTATTTAACAACGGGGTAGAGAACCAAATTAATTTTTAATTGGACGTGCCCAATATATGGCTTCTAGCAAAAACAGTTGTTAGAGTGCGTTGGATAATGCCTAAGAAGTTAATTTTAATTTAGAGACTAGCACAGCGTAAAATAAAGCTTTCTTTATTCGTTGTTTTATTCAGAGGTCGGTTATTAACGCTTTTCTATCTATTCCTTTGGGCGCGCGCTTTATGATATTGAGCGCATTGGCGTTCAGCATTATGTCGCTACTGGTAAAAGTAGTGAGTGAGTACGGCATTTCAATTCTTGAAGTAGTTGCTGTTCGTTCTATTATTTCATTAGTTATTAGTGGTTTTACTCTTAAGCATAAAGGCATAGCGCCGTTTGGTAATAGGAAGCTATTGCTATTCTCCAGAGGGTTAGTTGGATTTATTGCGCTAAATTGTGTGTTCTATGCGTTAACAAGTTTGCCTTTAGCGGAGGCAACCATCTTGCAATATTTACATCCCATGTTTACGGCGGTATTAGCCATTTTCTTTTTGGGTGAGCGCTCAACAGGCGGTAGTTTAATCTGTATTGCGTTGAGCTTTATCGGGGTGATTATTATGGTTCAGCCGGATGTGTTTTTTACACCCTCTCTTGTTAAGTTAGATAGTTTTGCTGTTTTGGTCGGTATAAGTGGTGCTTTTTTAAGTGCCATTGCTTACATTATTGTTAGAGCATTAAATAAAACAGAAGACCCAGCGGTAATTATTTTATATTTCCCTATGATCTCTTTGCCCATTAGTATTATCTTGCTTTGGCAAGATTTTGTGATGCCCTCGGGAGAAGTTTGGTTTTACCTAGTGGCGATTGGCATTACAACGCATGTTGGTCAAATTGCTATCACTAAGGCGATGCAGACAGAAACGGCGAGCAGGGCGACCAGCTTTGGCTATTTACAAGTTGTTTTTGCTACATTGTTAGGCGCTGTTTTTTATCACGAGGTTCCACATTCCGGCACACTGATAGGTGCTGGCCTTATCATAGCCGGAGCTTACATTAATGTGACGTGGAAGCGTAAAGCGCTACAGTTAAAGGATTGATTTCTTAAGATGACTTTTTATAGGTATGAATAATGGCAAAGGCATGTGCACGACATATTTTAGTAAAAACTAAAGAAGAAGCTGAAAAAATAAAACAGCAGTTATCGAAGGGCGCTGATTTTGCGATGCTCGCTAAGAAACACTCGACGTGCAACTCTGCTAAACGAGGTGGTGATCTTGGCGAGTTTTCTCCGGGAAAAATGCTTAAAGCGTTTGATAATGTGGTTTTTAAGAAGAGTCTATTAACGATACATGGGCCTGTTAAAACAAAATTTGGCTACCATTTGATTGAAACTATTTATCGGACTTAGATTTATTTAGTTAAAAATGCTAAAGTTTTTGTAAGCTTCGCCGATGCAGTGTATATCCGGTGTGAAATTTAAGTCTTAAGGAGATGGATATGCCGATACCAATACAGAATACAACGTTTAGTCAGGATGTTAGGACGTTAGCGAAAAGTGATACTAAAAAGGAAGATGGGCCGATTGGGCCGGAAGTGTCAAAGCTAGCACATGATAAAAATGCGGCAAAAAAACAACTAAACGCATCTATCCTCGAGTCAACAATTAGCATTACAGCGGCAGACTCGCCACAAGCCTTGGTGCTTAAAACAGCACTTGAAGGAATAAATGAAGCATTAAGTGCAACTTTGGGTGATAACGCAATACAAAATGCATATGACTCTGGCTTCGATGTTAGTCCTGAGGCAACAGCAGACCGAATTGTTTCTCTTAGTACCGCTTTTTTTTCTGAATACTTGGACGTGCACCCGGAATTTTCCGGTGATGTAGATGCTGCGCGATCTGCTTTTACGGATGTTATTCGAGGCGGTATTGAAAAAGGGTTTTCAGAGGCAAGGAATATACTGGATGGATTGAAAGTTTTAGATGGTGATATTGCTTCAAACATTGATAAAACGTATGTTTTGGTACAAACAAAGTTGGATGAGTTTGCGGGAATTATTGTGGCGGACTCAGTTGATATTGAACCGGAAAGTTAGCTAATTTTTGTTTTGGACGATTAAAAGGAGAAGCATTGCTTCTCCTTTTTTATTGAGTAGCCATTACTCCTTAACTCGGCTATGCAGCTTTAATTGAATGGTTTAAAATTTGGGCATGCTGAGAGATGTTTTTCTAAAGAATATATTCGTTTATGCCGTACTTATTGTCGGCATTTTAAGCAGTTCTATGCTTTTTGCGCATGGGGTTGATGCGAATACTGAGCGATTCTTGCTTGCGAATGAGGGGGTTGCTGTTGGACCATTCTTATACATTGGTGCAAAGCATATGGTGACAGGCTATGACCATCTATTGTTTTTAGTAGGCGTTATTTTCTTTCTCTTTCGCAAGCGCGATGTCTTGTTATATGTCAGCTTGTTTACGATTGGGCATAGCTTAACGTTGTTTACGGGCGTTTTATTTTCTATATCCGTAAACCCATTTTTAATAGACGCTATTATTGGTTTGTCTATTGTTTATAAGGGATTTGATAACCTAGGTGGGTTTAATAGACTATTTGGCTTTCAACCAAATACCAAAGCGGCGGTGATGATATTTGGTTTGTTTCATGGCTTTGGCTTAGCAACCAAGTTACAAGACTTTGAACTACCCCAAACAGATTTATGGAAGAACCTACTAGCATTTAATGTTGGTGTGGAAATTGGGCAATTTATTGCATTGGTTTTTATACTAATTTTGTTAAGCTTTTGGCGCCGTCACCCCAGTTATTACACATTTTCAAACACAACGAATACCTTATTAATGACCGGTGGTTTGGTGTTGTTTGGTTATCAAATGGTCGGTTATACCGTTGCATCATGAAGAATAAACTATGAATAAAGTAAATCATCCTATTCAATCAACAAAATCACTTGTTAAGGCAACAATTACAGCCTTTGTGCTGGCGGTTGTCATTTTAATAACAGCTGTGTTGCCAGCAGAATACGGCATTGACCCGACAGGTTTGGGCGGCGTTATAGGTTTGACGGTGCTAGCGCCTGTTGAAGATAAGGTGGAGAAGCCGTCTGTTACATCGTGTGACGATACGATTGAGCTTCAAGAGGGTTCGGTTGCAATTGTTGTACCTGCAAACAGTGGTTTGGAATATAAGCTTCATATGGAAAAAGGTACGGTATTAGATTATTCGTGGAAAACGAACGATGCGGCATTGTATTTTGATTTTCATGGTGAGCCGCAAGGTGACACAACGGGTTATTTCAAAAGTTTTAAAGAAACAACATTAGCGAAAGACAGTGGCTCGCAACTAATCCCGTTTACAGGTTCACACGGTTGGTATTGGAAAAACGAAACGGGCTCTGCAATAACCGTTTTCTTAGAAATTAAAGGTGTGTATCAAGTAATTGGTTTGAGGTGAGTAACGGGAAGGGCCGTTCTTAACGATTTACTGTTACAGTGTTGTTGAACGTAAGGCACACTTATTCATTAACTGGATTAATAAGCATGCAACAGGCGGTAAAAATAGACAGGTTACATTTTTTTATTGTATTAATTCTTATCGTGTTTTTTCACGGCAGTGTGACGGCTGAAGTCTATAAGTATAAAGACTCAAGTGGGCGTTGGCAGTTTTCAGATTCACCTAGGAAAGGTGCTGATTCAACGCCGGTTCGTTCGTATGGGGGAGGCGCTTCTAATTCAACGGTTTCAAAAGACTTTATTGCCTTATTAAATCGTAAATACAACCCCCAAAACCCCGTTCAAGAAGCCACGATGGCTGTTGTAACGATTAAGAGTAAGTTGGGTTCGGGTTCAGGTTTTTTTGTTACAGACGACTGTTACATCGTCACTAATAAACATGTAGTTCGTCCGGCGAAGGGAAAGCAGTGGGATGCGACACAAACTAAAATTAAACAAAATTCAGCAACCTTTGAACGTACTCGTTTGCAGATAGCGAATGAGCAGCAGCGACTGGTTGTTAATAAACAAAAGTTGGATGAATTTTGGGGCTATATGAATGGCTTGTCGTCGGCTAAAGAAAAACAATTAGCGGAACAAGAGTACGCTGTTTATGCAGACCGTTACCAGCAAGACAAAGAACACGTTGACTTTATTTCTCAACGTTTTAGAAATGATGAGCAGAAGTTTCTTAAGCAGAAGTCGGACTTCAATTTTTCAAGCAGTATTGCAAATGTAGCGCAGTCTTTTCAGATTACATTAAAAGACAATACTAAAACACAAGCCAGTTTGGTGAAGGTGTCGGCGACGGATGATTTAGCTTTGCTTAAGGTAAATGGCTGTAAAGCACCGTATTTAATTTTAAGCACAAGAGGTGTTTCTCAAGGGACTACTGTTCACGCGATTGGTAGCCCACTTGGACTACGCGACCAATTAACGCAAGGAACCGTTACTCAGGTTTTGGCTAATGGCATTGCAACCGACGCACAAATTTTGCCAGGGAATAGTGGTGGGCCGCTGGTGATGGATAATGGGCAGGTCGTAGCAGTTAATACTTTAAAAATAGCTAAAGGGTCGGCGTTGGAGACTGGTTTTGGGGTATCAATACCGGTGAGTAAAGTTAGGCAGAATTTCGGGCAGTATTTTAAGTAAAGGTTTTTTGTATCGGCCAATGTTCATCTTTGTTGTTTAGAAGGAGCGTAGTAGAAGGCGATGAAAGGGTATACGTATTCGATAGGTAGTTGCTCATATCAGTTTAAGGACTTAGCTGATGTGATGGCTAAAGCATCATCAGCTAAAAGTGGTGATTATTTAGCAGGTCTTGCTGCGGAAAGCGACGAGCAGCGTGTTGCCGCACAGATGGTATTGGCAAATATTCCTTTAAAGCGTTTCATCGAAGAACCGCTTATTTCACCAGAAAACGATTCCGTAAGCCGCTTACTTCTAGACGAACATGATTGCGATGGATTCAAGAGCGTAGAAAACGATACGGTGGGTGATTTTAGAAATCGCTTGCTGAGCTATGAAATGACGTCGTCGACACTGGCAACGTTAGCAGGCGGTCTATTGCCAGAGATGGTCGCCGCGGTGAGTAAGTTAATGCGTAACCAAGATCTGATTCTTGTTGCCAGTAAATGTCAGGTTGTTACTAAGTTCCGTAATACACTAGGGTTACCCAATCGGGTGTCGATAAGGCTGCAACCTAATCACCCAACAGATGATGCAAAAGGCATTGGTGCGTCAATACTCGATGGTTTGATGTATGGCTGCGGTGACGCAGTGATAGGCATTAACCCAGCAACCGATAATGTTGAAAGTGTTAAACGTTTACTGAGTAGTATAGATGAGCTAATTCAGCGTTTTAATATACCGACACAATCATGTGTATTAGCGCATGTGACGACTCAACTTAAGGCAATGGAACAAGGTGCGCCTGTTGATATCCTTTTTCAATCAATTGCTGGAACTGAGAGTGCGAATAAAAGCTTTGGTATCGACCTGGAATTATTAGAAGAGGCGCAACAAGCGGCTTTGTCACTCAACAGAGGGACGGTGGGTAACCATGTAATGTATTTTGAAACGGGGCAGGGCTCATGTTTATCGGCAAATGCTCATCATGGTATTGATCAGCAAACGCTTGAAGCTCGAGCGTATGGTGTAGCTCGAAAATTCAACCCTTTTCTCGTGAACAGTGTTGTTGGGTTTATTGGCCCAGAATATTTGTACGACGGTAAACAAATTACACGGGCAGGGCTTGAGGACCATTTTTGTGGCAAATTATTAGGATTGCCTATGGGGTGTGATGTTTGTTACACCAATCACGCAGAGGCGGATCAAGATGATATGGATAATTTACTAACATTGTTAGGGGTTGCCGGCTGTAACTTTTTTATGGGTGTTCCGGGTGCTGATGACATTATGCTTAATTATCAATCAACATCGTTTCATGATGCGCATTATTTGCGCCAAGTATTGAACAAAAAACCCGCACCTGAGTTTGAGTTGTGGTTAAAGGATATGCATATTATGGGCAATGATAATTTATTGTTGCCCGTGACGGGTAGTCATCCACTGCTGATGGCTAAGTAGTATTCGGGGCTTACGGGATGACAAAAAAAGACGTCACTGAACAAGATGCTTGGCATGACTTAAAATGTTTCACGTTTGCGCGTATCGCACTAGGCCGAGCTGGCGGCAGTTTACGCACGAATGATTGGTTAGACTTTAAATTAGCACATGCCAAAGCACGTGATGCGGTGCATGAGGCATTTAACAGCGAAGCATTGCTAGATGACCTTCGTTGTGATGGTCAAGAGGGTTTAGTACTTGAGAGCCAAATTAAAGATAAAGCGAACTATTTGCGATGGCCTGATTTAGGGCGATGTTTAGATGCGTCTTCAAAAGATAAATTAAAAAAGTATGCGCAAACAGTAGATTTAGTGATTGTTGTTAGCGATGGCCTGTCGGCAAGAGCCGTTCATATGCATAGTAGAAAGTTACTGGCTATATTGATGCCTAAATTGGAACAGGCGGGGTGGTCAATTGCGCCGATTGTTATTGTTCGTTTTGCAAGGGTTGCTGTTGAAGATGAAATTGGTTCAGTGATAGGCGCTAAATTGGCGCTGATGCTGATAGGCGAACGGCCTGGGCTTGGATCAGCAGATAGTTTGGGTGCGTACCTTGTGTGCGATCCGAAGGTAGGTAATACAGATGCTGACCGTAATTGCGTTTCAAATATCCGACCAGTAGGGTTAACGTATGAGGCAGCGGCTGAGACGCTTTTTTATCTGCTGAGTATGGCAAAAATGCGAAATGTTTCGGGAGTGATACTCAAGGATGACCGTATTCAAACGAAAGCGGCGTTAGAGTTAAAATGAATAAAGAAATTTAAGCTTAATGTAAGAAAAATCAATTAAAATAATTTTTTTGAATGATGTTAGTTAGGAGTGTATTGGATGAATGATGTGATTAAACCTGTTAAGACAGGGCTTCTAATTGTCATGCTAGCGTTGTTTTTTGGTGTGGGTATGGGTGTGTCATTTGGTGTTTCTGAGGATACCTATAAATCATATGTATCGGATAATGTGGCGAAGTACCCAGAGGTTCATGATGAAAAGAGCACATCGAAAATTTGGCGTTACGCTCAACGAGCACACTTTCACTCAACGGGTGTTGCTGCGTTTTCGTTAGGGTTGGTGATATTGACTATGTTTTCATCAATGTCAGCCGTTTTAAAAAGTAGGGTGTCTATCCTTATTGGACTGGGAGGCTTGTACCCGCTTTCTTGGTATACGATGTTTTATCTTGCGCCGAGTATTGGACGAAGTGCTGCGCACGGGCACATAGTTACAGAGGTTTTTACTTACATTGGTGTGGGAGGGTTGTTACTTGGAATGATTTTATTGTCTCTCAATTTATTTTTGAATTTCTTTAAAGAAACTTAAATTTAGTTGGGCCCATTCCATTCATAAATACTAATTGAGTCTGGGTCGCAACTTCGGCAGCTACTTTGGCATAACGACCCCGCAGGCAGCTTTTTAGCCATACCTTTTTTAACCCAGTGCTCGACCATAGATGTAGCGTCTTCTTCTGAAATTTTAAAATGTAGCGCAAGATCTCGAACGGGCGCACTACCAGCAGCCTTCAAGTAATCCCTTATTTCTAATAAAATCACGCGCTTGTTGTAGCAGGGTTAATGGCCAGTAATTTTTGCCCCATTTGTCGTAATGTTAACCAAATAGCTATAAAGCCAACGCTGAATATGCCAATCCATATTAGGGTTTGAGTGGGGTGACTTGAAAACGTTGCGACTTGGTAAAATGAGGTGGCCATACTGTAGGCAAGATATAAACTCCAGAAAACTGAAAACAAAGCCCAGCGTGTCCCTGTTTCGCGTTGGATGGCGGCTATAGCTGCTACGCAAGGAACGTATAAAAGTATAAAGAGCAGGTAGCTAAATGCACCAACTTTACCGTCAAAGTATTTTACGAGAGTACCAAAAAGTGCGCGGCTCACATCTTGCTCAGTAGCAGCGTCTTCGATATTAGTATTTGCATCCAAGGTTCGTAAACCGAGCGGGTCGCCCATATTTTGGAAGGCATCACTTAGATTTTCTTGTGTGATCGTCAGTGCTTCTGAAAACTTCGCATTCAAACTGAAGCTCTCTTCGTCAACACCGGCGTTTCCTTCTAAGTTTGAATAGACGGCATCAAGCGTTCCGACAACAACTTCTTTAGCAAGTAAGCCACTGAATATGCCTACAATAGCTGGCCAGTTTTCTTGTTTAATGCCCATCGGCTCGAATGCTGGAGTAAAGGTTTTACTCACCTCACTCAATACAGATTTTGAGCTATTTTCGTTACCGAAGCTACCGTCTGTGCCGACAGAATTTAAAATATTAATGACCATGACCATCATCACGATATATTTTCCGGCTTCCATTACAAAGCCTTTTAAACGCTCCCATGTATGGATGAAAAGGCTTTTAATGGCGGGCCGATGGTAGGGCGGTAGTTCGATTAAAAAACCATCAGACTCGCCTTCTAATACGCTATTTTTAAGAAGTAGTGCGGTGAAAACAGCTGCACCGATGCCGAGAATATAGAGTAAGAAAACAATATTTTGCCCTGATTGTGGGAAGAACGCGGCGGCAAATAAAGCGTAAACAGACAAGCGTGCGCCACAAGACATAAACGGTGCCATCATAACGGTCATAATGCGGTCACGTTGTTTTTCTAGTGTACGGGTCGCCATGATAGAAGGGATATTGCAGCCGAAACCAACAATAAGTGGAACAAACGCTTTCCCTGGTAGGCCAAGCTTGCGCATAAAGCGGTCCATAACGAAGGCCGCGCGGGCCATATAACCAGAGTCTTCAAGAATAGATAAGCAAAAATACAGCGTAGCGATAATGGGAATAAAGGTTGCGACGACTTGAATTCCGCCACCCAAACCATCGGCTAGTAATACTTGGAACCAATTGGGAAAGCCTAGGTGTTGTAATTGTATTTTTAGTCCATCTACAAAAAGTGCGCCGGCAGTTATGTCAAAAAAATCAATTAATGCACCACCAAAATTAATGGTGACGCTGAACATTAAATAAATAGCAAAGAAGAAAATAGGTAGGCCAAAGTAATCACTTAAAACAACCTTGTCCACGCGATCTGATAAGGTTTGTTGAGAACTTTTTGCTTGTTCAACTACATTAGCAGTTAGTTGATGTGCAAACTCATATCGACTCGCTGCGATGAGCGTGTCGGCATCTTCGCCGGTTTCTTCTTGAATGTTCTTTTGCAGCTGCTGGCAGGTTTCCTTTGTATCGTCTGTTGTTGAGTTAGAAAAGTAATTTTCTAAGCACTGTAGAGCATGCCATTGTTGAATAAATTGAGATTTCTGTGCTTCGTGTAGCGTAGGGATAATTTCTAAAATCGCAGATTTAATAATCGCAGGATAATTAATGTCTAGTGCGCTAACATTACTTTTGAGGTTCTTTAAAAGAGTTTCTAGTAACGAGCTGACTCCTTTGTTTTTACGAGCCATGATAGGAATGACAGGGCAACCAAGTGCGTCAGCCAATGTTTCATAATCGATACTCATGCCGCGTGACTCGGCAACATCCATCATATTTAAGGCAAGAACGGCAGGAATGCCGGTTTCTAATAACTGTGTGGTTAAGAATAAACTGCGCTCAAGGTTGGCAGCATCCGCAACGATGAGTAATGCGTCGGCTTCGCCGGATAAGATGTATTGCCTGGCGATCTGTTCGTCTAGTGCTTCTCTATCACTATCAAGCGCATATACACCAGGTAGGTCGACCAATACAATTTCTTGTGAGCCAATTTTAGCGAGTCCTTCACGGCGTTCAACAGTTACCCCGGGCCAATTGCCGGTCTTTTGTTTAATACCTGTAATCGCATTGAATAAAGTGGATTTGCCGCAATTTGGGTTACCAATGACAGCAATAATAGGATTGCGATTTGAAAGCGAAATCGGTGAACCCGTCTCGCAGCATTGTTTGGTCATGCTACTTGAATGATGACTTGCTGCGCTAAGGCTTCGTTAAGTGCAATACGTGCATTCCCTATGCTGACAACAAGGCCGCCTTTTCTTTTTTGAGTGACTTGAAGAGGGATGAGTTTTGAAAAACCGAGTGCTAAAAGCTTCTTCTCTAGTTTTTGATCCATTTTGTTTTTGCATAACATCACCTTCTTACCAATAGAAATGTCCGCTAAAGAAAGAGGGCTATTTAATAAGGTTGAGTTTTGCATACGATATTCTAAACGCTAATGATAATGATTCCCATTCTAATCATTAAGGGTGGTATGTCAAGGGATTGGGCTTAGTGATTGGGCTGACGCGGCACTGCAATGATGAAATATGCATAAGCGATTGCCAGCAAAGCTAGCCAAGCAAAACTCATTACACCGATGATGCCGTCGTAATGGCCTGTTAAGAATGCCCAGTCAGACGTCTTGTTGCTGTCAGTTAGCTCTTTGCAGATTTTAATTAAGAAGACCCAGCTAGCATGCAGGCCGATACAATAAGTAAGGGATTGAGTGCGAAGCCGGACGAGGGCTAGCAATACACCTACAACAAAAAGCGCAAAAAAATCATCTAAGTGCAGTTGTGGGAATGCTTTAAAGGCGTTGAAAATCACTTCAAAGCCGCTGCTAAATGTGAGTAAGTTTTGGTCGATATGCTCAAGTGGTTTAATGAAGTGTAATGAAGCATAGAAAAAACTACTAACCAAGACAGCAACCGTTGCGTTATGCCACTTTTTAGTTAAGGTAAAGAAAAGCCCCCTAAATAATGTTTCTTCGATAAATGCAACGACGATGCCGGCAAGGAGTGCTTTTAAAATAAGTTTAAAAGTTAAGTGAATGTCAGTACTTATTACCCTGACATCTAAAACAAGCAGTGACGCAATTACAACGGATAAAATAATTAAACCAATAACAAACCCTATTGTTATTTGCTTACTTGCGCTTTTTGTTGCGACATTATGACCAATACTATCAAGGGATAGTTTGAGGTATTTGATGCTCGGTATTAAACCAAGAATAAGAAATAAAAGTGCTGAGCGTGTGACCCAACTTTCAAACTTATACGCATCGTTCCCAAATGCTTGAAACAAGGGGAATGCTATTGTCGCGGCCAAAGCGGATGCGATTAGGAAGTAAAAAAGGAAAAAAATGGATGCTTTCATTAAAGTTTAAGTAAATTGTCTCGAAAAGAGGTGCAAAAGTGATTAAAGAGCCGGTATGATACCGCACATTATTACCAACCAAAATGCGAGAGTGGCGGAATTGGTAGACGCGCTGGTTTTAGGTACCAGTATCGTAAGATGTGAGAGTTCGAGTCTCTCCTTTCGCACCATCTATTTATACCCGAAGAGTGTTTTCACTAACACCATTACCAACTAACACTAGAGAATAATTATGCAGGTTTCTGTTGAATCTAATTCCGATATTAAAAAAACATTAACAATCGTTGTGCCACAAGAAGAAGTTGATACGGCTATTAATAAACGTTACGACGATGTAAAGCGCAATGCACGGATAGATGGTTTTAGACCTGGTAAAGTGCCGATGAGCGTTATTAAGAAAAAATTTGGCGCCAGTGTTAGAGCAGAAGCCTTGTCAGAGTTAACGCAAAGCTTCTTTTATAAAGCGATTATGGAAGAAAAGCTAAACCCAGCGAGTGCACCGGTTATTACGCCGAATGAAGAAAAAACGGAAGGTTTTGAATTCTCAGCTACATTTGAAGTGTATCCAGAAATTAAAGTTAACCCAGTTGAAGAGTTAAAACTTAACAGTCCAGTTGTTGAAATTGCCGAATCAGATATTGATGATATGGTAGAGAAATTACGCTCACAAAAATCTACTTGGAAAGAAGTCAAAACAAAAGCGAAGAAAGGCGAGCAGGTTACTATTAGCTTCGAAGGTCTTGTAAATGACAAGCCAGTATCAGAAGACCCTATAAAAAACTTCCCTGTTGTTATTGGTTCAAAAAATATGATTCCGGGTTTTGAAGATGAATTGAAAGGTGCAAAAGCAGGGGAGAAGCTAAGTTTTGAAGTGACTTTCCCTGAAGATTACCAGCAACCAGATTTTGCTGGCCAAGTGGGCAAGTTTGAAGTGGAAGTTGAAAAGGTAGAGAAAAGTGAATTGCCAGAAGTAGACGCAGAGTTTATTAAAGAATTTGGTGTTGAAAGTGGTGATATGGCCGACTTTAGAGCCGACCTAACAAAAAACATGACGGGCGAGTTGACTCGTGCGTTAGCGGCAAAGCGTAAAGAGATAGTGATGGATGCGATTGTTGAAAACAACGAGGTGTCAGTACCTGATGCTTTAGTTGATAATGAAATAAATCAAATGATTGCTTCACTAAATGAAAAAGCCGCTCAAGCGGGCCAGCCAGCACAACCAGACTTACCTAAAGAGCTATTTACTGATCAAGCAACTAAGCGTGTAAAACTAGGGTTGCTATTGTCTGAAGTTATTAAGCAAAATGACATTAAAGCTGACGATGAAAAAGTTCAGAAACGCATAGAAGAGTTTTCTCAAACATATCAGTCACCGGAAGAAGTGATTAACTGGTATAACTCAAATCCTGCTGAGCGTAGTAAGGTAGAAAGTGTTGTTTTAGAAGATCAGTTAGTAGATTGGGTTTTAGAAAAAGCAAAAGTAACAGAAACAACGTTAACATTTACTGAGTTGATGACTCCAGCACAAGCTGCAAGGTAAAGCATGATCACAGAATTTACGCCCTGCGTGGCGTGATTAATGAAATAAATTAATGGGAATAAATATGCACAATACGTCTGAAGTAGAAGCACTTGGTTTAGTTCCAATGGTTGTAGAGCAGACGGCTCGAGGCGAACGTTCTTACGATATTTACTCTCGTCTATTAAAAGAGCGCGTTATCTTTTTAGTTGGTCAGGTCGAAGACCATATGGCTAATTTGGTTGTGGCTCAAATGTTGTTTTTAGAGTCTGAAAATCCAGACAAAGATATTCATTTATACATCAATTCCCCTGGTGGCTCAGTAACAGCTGGTATGTCAATTTATGACACGATGCAGTTTATTAAGCCAGACGTCAGTACGATGTGCATTGGCCAAGCCGCTAGTATGGGTGCTTTACTGTTAACAGGTGGCGCAAAGGGTAAACGTTATGCTTTGCCTCACTCGCGAATGATGATCCATCAACCACTAGGTGGTTTCCAAGGCCAGGCCTCGGATATAGATATTCATGCGAAAGAAATTTTATTAATCCGTGACCGTCTGAACAAAATCATGGCGACTCATACTGGGCAACCTCTTGATGTTATTCAAAACGACACCGATAGAGATAACTTTATGGGCAGTGAAAAGGCAGTTAAGTACGGTCTAATTGACAAAGTCTTGAACAGTCGCGTTACTGGTGACTCCGAAGAGTAAGCGCGCGAACCTAGACATATCCATAATCTCAGCCATACTAGCAATAAGGCAATGAAAGATTGAGAGCATTGTATCTGTCAGATATAGTAGTGGTGTTAAAGATTAAGAGGTTTGTATGAGTGACGACAAAAACAACGACGACAATGATGGCAAAATTCTAATTTGTTCATTTTGTGGCAAAAATCAACATGAAGTAAGAAAGCTTATCGCGGGTCCTTCCGTTTTTGTTTGTGATGAGTGCGTTGAACTGTGTAATGATATTATTAAAGAAGAGTTGCAAGAAAGCGACGCGACTAGCGATGATGGTGACTTACCTAAGCCTGCCGAAATTAAAGAAGCGTTAGACAAGTATGTTATTGGCCAACAGCAGGCTAAAAAGATATTGTCAGTCGCTGTTTATAATCACTATAAGCGTTTGAAAGCACCTCGAGGCGCTGATGATGTTGAGTTGTCAAAAAGTAATGTTTTACTAATCGGACCAACGGGGTCGGGTAAAACGCTCCTTGCTGAAACGTTGGCAAGAATGCTAAATGTTCCCTTTACTATCGCAGATGCAACGACATTGACCGAAGCAGGTTATGTTGGTGAAGATGTTGAAAATATCATCCAAAAAATCCTTCAAAAATGTGATTTTGACGTAGAGAAGGCTGAAAGTGGCATCGTTTATATTGATGAGATTGATAAAATATCTCGAAAATCAGATAACCCTTCCTTAACACGTGATGTGTCGGGTGAAGGTGTGCAGCAAGCCTTGTTAAAGCTTATTGAGGGTACGGTTGCTTCTGTCCCCCCTCAAGGTGGAAGAAAGCACCCGCAGCAAGAATTCCTACAAGTGGATACGTCGAATATATTGTTTATTGTTGGCGGTGCATTCGCGGGTTTAGATAAAGTTATTCAAGATCGTTCTCAAAAAAATGTAGGCATTGGTTTTTCTGCAGAAGTAATCAGTGAAAAAGAGGCGCCATCAGTTGGGGATGTATTGCAAAATGTTGAACCAGAAGATCTTGTGAAATACGGTTTAATTCCTGAATTTGTTGGTCGTTTACCTGTTGTAGCGACACTTGAGGAGTTAGATGAAGATGCATTAGTCGAAATTTTAAGTGAACCTAAGAACGCATTGACGAAACAATACGGCCGGCTTTTTGATATGGAAGGTGTTGATTTGGAATTTCGAGAAACTGCATTACGCGAAGTAGCTAAGAAAGCAATGGCGCGTAAAACGGGCGCACGTGGTTTGAGAACAATTCTAGAGCAAGTTCTGTTAGACACTATGTACGACTTGCCTTCATTAGATAATGTGTGCAAAGTGGTGGTTGACGAGAAGGTGATACGAGGTGAATCTGAGCCTTTATTTATTTATAAAAATGAAAAAAAGTTAGCATCAGCAGAATAGATTTAATTCAAGCATAAAAAAAGGCGCTTCAGGCGCCTTTTTTTATGCTTGGGTACTTGAAATTATCACTTCATGCCCTAATATCTATATTAACTACTATTTATCTTTTTCAAGGCGGTATCTGTAATGAGTATTAAAGAAAACCTTTCAAATCTTCCTGTATTACCCCTAAGGGATGTTGTTGTTTATCCACATATGGTTATTCCCCTCTTTGTTGGGCGTGACAAATCGATCGAAGCGATTGATCTAGCCATGGGGGACAATAAAAAAATTGTACTTATAGCGCAAAAGAACCCAGACCATGATAAGCCAACAGGCGAAGATCTATACGATGTTGGCACCTTAGCAACCATACTGCAATTGCTGAAATTACCTGATGGAACGGTTAAGGTTTTAGTTGAAGGTGAGCAGCGGGTGAGAATCGATAAGATAAACTTTGATGAGAAGCTATTTGCCGCAGACGTAACTTTATTTGAGGACGAGTTAGACCTTGAAGAAAAAGAAATGGATGTGCTAATTAGAACAGTGACATCTGCATTTGAAAGTTACGTTAAGCTAAATAAAAAGATTCCGCCCGAAGTTTTGACCTCTTTATCAGGGATAGACGGTGCTGGACGTCTTGCAGATACTATGTCTGCGCATATGGTGTTAAAGGTTGAAGAGAAGCAAAAGATTTTAGAAACGAACAACCTGCGCGAGAGATTAGAGCATCTCATGTTATTGATGGAAGGTGAAGTTGATATCCTCGAAATGGAAAAGCAAATCCGCACGCGTGTTAAGCAACAGATGGAGAAAAATCAACGCGAGTATTATCTAAGTGAGCAGATGAAGGCGATTCAAAAAGAACTCGGGGACATGGACGAGGCGTCTAATGAAACGGATGAGCTTGAGAAAAAAATTGCTGATGCAGGCATGTCGAAAGAGGCCAAAGAAAAGACAGAGTCTGAACTTAATAAGTTAAAGATGATGTCACCGATGTCTGCGGAAGCAAGCGTTATTAGGAATTATATTGATTGTATGATTGCTGTACCGTGGAAGAAGCGGTCACGCATTAGGCATGACTTAGCGGCGGCACAAAAAGTGCTGGATGCTGACCACTTTGGTTTAGAAAAAGTTAAAGAACGAATTTTGGAATACCTTGCTGTTCAACAGCGTGTCAAAAACATGAAAGGACCTATTCTTTGTTTAGTTGGCCCTCCAGGTGTTGGTAAAACTTCATTAGGGCAATCTATAGCTCGCGCAACCAATAGAAAATTCGTTCGTATGTCGTTAGGTGGTGTTCGGGACGAAGCTGAGATTAGAGGGCATAGACGCACGTACATTGGCTCGATGCCGGGTAGAATTTTGCAAAACCTATCCAAAGTTGGAACAAGGAACCCGCTCTTTTTATTAGATGAAATCGATAAAATGGCGATGGACTTTAGAGGGGATCCTGCATCTGCTTTACTCGAAGTATTAGACCCGGAGCAAAACAATACGTTTAACGATCATTACTTAGAGGTGGATTTTGATTTATCTGATGTGATGTTTGTGGCAACAGCTAATAGCATGAATATACCTGGGCCTTTGTTAGATCGAATGGAAGTAATTAATCTTTCCGGTTATACCGAAGATGAAAAAATAAGTATCACTGAAGATTATTTGATAGACAAGCAGCTTAAAAATAATGGCCTAAAAGATTCTGAGCTTCATATTAGTCAGTCTGCTATACGAGATACAGTTCGCTACTACACACGTGAAGCAGGTGTTCGAAATATTGATAGAGAGATGTCTAAGATTTGTCGTAAGGTTGTTCGCGATATTTTACTAAGCAAACCGAAAAAAACAATCAATGTTACGTCACGTAATTTAAGTAAGTACTTAGGTGTTAGGCGGTTTGATTTCGGTAAGGCCGAAGAGTCCAATCAGGTTGGGCAAGTAACAGGTTTGGCTTGGACAGAAGTGGGTGGTGAGTTGTTAACCATTGAATCTGCTATTACAGAAGGGAAAGGAAAGCTCACGCTGACAGGTAAATTGGGTGATGTGATGCAAGAGTCTATACAAGCTGCGCTAACCGTTGTCAGAAGCCGAGCCGACTCATTAGGTATTAAGTCAGATTTTTACCAAAAAAATGATATTCACGTTCATGTGCCCGAAGGGGCAACACCGAAAGATGGACCAAGTGCGGGCATTGGCATGTGTACAGCTCTAGTCTCTTCGCTAACAGGCATTCCTGTGCTTGCAGATGTAGCAATGACAGGCGAAATTACGCTACGTGGAGAGGTCTTACCGATTGGTGGTTTGAAAGAAAAACTACTGGCAGCGTTAAGAGGTGGTATTACGACGGTTATTATTCCGCATCAAAATAAAAAAGACCTTACGGATATGCCGGCAAATATAAAACAGAACCTTAATATTATTCCTGTTCGATGGATTGATGAAGTGCTGACTGTCGCATTGGAGAAAGTTCCTACTCCTCTAAAAAACAGCGACAATCAAAGTAAAGGAGCGACAAAGAAGAAGAAAACTACAAAAAGTAAAACAATAACAGCACATTAAGAGTAATAGTTAGAATTTAGGTGAGGCCGTATGCATTTGTTTGTGAAAATTGCAAATAAATAATAACTTCTAAAAGCCTTGAGCTACTTGACATCAGGGGGCTCGAAAGGATATAAATTCACCTTGTTAAGTTAATGACGAAACGGATTAAAGCAGTCAGAAATATTAACAATACAAAAATCGATTTTTTAAAAAACATTAACAATCCTATTGGGGGAAATTCATGAACAAATCAGAACTTATTAATGCAATTGCAGAAGAGTCAGGCCTAACTAAAGCAGACGCAGGTCGTGCACTTGACGCAACACTTGTATCAGTAACAAATGCACTTAAAGGCGGTGATTCAATCGCACTTATTGGCTTTGGTACTTTCTCTGTAAAAGAGCGTTCAGCACGTACCGGTCGCAACCCACAAACGGGCGAAGCTATCCAAATTAAAGCATCAAAAATCCCTTCATTTAAAGCTGGCAAAACTTTAAAAGACGCTGTAAACTAGCGCCTCTTCTGAACCAGGGTGCTTAGCTCAGCTGGGAGAGCGTCGCCCTTACAAGGCGAATGTCGGGGGTTCGATCCCCTCAGCACCCACCAATTAGGAGTGGTAGTTCAGTTGGTTAGAATACCGGCCTGTCACGCCGGGGGTCGCGGGTTCGAGTCCCGTCCACTCCGCCAAAACAACCCTAAGGCCGATAAGGTCTTAGGGTTTTTTTTTGTAAATTTTTGAATTAGGTTATTGCTATGTTAGATAAATTAAGAACACATGTTAAAGGTTGGTTGGGAATTGTTATTTTGATTATGATTTCGATACCATTTGCCTTATTTGGGTTGCAGAACTACACCAGCGGTGGCTCTGAGGCACCGGTAGCAGAAGTTGCTGGTTATGAAATTTATCAAGCAGATTTAAACAGAGCTTATCAGCAGCGCGTTAATGAATTAAAAAGGCAATATGCTGATCAATATTCACCTGATATGTTTCAAGAAGAAGCTGTTCGCCAGGAAGCTCTCAATCGTTTAGTCCAAGAACGACTACTTCTTCATACAGTTGATAATGATGGCTATATTGCGTCAAATGCTGCCATTTTAGATGTCATTGCTAAATTGGATGTTTTTCAAAAAGAGGGGCAGTTTGATAAAGCAATATATGAACAATTTCTTCAAGCTCGTGGTTTAACGACAGAAGCTTTTGTACAAAACATAAAGTCAGGCATTGAAAGAGATCAATTTATAGGTTCTATTGTTGATACCACATTGGTTGATGATAGTGAAATAGACGATTTTTATCGTTTAAACAATCAAACACGAGACATCCGCTACCTTTCATTATCAGTGTCCTCAATTTTGAATGATATGTCAGTGAGTGATGAGGAAATTAGTAAAAATTATGCTCAAAACGAGCACCTTTATAAAATAGCCGAACAGGCTGAAATTTCTTATGTAGAGTTAAGTTTAGCTAACTTAATGTTAGACATTAAACCTTCAAACGATGAGCTTTTGGCCTTTTATGAAAGTGAACAGCAATCCTTTACTGCACTAGGACAGCGTAGGGTAAGCCATATACTCTTTGATTCGCCTGAAGGGACCATTGAAGTTGAATCAGAAAAGAAAAGGGCGGAAGCAGAAAGTATTTTAAGCCGTATTAAAAAAGGTGAGAGTTTTGCTTCTTTAGCAAAAGAGTTTTCGGAAGACATCGGTTCTGCGAAAGTAGGTGGTGATTTAGGTATTATCTCTGAAGGCATGATGGGTGAAAAATTTGAAGAAACTCTGGCTTCTTTGCAAGAGGGTGATGTGAGTGAGGTTATTCAGACTATTTATGGTTTTCAAATCATTAAGTTAACTAAAAAGGAAGATGATAAAGTTAAGCCTTTTGATGAAGTTGAAGAAAAAGTAAGAGAGTTATTGACGACTAATATAGCCGGTGAAAAGTTTTACCAAATGGCTGAGCGTTTCGCTGAATTAAGTTTTGAAAACCCAGACTCTCTAAGTCCTTTAGTTGATGAACTAGGTCTGTCTATTGAACAGCAATCGAATGTTACAGCGAAAGCGGGTGAAGGTATTGCTATATTTGATGAGGTGCGTCACGCAACGTTTAATGAAGATGTGCTCGCTGGGAATAACAGCGATGCGATTGAAGTTGGAGCCGAACATTTTATTGTTTTACGTATAAAAGAGCACAAGCCCGAGAGTCTCATGCCATTAGAGTCTGTAAAGGGAGCAGTGGAGCTATCGGTTAAAACAGCTAAAGCGGCTAATGTTCTGAGTGAGAAAATGGATGGCATGTTGGCCAAGGTGAAGACAGGAGTTTCTATTAAAGAACTCGCTGATTTAGATGGCCTTATTTTACAAGATGTAGGCTCAGTTACCCGAACTGATAAGTCAGCACCGGCTGAGTTATTGAAAGATGCTTTTAGTATGTCGCACCCATCAGACAAGGGGGCATCGTTCAAGAAAAGTACATTCAGCAACGGAGATGTTGCGATTATAGAGTTAAGCAAAATAACAGATGGTAAAAAGGCTGATATTAGAGATGCTTCACGAGACTCATTTAAGAAATTTTTAGCAAGGCTAACAGGAGAGGTTACATTAGCTGCTTCGTTGGCCAATTTGAGCGTTAATGCTGAAGTTGTTTTTGCTAACAAACCTGAGTAATTAACGATGAAACTTCACTGGCAAATTTTTATAGCAATTGGTCTTGCTGTTGTTGCTGGTATTGCGACAGGTGAAACAGCGGGCATAGGCTCATTTAAGTTTTACGATGCATATGTGTTTTTAGGCACTTTGTTTTTGAATGCTTTAAAAATGCTGATTGTTCCACTCATTTTTTCATCCATTATTTGTGGCATTGGTAATATGGGTAGCTTAGGTGGTTTGGGGCGCCTAGGTGGAAAAACCATAATGTATTACCTCTCAACGAGCGTCGTAGCTATCTTAATTGGTTTGTTACTCGTTAACCTTGTCGAACCAGGCATTATTGATGGTGAACCTGTACGGGATCGAGTGGGTTTGACCGAAGATATCAGCGATATTGTTTCGAAAGTTGAAGGCAAAGGAGCAGGTGACCTGACTGGCATTTTCTTGCGTATGGTGCCGACCAATATAGTTGAAGCAGCAGCAAATGGCCAAATGCTAGGCCTTATTTTCTTTGGGTTGCTTTTCGGTTACTTTTTGACACAAATAGCAAAAGAAAGAAAAGTTGTTTTACTTACTTTTTGGAACGCTGTTCTTGATGTCATGATGAAAATGACTGATTGGGTTATGAAATTTGCACCAATAGGTGTGTTTGGCCTTGTTGCAAAAGTTGTTGCTGCGACGGGTTTAGCGGCTTTTCTACCACTTGCTTATTTCTTCTTCACGGTTTTGTTTGCTCTAGCTATTCATATGTTTGGTGTGATGCCGATGGCATTAAAATATTTGGGGAAGGTGAAGCCGTTACGTCATTACAAGGCGATGACTCCTGCCTTACTAACCTCGTTCTCCACGAGTTCCTCATCGGCTACATTGCCAATTACTCTTGAGTGTGTTGAAAAAAACGCTGGTGTTTCAAACCGCACCAGCAGTTTTGTTTTACCGTTAGGTGCAACCATAAATATGGACGGTACTGCGTTGTATGAATGTGTTGCAGCTATGTTTATCGCACAGGCGTATGGTTTGAGCTTGGGCTTTACGGAGCAGTTCCTTATCGTTATAACAGCGCTAGTAACCTCTATTGGTGTTGCGGGTATTCCAGCAGCCAGCTTAGTGGCTATTAGCATTATATTAACGACGATAGGCTTGCCGTTAGAGGGGATTGGTTTAATCCTTGCGGTAGATCGTGTGCTTGATATGTGTAGGACGAGTGTTAACGTCTTTAGTGACTCTTGCGGTGCTGTTATTATTGCCCGTAGTGAGGGAGAGGATCAAATTCTACGCTCAAATTAATTTAAAGAGATATGTGTGATTAAAGCCGTTAATACACTGAGTTTAATTTTGTTTTTATTGTTCCTAACGGCATGCACAGAGGGTGCTTTAAATAATCCTTATGTAGTCGATGAGGGAATGAATAAAGTCATTTACTCCTCTTTTTCAGAACGTCCTAAACATTTAGATCCAGCTAGGGCTTATAGCTCGAATGAATATGCAATCATTGCACAGGTCTACGAGCCGCTTTTCCAATATCATTATTTAAAACGCCCTTACCAGTTAGAGCCGTTGCTAGCTAAGTTTATGCCGTCAGTGCATTATTACGATGTAAAAGGTGAGCTTTTAGAGCAGTCAGCTTCGGATAAAGATATTGCCTTTAGTGAATACAATATTGAAATTAAAGCAGGAACAAAATTTCAGCCTCATCCCAGTTTTACGTTACCGTTGCACAAAGAGCTTCCAGCAATATGGGATGGGAAATCATTATATGACTTACCTATGGCAACGCGCGAGTTGACTGCCGATGACTTTATATACCAAATAAAACGTTTAGCAGACCCCGCAACACAATCCCCTATAGCTGGTTTAATGGCAAACTATATTGTTGGCTTTAGTGAGTATTCGAGTAAGCAATCAGCGTTGTCCAAACAGTTCCCTGCGTTACGCAAAACTCAGCGACTACAATCTGAGCGTATGCAAGGGCTCAAGAAAATAGATGACACACACTTTACGATTCGAATAAAAGGAAAGTATCCTCAGTTTATTAACTGGTTAGCCATGCCGTTTTTTGCTCCCATGCCTTGGGAGGCCGATGAATTTTATGCGAATCCTGTTTTGGTCAAAAAAAATATGACTTTAGATTGGTTTCCAGTAGGAACGGGTCCTTATTTTTTACATGAAAATAATCCAAACAGGCGAATGGTGTTAGTTAAAAATCCGAATTTCCATGCGGATGTTTACCCATACGAAGCCGATGAAAATATGCGGCAGCAGGGCTTATTAGTGGATGCAGGGAAAACCCTGCCATTAACAGATAAAGTTATTTTTTCTTTAGAAAAAGAAAGTATTCCCTATTGGAATAAATTTTTGCAAGGCTATTACGATGTATCGGGTATTAGCTCGGATAGTTTTGATCAAGCGGTCAGTTTTTCGGCGGGCGGTGATGTGGGTTTAACCGATGATATGGTGGAACGAGGAATAGGCTTACAAACAGCTGTTACAACATCAAGTTATTACCTCGGTTTTAATATGCTAGATGAAGTGATCGGCGGTTATTCTGACAAAGCTAAAAAATTACGTCAGGCTATTTCTATTGTGGTCGATTATGAGGAATACATATCCATTTTTCAAAATGGGCGTGGTGTGGTTGCGCAGAGCATTATACCTCCCGGTATTTTTGGCCATATAACAGGTGAAGAGGGGGTTAATAGAATTGTTTACGAAGAAAATGATAGCCTTGTTAGGCGTTCAGCTGATGAGGCGGCAGAATTATTGACTGAAGCTGGTTACAGTCATGGCATAGACCCGCAAACAGGTCAGCCCTTAGTGTTGTATTTCGATACGATGGACAGCGGCCCTGATAGTAAAGCTCGCCTAAATTGGTTGCGCAAGCAGTTTAATAAATTGAATATAAAGTTGGTCATCAGAGGAACAGATTACAATCGTTTCCAAGAGAAAATGCGCAACGGTAGTGCGCAAATGTTTATGTGGGGCTGGAATGCCGATTACCCAGACCCTGAGAACTTTTTGTTTCTGCTGTATGGGAAAAATGCAAAAGCGGTTTATGGTGGTGAGAATGCCGCGAATTATCAAAACGCTCAATTTGACGCTTTATTTGAACAAATGAGTACGATGGAAAATACGCCAAAACGTCAAGAAATTATCAAAGATATGTTAGTGATAACTCAACAAGATGTACCGTGGCTATGGGGTTTCCATCCAAAAGCTTTTTCTCTGCACCATGCATGGTATAAAAATTCGTATCCTAATTTGATGGCGAATAATAAAACTAAGTACATTAATGTTGATGCTGAGTTGCGCAAGGCTTATCAAGCCAAATGGAATAAGCCAGTTTTTTGGCCCCTTGTATTTGTTTTGTTCTTATTGGCCTGTTTAGTATTGCCAGCCTATCTTATTTATCGACGGATTGAGCGCGCGAAGGCCTTATGATTAACTATATTATCCGCCGCTTACTGTATGTTCTGCCTGTGCTACTTGGTGTGAACATTCTTACTTTCGTGTTGTTTTTTGTTGTTAATACGCCGGACGATATGGCGCGTATGCAATTAGGGGATAAGCACGTATCTCAAGCAGCAGTTGATAACTGGAAGCAGCAGCGTGGGTACGATCTACCTTTATTGTGGAATGATGGGGCGTTAGGTTTCGAACAGGCTTCAAAAACTATTTTCTTTAAAAAGTCGATGAGCTTATTTGCGTTTGATTTGGGTATCTCAGATAACGGTCGAGATATTGTTGCGGATATTTCTCAACGGATGTGGCCAAGTTTAGCAATTGCTATTCCGTCACTTATTTTTGGTGTGTTGACTAATATAACCTTTGCCTTGTTGCTGATTTTTTACCGATCGACGTTTCTAGAGTTTGGCGGCTTGTTTATTTGTATTGCTTTAATGTCTATTTCGGGGCTTTTTTATATTATTGCTGGGCAGTATTTTATTGGTAAATTACTCGCTTTAACGCCCATCTCTGGTTATGCGCCAGGATTAGACGCGTTTAGGTTCATTATCTTACCGGTTCTTATTGGCGTGGTAGGCGGGCTTGGCTCGGGTGTGCGTTGGTACAGAACGTTATTTTTGGAAGAGTCTGCCAAAGACTACGTGAGAACCGCAAAAGCAAAAGGCTTGTCTGACCTTCAAGTTCTATTTAAACACGTGTTAAAAAACGCGATGATCCCAATATTGACGGGTATTGTGGTTATTCTTCCATTGTTGTTTATGGGTAGCTTAATAACCGAATCATTTTTTGGTATACCCGGTTTGGGTAGCTACACCATTGATGCGATCAGTAGTCAGGATTTCGCCATTGTTCGCTCCATGGTTTTTTTAGGTTCGTTTTTATACATTATTGGTTTGTTGTTAACGGATATTTCATACACATTGGTAGACCCGCGAGTGAGGCTAGATTAATGCTGACGCTATTGTGGACAGATATAGCTGTTTTTGCGCTCGTTTTTGGTAGTGCTTTAGCGGCTTGGAAAACAAGTAAAAAAGAGCATGCCGCTCGTCCGTGGAAAAAGGTTTTTGAGAGTAAGGTTGGTGTTGTTTCGTTAACGGTATTACTGGTATTTATTTTAATCGGTGTGCTTGACTCAACACGTATTCAGCAGAATAAAGAGTTGGCTAGTGGGGAGCGTAGCGACTATACAGAAACACTTAGTTTATTGGACATCATGTTGACGCCGTTAAGGGTCAATACTGAGAAAACATATTCAGAACCCTTTGCGCATACCTTGTACGCTAAAGAGATGACTGTAAATGAGTCGGGAGATACCCAATGGATTTACCCGAGGCTTGTATATGGAGGGGCTCATTTATTTCAGCCAGTAGAAGAAAGGGGCGGAGATATTCTTGCAAAAGTATTTAAAGGTCTTAGCTACGGCCTGCTAACCTGGCTTGTTTTAATGCTGATGTTACTTTTTATAACAAAGGCTTCTTGTTACTTGAAAAAGCCTAGTGGCATACGGGTGTGTTCGTTAACGTTATTAGCCATTTTCTTAATACTGGGAGCGTTATCAGCGCTAGCACCTTATTACCATATTCTAGGTACAGACAAAGTTGGCGAGGATGTTCTTTATCAGGCGGTAAAAAGCATTAGAACGGGTCTGGTGATCGGTGTATTAACGACCATTGTTATGTTGCCCATCGCTATCACTCTTGGCTTAATGGCTGGTTTCTTTAGAGGTTGGGTGGATGATGTCATCCAATATTTGTATACAACACTTAGCTCTATTCCTGGCGTGTTACTCATTGCCGCCGCTATTTTGATGGCACAGGTGTATATGGCGAATAACCCTGAGTTATTCACGACAATAGAAGATAGAGCTGATATGCGTTTATTATTGCTGTGCATGATATTGGGTGTTACTTCTTGGACAGGACTGTGCCGGTTATTACGTGCTGAAACGCTTAAAATTCGTGAAATGGATTATGTGCTGTCAGCACGTGCATTGGGTGTTGGTCAAGTTCAGATCTTAAAACGCCATGTGCTACCCAATGTTATGCATTTGGTTGTGATCACAATGGTATTGGACTTTAGCGGCTTAGTGTTGGCGGAAGCTGTTTTGTCGTATATTAATATTGGTGTTGACCCGTCAACTTATAGTTGGGGCAATATGATTAATACATCACGTCTTGAAATGGCACGTGAGCCGATTGTTTGGTGGTCGTTAACGGCCGCTTTTATTTTTATGTTTACACTGGTTTTGGCGGCAAATTTATTTGCTGATGTTGTGCGTGACGCATTTGATCCAAGATTTAATAAATAAGATTAATTTTAACTCTTAACCTATTGATATAATGAATAAATATATTTTTCACACAAGTGATATTTCAAACAAAGACTTTGAGTTAATGACGTCAGTTTTTGGTGCTGACCCAGAAGATAAAGACGGGTTTTACTCGTTGCAATCAGCAAAAAATATTGACCTTTCGGTTATTCGAGAGCAATTACAATGCGATGTGAATATTCTTCCTGATAACTTTGATGGAGGGCAGGTTCGTTTACTAGTAACAGATATGGACTCAACTCTTATTTCAATAGAATGCATTGATGAAATTGCCGATATGCTGGGGATTAAGTCGAAGGTGTCAGCAATTACTGAGGCGGCTATGCGAGGCGAATTAGATTTTGAAGCGTCCTTGATGCAGCGAGTAGCTTTATTAAAAGGTTTACCAGTAGAGCAATTACAAAGGGTCTATGACGAGCGTCTAAAGTTGAACCCCGGTGCAGAAAACCTTATTAACTATCTGCATGAGTCGGGCATTAAATTAGCGTTAGTGTCGGGTGGTTTTACTTTTTTTACCGATAAGTTGAAAGATAGATTGGGCTTAGATTACACATTAGCTAATACGCTGGGCATAGAGAATGGCTGTTTAACAGGGAACGTCGACGGTGACATTATTGGTGCACAGTCTAAAGCTGAATTACTGTTGAAGTTGTCACATGATTTAGGTATTGAGCCACATCAAGTTGTTGCCATGGGTGATGGGGCGAATGATTTGTTAATGATGGATATTGCGGGGTTAAGTGTCGCTTACCATGCGAAACCTACGGTGCAAGAACAAACGCATATTCAATTGAACGTGGCAGGTTTAGATGCGGTGATTGACGTGCTGAAAGTTTAAGCAACATGCCTGAAGTATTGCTTTCAGTTCAGAGTTTAAAAACCCAATTTAATACGGGAGAGAAGCCTATAAAAGCGGTTGATGGCATCAGCTTTGATATTGCTAAGGGCGAAACGTTTGCATTGGTTGGCGAGTCTGGTTGTGGTAAGTCGGTGTCTGCTTTATCCGTATTAAGATTATTGCCCAGTAATGCGCAAATTACAGCAGGTAAGGTGTTGTATGGCGGTGTTGATTTACTCCGTATGGCAGAACGCGATATGCGAGATATTCGTGGTGCGCGTATTTCAATGATTTTTCAAGACCCAATGACTTCGCTAAATCCTGTTATGGCGATTGGTGAGCAAATAGCAGAGGCGGTTCTTTCTTATAAAGTGCAGTCACCTCATCTTGTTAAGAAGAAAGTTATTCAGCTTATCAAGCAGGTGGGCATTCCTGATGCGGAAGAGCACTACGAATCGTACCCACATCAATTGTCTGGCGGCATGAGGCAGCGTGTAATGATTGCGATGGCCTTGGCAAACGAACCTGATTTATTAATTGCCGATGAGCCTACAACTGCGCTTGATGTGACCATACAAGCACAAATACTAGAGTTATTAAAAGACTTACAACGAGAGCTGGGAATGTCTTTATGGATTATCACCCATGATCTTGGCATTGTGGCCGATATTGCCGACAAGGTTGCGGTGATGTATGCAGGGCAATTGGTGGAAATAGCACCACGAGATGAGTTTTTTGGTCATCCTGCGCACCCCTACAGTCAACGTTTATTTGCTGCTGTACCGAATATGGCGAAACGCAATGAAGTACTAGAGACGCTACCCGGTGGCGTGCCACAATTATCAGAAATATTCAGCGGTTGTCGGTTTTATGAGCGTTGTGCTTATAAAGAAGAGGCGTGTTTGGAAATGTCAGAGATTCAATGGCAGACGGTGAGCCAGCAGCATGAAGTTAGGTGTGTAAATGTTAATAAATTAACTACGATTGAGAAAAGCGAGCCCGAACCAGTTAATTTACAGGTTACGGCTAAACAGAAATCGACGTTAAGAGTTAAAGATTTAGAAGTTTACTTCCCTATTAAAAAAGGCTTGTTAAAACGTACGGTCGGGCAGGTTAAAGCGGTAGATGGTGTCAGTTTTGAATTACATGCAGGAACGACGATGGCCTTAGTTGGTGAATCGGGCTGTGGTAAAACTACGTTAGGAAAAGCATTGGTGCGATTACTGCCAGTCACTTCTGGTGAGGTTGAATATGAAGGGCGTGATATTGCCAAGCTAACAGAGCAAGAATTTCGGCCATACCGTGAGCAGTTACAAATTATTTTTCAAGACCCTTTTTCATCAATGAATCCTCGGATGATTGTTGGCGATATTCTGGAAGAGGGGTTACGTGCACTAAATCCACGTCTGGATGATAAGGCCGTTGCTGAGCGTTGCGATGCGTTATTGGGCAAAGTAGGGCTGAGTGCGGATGTTAGGCTACGCTACCCGCATGAGTTCTCTGGTGGGCAACGCCAGAGGTTATGTGTTGCTCGGGCTTTAGCGGTAAGCCCATCAGTGATTGTATGCGATGAACCAACGAGTGCGTTAGACGTATCGGTACAGGCGCAGGTGTTGAATTTATTAAAAAGTTTACAGCAAGAGCACGGGCTCAGTTACTTGTTTATTACGCACGATCTGTCTGTCGTGTCGTATTTGGCAGATACGGTTGCCGTTATGTATTTAGGTCGTATTATTGAAACGGGCACGGTTGAAGATATATTGAGCCACCCTGCGCACCCTTATACAAAAGCGTTGATTGATGCTGTGCCATCATGGGACGAAACATCGGGCAAAGAAGTGATAAAACTACCAGATAATATGCCTTCGCCCAGTAACCCGCCCACAGGCTGTCATTTCCATACTCGTTGTGCCGAAGTAATGTCTCAATGCAGCCAAGTAAAGCCAGACAGTATTGCTTTAAGTAAAAGCCATCAGGTGGCTTGTTTATTGTTTAAGAGCGAGTAACGTCAACAATAATTTTTAGTTTCTGCCCTGGCTTTAAGTATTTTTTATTCAGAGTGTTCCAGCGCTTTAGATCGTTAATACTAACGTTGAATTTCCTAGAAATAAGGTACAAAGAGTCGCCATTTCTTACGGTATAACGAATAGTTTGATGCTTGCGAGAAGAGGTCAATAAAGTACCCGCGCTGCTGTGCGAATTCTTACTCCAAATAACGAGTTTTTGGCCAATTTTCAAAGTGTCCCGTGGCGCCATAGCATTCCACTTGGACAGTTGACGAACACCAACATGATAGCGCCGAGCTATAGTCCAAAATGAATCACCAGATTTGACGTAATACTCAATTTTATAGCCTTTTCTAGGGGTGTTAACAATGGCGTTTTTACGCATTTCAACGCTATTAGCATACAAACTATTATTGTAATTAGCGGTAGGGATTAGTAGGTGCTTACCCTCGTGAATTAAATTATTTTTAATGGCGTTGGCTTGTATTATTTGTTTAGTGGTTGTGCGATACAGTCTGGCGATATGCCCTAATGTTTCCCCAGGTTTTACTTTATGCCGAACCCATTTAAGGCGCTGTGAATCAGGCAATGTGGCCAGCTTGGTTTTAAATCCTGCGGCTTTATCTACAGGGATTAATAGAAAGTGCGGGCCTTTGGGGCTCGTTGCCCATTGGTTGAATGAAGGGTTTAGAACGTACAGCTCTTCAATGCTGATATCAGCCAATTCGGCAGCACGGGCTAAATCAATTTGTTTGATGGTGTTTACACGTTCAAAGTACGGCGCATTTGGGATATCAATCAACGTAATGTTGTACTTTTCAGCGTTGGCTAAAATCGTTGCAATAGCGATTAATTTTGGGACGTAATGTTTGGTTTCTTTACGAAGTTTTAATGCCCAAAAATCAGTATCTAGGCCGCGTCTTTTGTTTTTGCGAATGGCTAATGAAACAGAGCCACCACCAGCGTTGTAACCTGCAAGAGCCAGTAACCAGTTGTTATTAAAGCGTTTCGATAGCTGAGTAAGATAAGTTAGCGCGGCATTTGTTGACCTGTAAACATCTCGACGACCATCGTACCACCATGTCTGCTGAAGGCCGAAGGCGCGGCCGGTAGAGGGTATGAATTGCCATAATCCTGCGGCACGGCCGTGTGAATAAGCAAAAGGTCGGTAGGCACTTTCAACGATAGGAAGCAAGGCCAACTCACCGGGGATGCCACGTTTTTCTACTTCATTGACGATATGGTAAAGGTAAGGGGTGGCATTTTTTTGTACGCGACTTAAATATTCTGGGTGTTTACTGTACCAATTTATTTCTGCTTGAATTTGCTCATTTTGAATTGATGGTAGTTGGTACAAAGCGAATAGCCGTTGCCATAAAGTAATGGGTAGTTCAACGGCAGGCGGTTGTGTTTTTTCGATAGCAACTTCATCTGTTGGGCTAATGGTGGGGCTACCTTCAGCAGGTGAAGTGAACTTAGTGAGTTCTGGTAGTCTAATTTGCAATGGGGTACATGAAATTAGCATGCATAAGCTAGCAAATAAAAGAAACCTAACCGATTTATTTATGATTAAATGACGCATCGAGTTATTTGGGTGAAGGAGAGACTTTTGCATGGAGTAAAGCGAAATGTTTTTTCTTTATTGAATACCCTAAGGTGTAGTTTGTAATTATAGATTGTTTAAAATAATGCCACATGAAAAAAACTCACATTTAGACGGCCCTGTAGAACTTCGTCACTGGTTTGAAACACCAATCGGTGAAGTTTATAAGCATGCCGAGTCTGCTTTACTCAGTCAAAAATTGAGTGAAAACTTCCGTTCAGAAGTGTTACAGCTTGATTTTATTGGTTGGGAAGATGAATTCCATCAAGCGATGCGTTTTGCGCATTACACCATTTTAGATAACACTCTTAGTGATCAAACAAAATATACGCGTGTAGCAGGTGAAGCAGAAGATTTGCCTATCGACACGCATAGTATTGATATTGTGATTATTCCGCATACCTTGGAGTTTGAAGATAATCCTCACCAAGTTCTACGTGAAGTGAATAGAGTGTTAAAGCCGGAAGGCATAGTTTTATTGATGGGGTTTAACCCATGGGCTTTTTGGCACTTACCTCGTTTTTTTCCTAAAGCAAAAGGGAAAACACCTTGGAATGGGCGCTTCATCAGCCGTTATAGAGTGATTGATTGGCTTAAGTTGCTGAATTTTCAAATTGAGGTAAGTGAGGGGTGTTGTTTGTTCCCTCTGGTTAAAAATAAAGAAGAGAAGAAAAAGCGAGGGATTGTTGAAAAAATAGCCGCACTAATCCCCTTTATCCCCGCGGCTTACTTTGTCATGGCTGTTAAACGTGTGTCGGGTGGCACGTCAGTCTTTCAATTTAAAAACTTGAAGAATAAATTTATTTCACCTTTAGCAGAACCGGCAACGAAGACAATTCATGTTGAAAGAAAACATACAAATTTACACTGACGGCGCGTGCCGTGGAAACCCTGGAATAGGAGGGTGGGGTGCAAGCCTTAGTTACAACGGAAAGACAAAAGAAATTTATGGTGGTGAATTGGAAACAACCAATAATCGTATGGAGTTAACGGCGGTTATCGAAGCGCTTAAAACATTAAAAAACCCCAGTGATATGACGATCAATAGCGACTCTAAATATGTATTGAGTGGTATTAATGAATGGTTACCGAATTGGAAAAAGCGTAATTGGAAAACAGCCAGTAAAAAGCCGGTTAAGAATGTCGATTTATGGAAACGGTTAGATGCCTTAATTCAATCACATACGATTGAATGGGTTTGGGTGAAAGGACATAGCGGTAACGCCGGGAATGATCGCGCAGATGAATTGGCAAACATGGGTATAGATTCATTATGAGACAAATCGTTTTAGATACAGAAACGACAGGCCTTGAGCCAAAGCAAGGTCATCGTATTATTGAAGTGGGTTGCGTAGAAATAGTTAACCGACGCTTAACGGGCAACAACTTTCATTATTATCTAAATCCACAACGTGACATTGATGAAGGCGCTGTAGCCGTTCACGGGTTAACAAGTGAATACCTTTCGGATAAACCGTTGTATGAAGATATTGCGGAAGAGTTTTTTGAATATTTAAAAGGGGCAGAAGTCGTTATTCATAATGCGGCTTTTGATGTTGGGTTTATTAATCATGAATACCGTCTGATGGGTTCGAAACATGCCGATATGGCATCGTGGTGCGATGTAATCGATTCGCTTCATATGGCAAGAAAGATGTTCCCCGGCCAGCGTAATAGTTTGGATGCTTTGTGTAGGCGTTATGAAATAAATAATAGCCATCGCCAACTGCATGGCGCGTTATTGGATGCTGAAATTTTAGCTGATGTGTATTTAATGATGACGGGTGGTCAAAACTCGTTATTTGCAGAAGAAAGTACGACAGACATAGAGTTCACACCGAAAGTTTTTGATAGCAGTCGGGCGCGTTTAGCCGTTATTAAGGCGAATGAAAATGAACTAACGCTTCATGCTGAGCGTCTTAACGCTATAAAGGGTTCATCAGGTGGTGAGTGTGTTTGGGATAGTGTTGACGCAATAGCTAAATAAATTAAAGAGGTTGTCATAATGGGAACAGGTTTCAGAAATCATCTATTAATTGCAATGCTGTGCATCAGTGTTGTATTTTCAACATTAAGTATAGCTGTTGAAATCACAACGACGATTAGCGGTGTGGACATTGCTGAGAAAAAACAGTCTGAATCGAAACACTACTTAACCGCAAGTCAAGCGCATCATATTGTTAAAGCGAATGCGGGTAATGTGCTGTTTATTGATGTAAGAACGCCGGCTGAAATAGAGTTTGTTGGATGGACGCCGATGGTAGATGCTGTTATCCCTTATATGACTAATGATTTTGATGAGTGGGATGAAAAAAAGAACCGTTACTTAAAAGTAATTAGTGGCGATTTCCCCATAGCATTTGAAGACTTAGTCGAGGCAAAAGGCTTTAGTAAAAACACGCCCATTATTTTCATGTGCCGTTCTGGTACGCGTAGCTCAAAAGCAGCAACATTAGCCACTAAGTTAGGCTACACACAAGCGTATACTGTTATTGATGGTTTTGAAGGTGATAAGTCTAAAAAAGGTAAGAATAAAGGGCATAGGACGGTTAACGGTTGGAAAAACAGTGGCTTGCCTTGGGATTATAAAGTGGATATAAATAAAGTTTTATTTAATCAATAGGTAACGTTTATGAGTGCGCATTGGGATAAACATTCAACATGGGAAGAGGCTGAAAAAAGCTGGGATAAACGCTCGGGTAGCCTTGAGCAATCGCATCCAATCAAGCAGTTAGTGAAAATCCCTAAATTGCCGGGTATTCGCCCGAAAACTAAAAAGAACCTACGTTTGAAAGCGTTAAATTATCTAGCTGAGTACGATGAAGAAAAGTTCTTTATTAAGTACTTTTTTTCTAATCCGTTTAAACATGGGTTTAACTTAATACGTTCGTATTTAAAACCGCTTCCATTTACTCGTGATGATGATTTTTTCTTATATGGTTTGAAAAATGAGGCGGAGTTCAAAGATTTACTGGCAAAGAAAGATAGCCTTTTGGTGATAGGTTTTTCGTATTGCCATAAGCCGTTCGAGTGCCCATCACAACGGTTTACGCAAGATTGTATCCACGACTTAACAAACCCGGTATGTGGGCAATGTTTTATTGGTAAGTGCGTCCATAGTTTACCAAAAAAGCGTGTATTGCCTGTTTTCATTACAACGGTTCATCAAATTGGCGAAATTATCGTCAAGCAAGTTCAAAAACATCCAAAATTAGAAATAACCTACATTATTACGGCCTGTGAAATGACGCTACAAATGTTTGGTGATTGGGCGAATATGATGCAAGTGAGAGGTTTAGGTATTCGTTTAGATGGGCAAATATGTAATACGATGAAAGCCTTTGTTGCATCAGAACACGGTATTAAACCCGGTATGGCCGTTGTTCTTGATGATACAAAAAAGCGTATTTTGAATTTGATTAAGTTTCGCAGAGAACAAAATACTTAAAATAAAACAGCCGCGTTAATTTTTGCTAAAATGCCGCTTTTCCTATACAGCGGTAAACATCAATGACGATTCGTACTCGATTTGCTCCTAGCCCAACCGGCTATCTCCACGTTGGCGGTGCAAGAACTGCTCTGTTTTCTTGGTTGCACGCCAAGAAAACAAACGGCCAATTTATATTGCGAATAGAAGACACCGATAGAGAACGTTCAACAGAGGCGTCTGTGCAGGCGATCTTTGATGGCATGGAGTGGTTAGGTTTAACGCATGATGAAGGGCCATTTTTCCAAACAGACCGTTTTCCGCGTTATATGGAAATTATTCAACAGTTGTTAGATCAAGGCGATGCGTACCACTGTTACTGTTCATCAGAACAAGTAGAAGCAGTGCGAGAGGAACAGCGAGCGAATAAACAAAAACCACGTTATAACGGTAAATGCCGTCACCGTACGGATACTGTTGAAGGCGTAAACCCAGTGGTTCGGTTCAAAAATCCAGAGCAAGGCGTAGTCATATTTAACGATCTTGTGCGCGGCGAAATATCTATTAGTAACGAGGAGTTAGACGACCTTATTATTGCACGCTCAAACGGTACTCCAACCTATAACTTAACAGTAGTGGTGGACGACCTAGATATGAATATGACACATATTATTCGTGGTGACGATCATATTAATAATACCCCACGGCAAATTAATATTATGAAAGCATTGGGCGCTCAAATACCTAGTTTTGCACATCTGCCGATGATTTTGGGTGATGACGGTGCGCGACTCTCAAAACGTCATGGTGCAGTCAGCGTTATGCAATACCGTGATGATGGCTTCCTACCAGAAGCGTTACTGAATTATTTAGTAAGGTTAGGGTGGTCACACGGTGACCAAGAAATTTTCAGCCGTGAGGAAATGATAGAGCTGTTTGACCTTAAGGATGTAAACCGTACCGCATCGGCGTTTAATACGGAAAAACTGTTATGGATAAATCAGCAGTACATCATGAGTGCCGACCCAGACAGTTTAACCGCACCGTTAGCGGACCAATTAGTAACATTAGGTTGTGATGTTGAAAATGGTCCAGATCTTCGAGAAATTGTAATCACTCAGCAAGAGCGGGCGAAGACACTCAAAGAAATGGCTGAAAAGAGTTTGCTCTTTTATAATGATTACGAAGCGTTTGATGAAAAAGCCGCTAAAAAGAGTCTCAAAGCCGCCGCATTAGAACCTTTAGAAATGATGCTAGGTAAATTTGAAGAGCTGTCTGATTGGTCAAAAGAACCATTACATCAAGTGATATTAGATACGGCTGAAGTATTAGATCTAAAATTAGGAAAAGTGGCGCAACCGTTGCGTGTGGCGTTAACGGGCACATCTGTTTCGCCAGCATTAGATGCAACGCTGTTGCTGCTAGGTAAAAAATTGTGTTTAAAGAATATACCCAGAGCGATTGAATTCATAAAAGCGAAAATAGTTGCCCAAGAAAGCTAGACACTTAAGGCATCATTCAGTACAATTCGCGTCCTGCTAGAGGGGCCATAGCTCAGCTGGGAGAGCGCAACACTGGCAGTGTTGAGGTCAGCGGTTCGATCCCGCTTGGCTCCACCAATTTTGGTGAAAAGTGATTTAGACGATTCACTTTAGTAGTAAAAAAGAATTAGTCCCCATCGTCTAGAGGCCTAGGACACCGCCCTTTCACGGCGGTAACAGGGGTTCGAACCCCCTTGGGGACGCCATATAAATCAACCACTTACAGTCATGTGAGTGGTTTTTTTATGTCTGTACGGAACATATACGGAACAGTAAGGATTAATAATCTTATGTTGATTAATATGGCTACTGAATGCCTATATTTTCCAATAAGGCCCAGTTTAGGTAATAATCATCATTCGTTTTTATAAAAGCAGAATGAACTTTATGAATAAAAAGCCTAGGTATACAGTTGAAGAAGCTGAATCGCCGTGAGAACTGTAGACACTCCAAAGCTATATGATGGTAGCAATATTGGATAACCTCGAATCATCTAGAGATAAACTTCATGCCTTATTTGCTACAGCCACATCAACCATTGAAGACATTATGATTAATGGAGATAGCGACTCGGTAAGACTGAAGGCGGCTCAAAGTGTACTTGATGCCTCTGGCGTGCAAGTCCCACAAACTGGCCTATGGGGGTGGTCAGTCGGCCCTCAAACAGCGCAAGGTGTTGAAGTGTAGTGGCATAGTTAAGTTGGCCACCTAATTAGAGGTGATATTATTCATCTCAAGATAAAAAGGTGAGCGCATGATGAGAAGAAGCAGACCAACATTTACCCCTGAATTTAGGCTTGAAGCAGCAC
>LWTL01000106.1 GCA_002101235.1 Cycloclasticus sp. symbiont of Bathymodiolus heckerae | reverse complement strand
TATATAATCGGGTACTACAGCCAAGTCAGGCCTCATCAACATAACAATGGCTTATCGCCAAATGTTGCGGAGAAAAACTACTGGGCTGAATACAAAACTGTGGCCAAATTTACTTGACCACTACACTTTATAGGCTATGAATATATCTGGTGTATAGCTTCTGTTTTTACCATCACGCTCATAAGTGAATTTTTTTGGCTGCGTTTTAAATGAAAGTACATTTTCATCATACTCCGCCAAAATCAAAGCATCTCTCTCTAACCCTGACTCAAAGTACGTGTAATCGCCACCTTTATCACTTTGTACATACCCAGTGATGTTGCGATAATTTAATGGGATTTTTCTAGCTGGCATAACAATCTTTCTCAATTAATTTTGTAGAATATAAACTTATTTTCATCATGGGGTTACGAAATTATCATTTAATTTTGTGACAATGTTCCTTTAAGGGCATTAAATTATCATTTAATTTTGTATCTTACAGCCAATGCACACCCGTTCAAGTTTCACGCTATCGGCATAAAATTTCTGGCCCATTACTAGATAGGATTGATATGCATATCGAAGTACCCAGAATTTCTACTGCAATGCTGCGCAAAGGTAGCACCAAAGGCGAAGAAAGCAGCCTCACTATTGCTAAGCGCGTACATATATCTCAGCAACGCGCACTTTCACGACAAGGCCAACCTAACCACCTTTTATCCACCTCGCATATTAAGCAACATTGCCATATTAACGATGATGATCACATACTCTTAGAGCAAGCTATTGAAAAACTAGGGCTTTCTCACCGCGCTTATCACCGAATATTAAGGGTATCCAGAACCATTGCCGACATGAGCGGAGAAAACAATATTCAACGCCAGCATTTAACCGAGGCGCTTAGCTACCGACGCATGGATAAACGCATCATGTAATCTACAAATACGGTAGAATTCACTCCTGTTTTTAACCAAGCCCTTCGCTGTGCCAAACCTTAACCCAGAACAGCAAAAAGCCGTTACAACCACCGACACGCCTTTATTGGTTATTGCCGGCGCGGGCAGTGGAAAAACACGCGTTATCACTGAAAAAATTTCATATTTAATTAGCAATGGCGTAGAAGCAAAACACATTACAGCGGTTACTTTTACCAATAAAGCCGCTAGAGAAATGCGTGCACGCGTTGAAAAAATTTGCTCTTCCAAAAAAATCAAAGGTATTCGAATTTCTACCTTCCACTCACTCGGGCTGGATATTATTCGCAGAGAGCACCAATCACTGGGGCTCAAAAAGAACATCAGCATCCTCGATGAACAAGATAAAATAAAAACACTTCAAGACATCCTGGAAACCGGCAAACACCCTCTAGATAAGGCACAAGTATCGACCCTTTCTTGGCAAATATCCAATTGGAAGAATCAGGCTATTTTGCCGGCTCAAGCCATGTCCATTGCAGAAGATAGCCAACAACAATTTGCAGCGGCGCTTTATGAGCAGTACCAACAATACAACCGCGTCTGCAATGCGGTAGATTTTGACGACTTAATCCTCACACCTTTAATCTTATTTAAAGAACATCAAGCTATTTTAGAAAAGTGGCAAAACAGCACCCGCTATCTCCTGCTGGATGAATATCAAGACACCAACACAACGCAATATGAGTTTTTCAAGCGCCTTGTTGGTTCCGTGGGTCAATTTACCGTGGTAGGTGACGACGACCAATCCATTTATGCATGGCGCGGCGCAAACCCTGAAAATTTATTCACGCTAAAAAATGATTTCCCTAGACTAGAAATTATAAAACTAGAACAAAACTATCGTTCCAACCAACGAATTTTAAAAGCCGCTAATCAGCTTATTAGCAATAACCCCCATTTATATGAAAAAAATCTTTGGAGTAACATTCAAAGTGACGAGAAAATTAACGTCATAAAATGTAAAGATGAATTTTCTGAGTCCCAACAAATTGCCGCTGAAATATCACGTGTAAAGTTTAAACACCGCGCTAACAATGCTGACTTCGCCATTCTTTATCGTAGCAACCACCAAGCTCGACTATTAGAAAAAAGTTTGCGCGAATTATCTTTACCTTACGCAATTAGTGGCGGCACCTCATTCTTTTCACATACTGAAATTAAAGATGTTCTAAGCTACATCAAGTTACTCATTAACCCTGACGATAACAGTGCTTTTTTACGTATCATCAACACCCCGCGCCGTGAAATAGGCACAACGACTGTTGAGAAACTCGCGCTGTATGCCAATGATCGCCATATTAGTTTGTTCGACGCCTGTTTTGAAATAGGGCTTGAACAGCAACTAAACGAACGGACATATCATAAACTTCGTTCATTTTGCGACTGGATTGTTCAACTCTCAGATCGATCCCAACAAGAAGAACCTATCCCCATTCTTCACGAAATGATCCAACAGATTGATTATTACGATTGGATAAAAGCCCATGCTAATAGCGACAAACAAGCTGAACGTAAAATAGACAACGTGCTTGAGCTTATAAAATGGATAGAAAATAGCGCTAAAAAATCACAGCAAGAACGCAGTTTAGGCGATATCGTTTCTCGCATGATGCTACTCGACAGCTTAGAACGAAACGAGGAAGAAGAAAAAACAGACCAAATAAAATTAATGACGTTACACGCTGCGAAAGGGCTCGAGTTCCCCTACGTTTTTTTAATCGGTATGGAGGAAGGTATTTTACCTCATCAGAACAGCATCGACAGCGAACAAATTGAGGAAGAACGTCGGCTCGCCTACGTTGGCATTACCCGCGCTCAAAAACATCTCACCTTTAGTTATTGCTCACACCGCAAAAAATACGATGATATAACCTCAACAGAGCCTAGCCGGTTTTTATCAGAACTACCCATTGAAGATTTGAATTGGGCCGCTGTACAAAAACAAGATCCCGAAGAACAAAAGAAAAAGGGCCAAGATAACTTGGCCCTTATGAAAAGCTTACTAAAGTAGAATTAGCTGGAAAAGCGTTTCCTCTAGTTCAAAGAGGCTTATGGTCTCTGACTATAAAGTCAAATAATAACAACCTTACTGGCTATTATTCACCATAAAACTAATTGCAGCTTGAACATCTTCGTCCGTTAATTGAGAAGAACCACCACGTGGCGGCATTCCTTTAAAGCCCTTAGTCGCATGTTCAAAGAGCACATCATTGCCTTGTGCAATACGAAACTCCCATTCAGCAATATCACCAATTTTTGGCGCACCTGCTGCACCTGTTGTGTGACAAGCCATACACGCCGTGTTGTAAACTTGCTTCGCAGTCATTGGCTCAGCAACAATAGGTTCAGGCTCTGCTAACACAGGGCTCGCTTTTTGCGCCTCCTCCGTTGTTGTTGCCAATTCACCTAACGGCTTAATTCTATTCAATACCTGCTTCTCTTCCCAAGCCGCTCTTGCAGCATCATCATCGCTCACTAAACTCATAGCAATAACAGAAATAACAACCGCAATTAATACTAAAACGCCAATAACCTTACCCAGGTCGCCTATAATTTTTTTATCTTCACTCACTCAGTGACTCCATTTCGTGACATATAAAAGGAATTATAAACCCTAGGACATAACGCCGCCTATAAAAACCACTTAAAAATTTAAGGGCATTCACATTGAAATAATTTAACATTAAAAATTCACGCTATAATGCTATCGAAATTCAACGCGCTCGTAGCTCAGCTGGATAGAGTATCGGCCTCCGAAGCCGAAGGTCGTGGGTTCGACTCCCGCCGAGCGCGCCAATTTTCTATTTATTTCACAATAACAACCGGCCCATCGGTTACCTTAGAAAACTAAACAATCCCCCTATACTATCCCGCCAAGACCAACCATACGTTAAAGGCTCTTGATACCTCAGCCCCGAAAAAAGCCTCTCTTGATACCAAAGAGAGAAGGGTCAGGTCTTGCATTCAAGCATTTCTGCCTTTTTAATGGCACGGCTCACCGTTGAATAATGCACACTAAATCCCCCAGCGATCTGCTTGATCAACAAAAATATCCTCGCGCCGGTCACCCCGTGACGTCACATGATAAAGAGCACCCGCATATTCAATTCTTATTGGTCCAGCCATAAACAAACCCTACCAACCATAATGCTCGATTACAAAACCTGAGCCTATTCACTACCACTACGAATCAAACTGGCTGACCCCTTGATGTTTTAGCAACAAGAAAGTTGAAATTAATGTCTGATGATACTAAATTTAAATATTACGACTGTAAAATAATATAAACCACAAACCATATCGGATTCATCTACTTAAAAACCCTAATCCAAACCTTCTATTTCCACTCATATTGAATCGCGTGTCCATATATGAGGCCCCCTTGATTTCCTTTAATTCTTCTATGGTTAAGCAGCAACAGGTTCAAGATCATCAATATCACCAATAGCCGCCTCTTCTAAATCGTAATCAGCTTGCAAGCCCATCCAAAACTCCGCACTCATTGCAAACACCTTAGCTAAACGTAAAGCCGTATCAGCAGTAATAGACCTTTTACCATGCACAATTTCATTAATTCGGCGTGGAGAAACATGCATTGCTCTTGCTAATTTATTTTGAGAAAGACTCATGGGTCGTAAAAACTCTTCTTGAAGAACCTCTCCGGGGTGCACATTATTTAATTTAGTCATTTTTCACACTCCTTAATGATAGTCAACTATTTCAACTCTCTTTATGTTGCCATTATTCCAGACAAAACAAATACGGTACTGATTATTAATTCGAATACTATGCTGGCCTTTTCTATTCCCCCTCAACAACTCAAGCCGGTTAGCTGGAGGAACACGTAAATCATTTAATTCAAGCGCATTATTTAACATCCTTAGTTTACGCCTTGCTGTTTGCTGGGTATCTATGGGTAACTTTTTAGATCTTGTGCCATTAAATATTTCTTCAGTCTCGCTGCATCTGAATGCTTTAATCATAAAGAGACTGTAACGCGTAACAACATATAACGCAAGACGTCATAATAGGTTGAAGCAGTCCAAGTCATATGAAAACTCATCTACCATTAATGCTTGATTGCAAGACCTCATCCTATCAATCTTTGCAAGACCTGACCCTATCTCTTCTTTCTCTCTAGACAAAAAATAGGCAAGTCACATCAAGCAACTTGCCTACCTTAACTGTTACAGCTTATTAACTGTTACAGCTTACATTATCAAGCTGACTGGCCCCTTGATTTCTTGTTTCCTACAAAAAAGCCAGCGATAAGCTGGCTTTTTTGCTTCACTCCACTCGTTCTACGAGAGTGCTACAGGCACATCATCGTCCCCGCCTAATACTGTAGCTAAAGTGTCACCTATGCTTATGGTATAAGTTCCGGCGGCCGCATCAGTACTGTCACCATCACTATCAGTCGCTATCGCACCTAATTCAAATATTGCATCAAAGCTTGATGAACCTTGCCCACTAATATCATCAAATTTAAAACCACCACTATCTGTTGTATTACTTACTGTAATTTCAATTCTGTCATACTCAGTTTGCCCATTATCAGTAGCTAATAAAGGCTGAGAATCACCATTAATTAGAGAAGCAGTATCCACAGTTCCTGAACCAGCCACAGTATTACCATTATATAAGGTATAAGTGAATGCATCAGAACCACCAAAATTAAACATTCCTAAAGTTATTCCATTAACAAAATAATCGCCTGTGGCCACCTCATCTAAAAACTCGATTGTCAATGTTTCACCACCATTCATACTCTGATTATCAACACCAATTTTACCGGCACTGTTATTAACATCATCCGGTGAGGTCAGTCTGATAACAAAATTAGTCGCGCCATCTTGTGTAGAAAAATCAATACTTCCTGCTGGCCCCCCACCTGTCACGCCATTTGAAAATGAATTAGTAAAGGTACTTGTAAGATCCAAAGTATCAAGCATATCTAACGAATATTGCGAGTCAGAACCATCTTGACTTATCAAAAACACATCGCCAGAAGTTGTGAACGCTCTAAGTTCATCAAAACCATCATTATTGGAATCTTCCACAACATATTGGACAGCTAAACCATTAGACGTTAATCCAACTGGTGTAGTAATAAGCGACAAATCAATACCACCAGCACCATCTGCACCTAAATCAAAATCAATAATTCCATCTAATGACTCACCATCTGCATTTAGCACCTCACCATCCGGTGAACTAATGCTTGGAATATCATCAACTACATTAACCGTAATCGTACCGTCAACCGTGTTGCCATCAGCATCGGTCGCTGTGTAGTTAAACACTTCAACATCATTTACTGTGTTCTCACCTGGGTTCACACCTGAAGCAACTGCTGAGGTTAAGGTGTAGCTGTACGTACCATTTTCATTCAACGTTAATGTACCGTTATTACCCGTACCATTTTCACCGCTCGCAAATGCATAACTCACTGCACCCGCCACCGCTAATGTGCCACCCGCTGTTTCAGAGTTGCTCACTGAGTCACTGCCCACTACTGGCAAGCCGTCTTCATCAACTGTTATTGTGTCATTGTCAGCACTCAAACTAACGTTATCAACCTCGATCGTTAACGTTACTGTCGATAAGTCACCATCAGCATCTTCTATGGTGTAAACGAATACATCTGTTTGATCTGAAGTGATGTCATTTGCATCCGATACATATTCATAACTACCATCTGCATTTAGGGTCAATGTACCGTGGTCACCAGCAATCGCACTGCCAACTCCCGTCGATACATCTGTTCCTGTATCGGAACTAAACGCAACACCAACAACGCCACCAACTGGTGCTGTCGTTACTGGACCGTCTGCGCCAAATTCATCATCAACACCATCAGTTAATACATTGCCGCTAGTTGAATCACCTTCGGTTACGTTGTTTGTATCAGCAACTGCTGTTGGAATATCGTCAACAATTTGAACGCTCAATGTATCTGAAGTAGAGTCGCCATCTGTATCTTCTAAGTAAACATTTAGATTTTCGAAGATATTGTTTTCGTCACCGGCATTAGGGTGAGCTTCATTATCTAGAAGCGTGTATGTATAAGTAATTTCACCTGTATCAGCATCGTAAGCTGTTACTGAAAGAGTATTGCTTAAACCGCTTGTTATGAAACTGGTTGCAGCAAACACACCATTAGTAATAATTGCATGCCCATCGATTGTTAAACTACCTACACCATCTGGCGCACTGATAGTGAATGTGTCTGAGTCAGTAGCTGTTGGCTCGCCTTCTTCATTTGCTTTTGATGCTTCTGAGCCAGTTGCATTATCATTATCTAGCTCGTCTTCATCTACAAGAACATCGCCACCTTCAAGTGCAGGTGTTAAGCCACTGATCTCAACACCACTATCACCACCAAAAATAGTGATGGTTAATGTTGTTGTTTGTGGCTGGTTATAAGTATCTGTAACTGTGTATGTAAATTGATCCGTAACTTCTTGGCCGTTAGTTAGTTCGGATGTTTCTTCGCCAGCCACATAAACATAACTACCGTCTGCTTGTAAGGTTAATGTTCCCCACTTGCCTGTAAGTGGATCGCCAATTGTACCAACGGTATCGTCACCACCGCCTAATGCACCATCATCGCCATGAGCAATAACACCTGTAACAGTTAATGAGTCTCCGTCTTCATCAGTATCAGCGGCATCTTGGAATGGACGTTCATCACCTTCAACGTCTTCATCTGGGTCATATTCGTGATCAACATTATTTAGGACATTGCCCGAAGTGCTTGCACCTTCATAATATGATTCTTGCAACACAGGCGCAGCTATATTCTGACCACCCCCGTCACCATCAACCCGTTCAAACAATTCAACAGGCTCTTTATAACCTTCGGAAATCGGTTCTGCTTGAACCCAATTAGTGTCTGGGTTTGCTTCTGGCGTTGTATCATCATCAAATATTGTGATAACTGCAGTGTCCGCACCAGGGTTAATGGTTGCAGTACCACCTTCTGACTCAGCCGAAAGTAATACGATATTGAAAACACCATTACTTTCATCTAAATGATCTTGTTTAATTGATACGTCCACAGGAAATTCTGTTGTTCCTGCTGGAATAACTACCTGTTGGGGAGCCAACGTGCCATCCACCCAATCATTACCTAGCCCATATTCAGACCCGTCTCCGCCTGCAACAGGTTGCAATTGAAAAGTCACTGTAACATCAGACCCAAACACCTTATTTAGTGACAGGATAAAAGTAACCTCTCTGTATTCATCACCTAGGTTATCATCTCCATCATCCGTACCTTCTAAAACAATGGCTCCATTGCCACTAACCACCACAGATTCGCCATCCGCACCTGGAAAGTCTTCTGGCACATATGGCGGCTCATCATCAGGATTTGGTTCGTCTTCAATATCAACACCCACTTCCACTTGCACGCTGACAGATACAGCGACAGTTACATCGCCTTCTATAACCGGAGGCAGTTCCTCATCTGGTTGCAAAAATTCTTGGCTAATACCAATCGTATCGAACCCAGCTTCTACCGGCGCTTCTGGATTTAAATAATCCACACTAACCACGCTATGACCATTATTACCACCGTCGCCTCCAGCTGTTGTACCTGCCGCTGTTGCTGGTAAGTTGGCTGGGTCAAAATTTGGATTGTTTGTTAAGGCTTCTTGAAGAGCCGCCACTTCGTCTTCAGCAGCTGAACGGCTTTGCGCTGTTTGCGCTCCTTCTTGGTTTAGTACATCATCATTTAGCACGATGCTTGAGTTACTGCCCAAGTCCATTACTGTGCCATCTGTAAAGGCAATAACAATAACGCCACTACCTGTTATGATTTTTTCGTTTTCTGCAACCTTATCGCCTACTCTTAATACGCGCTCCGTTCCGTCTTCTGCGATTGCTTTTACGATGCCTGATACTGATTGTACTGTTCCTACATTAGCCATGATATTTCTCCGATCCGTTGGTTAAATTATTAATTTTCTTAAGTATTGTTTAAAAAACTCGTTGTTTCTATTGTACTAAGGTACTAATTTGTTACTTTTCTTACGTCTCTGTTGGCACATCAACTAGACATTGCAAGTCTGTTAACGTGACGCCTGTTAAGGTTGATGAATACGTCGCCGGCTCATCTTCTACGGTGGTAACGCTAATTTTTGCGCCTTCACCTAGGTTTTCTATTGATATGGACAGGTACTCACTGAGTACGTCGTTACTTTCATCTACCAATAAATCCTGTAGATTTAAGCTATCTTGTTCGTCGTTGGTTTCATTTGTCATTATTTTATCCTCTTACTGCTGTCGCAATGCGTCCAGCAATGTGGCTGTCATTCGTCGTGTTATCCACGCTTCGCCTGCGTCTATTACCGTAACCAATCTATTAGCGTAACTTTCAAGCTGACCTACTTGCTGATAACCCTGCGCTCCGGCTAATAAGCAATTTAAAATGCTTTCTTCACCCAGCTCATTTGCCACTACAACTACTTTACTTTGCGATTCCGCTTGCAATATTAGTTTTATATATTCGGCTGTTTGCTCTTTACGTACGTCGTAATGAAGCAATACAACTGCTGACGAATTCTCTTCAACGGCGTTTAATGCTTTTACTTCATCACTAAACGCTTGAATATTGGCCTTAACCATTGATGCTGCAGACTTTATTTGATTGGTTTTATCAATTATCAGTACGTCAATCATCATTAAATATTAAGGTTAGTTTTCGCCAGTTGACGTAAGTGTAGGCGAGCGAGTGGGAATTGACTATTGTACTAAGGTACTAGTTTTAAGCTTTTTTTGGCTCTTGCAGCCATAGATTATGGCTATTACAAAATATTGTCGTCTTCACCAATCAAGTTGCTTATTTCATTCACTTGGTGACGTAACTTTCTTCTTTCATTTAATTTACTTTGAACCGCTTCAGGCAACTCAGTAAATACAAACACTTGTTTTTCCATTAGCATGTCGACTAGATCCTCTACGACTCGAACCATCTCGCTATCGGAACTGGCAAGTGAGCCCTTCAAGTGATCGCTTTGCGTTACCTTTTGCACAAAAGCAAGCACATCAGGATCATTAGCCTCTAACCATTGACAATTTTCACCCGCTGGCACGTCAAGCAGTTTCTCAATATCACCTTGTTTATTTCTATTAATGTAGGGCATAGTCAACTCCATTTGCTTTTTCTGGGATTTGTTCTAGTATCACTAAATAAAAAATAATAATCAAACTTAGTGCACACCGTAAGGACAATAGTGCATTTGCTTCATAACATGGATAAAAGATGACTGACGCCGCATTAAGCAAATCAATAGAGAACTTGTCAACAGCAACAAGCCCAGATGACCCTTTATTGCTTGCCCTGCTGTCTGTTTGCAAAGTACTGCATAAACCGCATTCAGCTAATTCTTTAACCGCAGGGTTACCGCTAGTTGACAACAAGTTAACGCCATCCCTTTTTGTTCGCGCAGCTCAGCGGGTTGGCCTTTCAACAGGCCTAGTTCGTCGACCACTAGCTGAGATATCCAATTTAGTACTCCCTGCCATCTTGTTATTGAAAGACAATAAAACCTGCGTTTTAATTGCCAAACACGACGGCAACTACACTATTATTTTGCCAGAAACCGATAGCGGCGAAAAAACGGTTGATTTAAATACACTAGAAGAAATTTACAACGGCTCTGCTTTTTTCATTCAGGTTAACCACGAGTTTGACGCAAGAACGTCTGACTCAATCATCCCTAAAGCTAAGCATTGGTTTTGGGATGTCATTTATAAATCGTGGCCAATTTATACGGAGGCTTTAGCGGCTTCATTCTTGATTAACTTGTTTGCTTTAGCTTCTCCACTGTTCATTATGAATGTTTACGATCGCGTGGTGCCAAACCATGCGTTAGAAACGTTATGGGTGTTAGCCATTGGCGTAACGATCGTATTTACTTTCGACTTTATAATGAAAGGGTTACGGGGGTACTTTATTGATGTCGCGGGGAAACGGTCAGACGTAATCTTATCCGCTACTATTTTTGAAAAGGTTATGGGCATTAAGATGGAAAACCGCCCCAAGTCCGTTGGTGCTTTTGCTAGCAACTTGAGCGAGTTTGAATCGTTTAGAGATTTTTTAACCTCTGCCACGCTAACCACATTGATCGACTTGCCTTTCCTATTTATTTTCCTCGGTGTTATTTACATGCTGGGCGGCTCTTTGGCTTTAGTGCCTCTGGCTGTGTTACCGCTTGCTATATTGGCGGGCATCGCGGTTCAGAAGCCACTCAAGAACACCATTAACGAGTTATTTAAATATTCCGCTCAAAAGCAAGCAACGCTCATTGAGTCGCTTAGCAACCTTGATTCCATTAAGGCAACTGGCGCGGAAGGCCAAATGCAAAGCAAGTGGGGACAAAATATTGGTCAGATTTCCCGCTTAGGCCTTAAATCACGCTTTTATTCATCTATTGCCGTTAACTTAACCGCATTTTTAACGCAAATGGCGTCTATCTCTGTCGTGATATACGGCGTATATAAAATCTCTGAAGGTGAGCTAACAACCGGTGCATTAATTGCCTGTACTATTTTAACTGGGCGCGCATTAGCACCTATAGGCCAAGTCGACTCTTTGTTAACTCGCTATCACCAAGCGCGAACATCACTTGATACACTAACTAATATGATGTCGCTACCTGTTGAACGGGAACACGGGAAAAAATACCTACATCGCCCCACATTTAGGGGAGACATTGAGTTCAAAAACATCTCATTTAACTATCCTGAGCAGCCCATTAAAGCTTTAGACAACATCTCATTTAAAATTAAAGCTGGTGAACGTGTAGCGTTTATTGGACGTATTGGCTCCGGCAAAAGCACCATTGAAAAGCTCATGCTCGGCATGTATGAAGCACAAGAAGGCTCTATTTTGATTGATGGCACAGACATACGGCAAGTTGACCCCACAGATCTTCGCCGCCAAATTGGCTATGTGCCGCAAGATATTTCACTTATGTTTGGTAGCGTTAAAGACAATATTACATTGGGTTCAGGCTATGCGGATGACGCTTCTATTTTGCACGCAGCCGAAGTAGCGGGTGTAACCCAGTTTGTTAACCGACACCCTGAAGGGTTTGATATGCCAGTTGGTGAACGCGGGGCATCACTGTCGGGCGGCCAACGACAAAGCGTTGCTGTTGCACGTTCGTTACTACTGTCGCCTCCCATTTTTATTATGGACGAGCCCAGTAATTCAATGGATAACAGTACCGAAGAACGCTTTAAGAAAAAACTAGCTGCAGAGTTAAACAATCAAACGCTTATTTTGGTCACGCATAGAGCATCACTGTTATCGCTCGTTGACCGACTCATCGTGATGGACGGTTCGAAAATTATGGCTGACGGGCCAAAAGAAAAAGTGCTTGAGGCATTGAAAAAAGGACAAATCAAGGTTTCAAACTAATCATGTTAAATAAACTTTCTGAACTTAAAAAGCAGCACGAGCAACACGCTGAAGATCAAATGTACGTTACCGATGTGAATGCTGCCAGTTTGTACGGCGCGTCGATTCAAAGCCACATTATTTTATGGATGACATTTAGTTTCCTTATTATTGCCGTTATTTGGGCTAATTTTGCCGAGCTTGATGAAGTAACACGTGGCTCAGGAAAAACAACGCCCTCTAGCCACATCCAAGTTATTCAAAACTTAGAAGGCGGCATTTTGGCTAAGATTTTAGTTCGAGAAGGCGAAACAGTAGAAAAGGGCCAAGCATTATTACAACTTGATCCTGTTAGATTCGCCTCCTCTTTAAACGAAACAAAACTTAAATACCATGAGTTGCTCGCCGCAACTGCCCGATTAAGCGCCGAAGTTGAGAACTCAGAGCTTGTTATTCCTGCTGGCGTTTTAAAAAAATCCCCCGACATTGCTAACAATGCAATACAGCTATTTAAGTCTCGCCGCAAGGAGTTCAACGCAACCACCAAGATTCTAAAAGAACAAGTCAGACAATACGCGCGCGGCTATGCACTACTAAAAGAAGAACTGGATATGTCCGCTCCTCTTGTCGATGAAGGCGCTATGTCTAAAGTGGAGCTACTACGCATTAAACGCGAAGTGAACGACATAAGAGGCCAATTATCAGATGCAAAAAACAAACTTGCTGAAACTAAAGTACGCTTCCAAACCAAGGCACTTGAAGAGCTCAACCAAGTAAAGGCCGAACTAGATAGAACAGCGGAGTCGACTTTGGCTCTTGAAGACCGCGTAACGCGGACAAAAGTCGTTTCACCTGTAAAAGGCATCATTAAACGGCTAAAAGTCACGACCGTTGGCGGCGTTATTCAGCCAGGCATGGATTTAGTTGAGATTGTTCCTATAGATGACCAGCTTCTAATTGAAGCGGAAATCAGACCCGCAGATATTGCCTTTCTACACCCTGGCCAAAAAGCAATGGTCAAACTGTCTGCATATGACTTCTCAATTTATGGCGGCCTTGAAGCCGAGTTAGAACACATCAGTGCTGACAGTATTACCAATGAAGAAGACGGCGAGAATTATTACGTCATTCGTTTACGCACTAAAAAGAACTACTTAGAGAAAAATGGCACTAAACTAAAAATTATTGCAGGCATGACCGCTGACGTAGATATTTTAACTGGTAAAAAAACTGTGTTAGATTACTTGTTTAAACCTATTTTAAAAGCCAAGGAACGGGCTTTAAAGGAACGTTAGAAATGTTATTCTCACAACAATTCATTTTAAAAAAGTTTATTTCTTGCCACGAAATTAAGGCATAGCCCCATGCGTCGCGTCGCCATTTTCTCTAACAATCCAACGCTCATTAAATTGTGGTCGCACGCGCTCATTAGTCATTTTGATATTTTCACAGCATCCAGTACAGCTGATTTAAGCGATGCCGCCGCTGTTGTTATAGACTCTACCAATGTCGATAATGACTCTGACTTAACGGCTATGTTTGCCGTTAGCTCCGCTCGCTTCCTTGTCGTTGGAAAAGACTGGTCAGAAAACAAACAAATCAATGCCCTCGTGCATGGTGCAGCAGGGTATTGCGGCGAGTCTGAGCCGCCAAAATTACTCCTGCAAGCCGTCACCAGTGTATTAAAAGGCGACATATGGATTCAACGTCATCTTGTCCCCCGCGTTATTGGCACCTTGGTTAAGATGAAGCCTATTCCCGCCGAAGAAACCGTTGACAGCAACAAAACTATCGAATCATCTGCTTTGCTTGCCACACTATCGTCAAGAGAAAATGATGTCGCCAATATGATCCGCGACGGCGAGAGCAACAAAGTAATTGCAACCTCTTTAGAAATTTCTGAGCGTACCGTTAAAGCACACTTAACTTCTATTTTTAAAAAGCTAGCTGTTTCCGACAGACTCCATCTTGCCTTATATATAAAGGAATATAGTTGACCAAACCCCGCACTTAAGTTAAATTAAAAGTAATCTGGCCTAATTGGCTGATTTCATTCAATAAAAAACAAAAGCGAGAGGGAACTATGAGCCTTAAATTAAAGATAGCTGTTGGCGGTATTTTAGCGCTGAGCATGGGTGCGGCAACGGCAGAAACACTGCAGGACGCAATTCAATACACTGTTAACGAAAACCCAGAAATACAATCGGCTAAATCTGAACGATTAGCAGTTGAACAAGAAATAAGCCAAGTTAAAGCAGGCTACTTCCCTACAGTCGATATTGCTGTTGGCGCAGGCTGGGAACGTTCATTTAACTCCTCAACAAAAGCCGATGGCGCTGAGTCTAAGTCTCTTGGCCGCGACGAAGCATCCATCCAAATCAGACAAATGATTTACGATGGTTTTGCTACAGCAAGCGAAGTTAACCGCCAAACAGCAAGAACTAATTCACGCGCATTCACTGTTTTTGGCCAAACAGAAATTACCGCTCTTAACGCCGTTGAAGCCTATATTAATGTTCTACGTCGTGAAGAACTGCTAGCACTTGCTAATGAAAACCTAAGCGTTCATAAAAGCACTAACAGCCAAATTGAATCACGCAGCAAACGCGGCGTAGGCAGACGCGCAGACGCAGAACAATCTTCTGGTCGTTTAGCATTGGCTGAAAGAAATGTTCTTTCAGAAATTGGCAACCTTAGTGATGCACAAACTTCATACCTAAGAGTAGTAGGTAGACTCCCATACGGATTAGAGACTGTCTCTTCACCTGGTGATGCATTACCTGCAACTTTTGACGCTGCTGTAGATGGCGCCATTGCTAACCACCCAATATTAAAGTCTGCTAACTCTGATATCGACGCAGCTATTGCACAACACGCAACTGCTAAAGCAGCCTTTATGCCTCGCGTTGATCTTGAGCTAAGCGCCAGCCACAATAAAGATATTGATGGCATTGAAGAAGTTAACGAAGATGCGTTAGCAATGATTCGCTTACGTTATAACCTATTCAATGGCGGAAAAGATTCGGCTCGTCGTAAAGAAACAGCTCAACTGATCAATCAAGCTAAAAACATCAGAGATAACACTTACAGACAAGCCGTTGAAAGCATGCGTTTATCATGGATTGCGCATCAAACAGTAAAAAGCCAAATGGCTTATTTTGAGAGCCATAAAAATTCAAGTATTGAAAGTAATAAAGCGTATCAAAAACAATTCAATATTGGTCGCCGTTCATTATTAGATTTATTAGATTCTGCTAATGAAATGTTCGTTGCAAAAAGTGCGTATGCTAATGCCAAATACGATGAGCTATTTTCTCAGTTTAGAATTCTTGCAAGTGGTGGTGCATTAACTAACTATTTAAGCGTTCAACTACCGGAAGAAACGAATGTTTTACCTGAAGTTGAATCTTGGATTGGTTTTGAGCAACGCTTAAGAGCAGAGCCAACATATGCTGTAGCTGCAGAAGAAGCGCCTTCAACCGAAGCAGTTGCTGAAGCAGAAGCACAGGTAGAAGCAACTCCTGAAGCAGAAACACAGGTAGAACCAGTCGCTGAAGAAATTCGCGAGCCTTGTGTCGGTGGTGTAAACAGCGCCGGCTTCCAAACAGGGTGTGCCACAGAATAACTAGTACGCATTAAAAAACAAAAGGGCTATCAACGATGTTGATAGCCCTTTTTTGTACCCTACTTATTTTCGTTAACAGCTTTTTATTTTAGCTAAAAACTATTCTTTAACATTCTACTTTTTAGACTACCCCATTTATCTAACCGGCTTGAACCGCCGATTCGTTTACCTGCACCACGCGACTTAGCTAGCCACAAACCAGAACCGTTAAAACTATAAACAGGCAATAAGTCCCGCCGCTTTGTTGCCAACTTAATGCTCGGTATCAAATTATCTAACACAACAGGCACTGAGCGCGGCGTATCGAAATACGTTAACACCATATGCGCTTGATTGAGCTCTATTGCCTTAACGTAAGTAATACGTAATTTCTTATCCGACACACCCAGCTCTCTTAGTGTGAAATATTTCGCAATTGAATAATCCTCGCAATCACCTGCTCCCTTCGCTAAAGCCTCTAAGGGTGTCGCCCAATAGTCGACCACGCCCCAAAGGTAATCGTCATCGACAAATTCGATCTGTTGGTTAAAAAAGTCATTCACCCTCTTAAGCTTTTCCTTTTCAGGCAAGCCCTTAGCACCCTCTATTAACGTTTGCCAACCTAAAACTCTATTGGCAGCCTGCTCTCCGTATTTGGTCTTTACTTTTAACAGCAACTCCGCGCTAAAATCTAGCGCCGCGGGCGCAGCAATAGCAACAAACAAACAGATTAAAACAACAACTGCACTAAGCCCAGCTCGACCCTTTAGACGTGCCGTCTTTCTAACTAATCTCCCTTTTCCAAGCCGCATTAGAAAACGTACTGCTTAAACCGGTTAGCGACTAGCGCCTGTTATCCCAATTTCTTTTAGGCAGATAAAATCAACATCTGCCTGGACGTTTTCAGCCAGCACTTCAATATCCAACAAGCCTCCTATTTCCATAATGGTTCTAGCAAACTCTTGCTTCGCAGCATCTTGTTTTATATCGCTCCCTATATCACGCGCTAAGCGAATAAAGTCAGGCTTCAACTCTTTGATTAATTCTGGAGACATCGACTGTGTATCAAACCGTTTAATCATCACCTTTGCATTTAACTGGTGAATGAAATTAATAAATTCTTTATATGCATGAACTTCTTTTGCCACCGCGTAGGCAGACAGGCTAAAAACCAACTGCTTCGCTACGGCTTGATTGCTCTCTAGCAGCAAAGATAGCCAAGCCCTAAAATCACTATTCTTGATTGTTCTATTCGATAAATTAATAGCTACCGCATGCGAAACATTCTCATTTTTAATGTAATTAACAATTCGAGAGGTGACACCCTCATCTAGCTCAACAATTTTGACAAACTTCTCAGCAATCGATACAAATGTACCAATGGAAAGCACATCACCATTTTTATCTAAAGCCTCTGTGAATGCATCTTTCATCATCACATCGTTCGTTTGAAAACTTTCTATGGGGCTGATATAAGAAACTTTGTAGTCATTCTTATCAACAATGTCAAAGACCAACTCCTTCCATTCCGCCATATCCTTCGCTCTATCTTCGCCCTTACGCAAATAGTAGCTATTGGCCCCTATTAACTGAGCTTGTTCGTACGCTTCATTCGCCCCTAACAACATGTTATCAGTTGAACTAAACGGGTCAAATGCAGCAACACCGGTATGTGCAATGTCGGTCTTTTGATATTTTTCACCTAATTCTGTAAACGACTCACTCAGCGATTGAGCTAAAAGCTCCACCTGTTCTGCATTAATCACCCGCGCTAATAATACAAATTCCGACCCAAAAAACCTATATACCGATATCTCACCCATCTCATTATTTTCAGACGCGCTTTGCAAAATTTTGGCAAAATCCTTAATAAACTGATCAATCGAATCGCTCCCTAATTCTTTTACTAAACTCGTCAATGCATCAATTTTAATCATGAATACAAATGCCTCTTCATGCGAAGAAAGCACATCTTTCATATCTGTTTCAAAACCACTTTTTTTGCTTAAACCAGTCAAATCATCTAACTGTAGCTTTTTACCGATACTATCTAGCTTTCTGTTTAAGTTTTGAATAACGTTTTCGAGCTTCCTCGACATGACATTCATCGACATTGCAACGCGTCGCACCTCTAACGTCCAAGGAAGCTGTTCAATAATATCAAAACTTCCTTTAGAAATAGTTTCTGCCATCTCACCGATTCGCTTCAAAGAAGACAGCGTAATCTGTAACACCAAGCGCAGAAAAATAACGGATACAACAAATGCTATCAATGAATAATAAAAACTCGTTTTGACTTGTTCATAAAGTTTTAGATAAGCATAACCCGGGTTAATTGCCACGCTCACCACACCGCTAATGCTCCAACCTGAGCTTATTTCACTTTCTGCCATTGCAGCCTGCATAGGAACATTATTAATGAACCAGTCAGGCACCGATTCGAATTTCTCGTCGTTCGTCAGTGCTACCAATTTCTTACCTTCAACGTCGACTAACTTAATTTCTTTGTAATATCCACGGTCAAAAATCGCTTTCATCATTGTCTCAATAACAGGATCTTTTTCATCCACCATATAAGGACTTAAAGACAAGCCCAATGATGTCGCCGTATCTTGGGCATGTATTTGCGACTCACCTTCTAAATACCCTCTAATATTTTTTACGCTCAACACAAAATTTAAGCTGAAAATAATCAGGAATAGAGCCGATATAAGAATTAATAACTGTTTGGATAAAGACATACGGTGAACCTTGTTGGATATATTAATTGCCCGTGGCAACGCCCAAAAAAGAGCTGAAGTTATATTTATCTTTCATTCTTAACTATAGCTTATATCACTAAATATTCACGACCTCTTACAGCCTAATTTGTGAACTAAGCCAAAGTCTATTACGTATTTTTCTTATTCAAGCTTTATAATGCGTGCATTCAAAAAATAACCGACGATATTCATGACAATTAAGAATGCTTTTTATGCACAATCTGGCGGCGTTACAGCCGTCATCAATGCAAGCGCCTGCGGATTAATTGAGACCGCCCGACAACACCCTGACAAAATCAATAACGTATACGCTGGTCGTAATGGCATTATTGGCGCATTAACTGAAGATCTAATTGATACAAACCTAGAGACTGAAGCTGACATTGCCGCACTTCGCCATACGCCTTCAGGCGCATTTGGCTCATGTCGCTATAAACTAAAAAGTTTTGACGAAAATCGCGCCGAATATGAACGCCTTATTGCTGTTTTCAAAGCGCATAACATCGGTTACTTTTTCTACAATGGCGGCGGAGACTCTCAAGATACAACGTATAAGCTCTCACAATTAAGCAAATCATTAGGCCATGAGCTTCGTTGCATCGGTATTCCAAAAACTGTTGATAACGACTTACCTCTGACTGACAACTGCCCAGGTTTTGGCTCTGTCGCCAAATATGTAGCGGTTTCTATTCGTGAAGCAGGTTTTGACGTGGCTTCTATGGCCCGTACATCAACCAAAGTATTTGTTCTGGAAGTAATGGGTCGGCACGCGGGTTGGATTGCTGCAGCAGGTGGTTTGGCCGCTGAAAAAGAGGGGGACTCTCCGCATATCATCCTGTTTCCTGAGATTGTTTTCGATCAAGAAAAATTTCTAACTAAGGTTAATAAGACTGTTAAAAAATATGGCTTTTGCTGCATCGTTGTTTCTGAAGGCGTTAAAAACTCAGATGGCAAATTCTTAGCTGAAGCCGGCACCCGTGATGCTTTTGGTCACGCTCAACTCGGCGGTGTCGCACCTGTCGTTGCTGAAATGATTAAATCAGCTCATGGCTATAAATATCATTGGGCTGTCGCTGACTATTTACAGCGCGCTGCACGCCATATCGCATCTAAAACAGATGTTGATCAAGCCTATGCTATGGGCAAGGCAGCTATGGAACTTGCGCTTGATGGGCAAACTGCTGTTATGCCAACCATTGTTCGTACTAGCAACAATCCATATAAATGGGAGATTGGTGTCGGCGACCTAAAAGATGTCGCTAATGTTGAGCAAAAATTACCTGCTGAATATATCAGCCAAGATGGTTTCGGCATTACTCCTGCTTGTGAAGAATATTTACGCCCTTTGATAATGGGCGAAGATTACCCTCCGTACATCAATGGCTTACCTCATTATGTCAGCCTAAAAAATATCGCTGTTGAAAAAATACTTAACACCCCTTTTGATGTCTAACTCATAAACAAACCATCTGACAATAGAGCCATTTATCTTTTGCGCGCGTCTTAACTCTACCTGAGTCATACGTTAGAAGCCCTAATACTTGATCAGCCTCATAAAACTCTCCTTTATCACTGGTACAATTAGGGCTATTGATGCTCCCACAGACTACTCGACTTGTTAAGTGTTACAGAACCTCACCGTACGACACTTTTTTATTTTGGATCGACAATTAGAGTACACCAATGTTTTAGGTCGATATTTTCATTCCTCTAGGGGGGCTCATTCACCCTATTTACAAACAGTGCGAGGTGAAACAATGAATACACGCATAATATTAGAATCCACTCTCACGTGCCCTTCATGCGGACACCAAGAGACTGAAACCATGCCAACAAATGCTTGCCAATGGTTTTATGAATGTAAAGCCTGTCAAACCTTATTAAAACCAAAAAAATCAGATTGTTGTGTTTTCTGCTCATTCGGCACACAGCCCTGTCCACCTATCCAAGCGGGTAGCGCCTGCTGCGATTCAACTTAAGCTTCCTTTCTAAATCTATTTGATGTTTTTTTAAGTCAATCGCTTTATCCTTTACTGCATGAAGCAATTATCTCAATTTATTTCACGTGGCATGGCACCGCTTACTCTAGCTTGTGCGCTTATCTCCTTTTATCACCCAGCTATTTTCCTTGTTTTTAAACCTTACTTTCTTTGGTTATTCGCCGCCTCTATGTTCGCTTTGGGCATCGTTCTTAAACCAAAAGAATTAAAAAAAACGATGCAAACCCAGCGTTTTATTTTGTTCGGCGTTTGCACACAATATAGTGTTATGCCACTACTTTGCGCCACTGCGGCTTGGCTTGCTAACTTACCGCCTGAACTCGCGCTCGGCGTTATTATTGCGGGCTGCGCACCCGGCGCTATGGCAAGTAATGTCATTGTTTATCTAGCTGGTGGCGCTGTCGCCTTCTCTATTGCGTTAACGACTGTTGCAACATTTTTATCACCGCTATTAACGCCAATGCTAGTCGAACTACTCGGTGGCACATACTTGCCTGTTCCATTTTGGTCGATGATGCAAACTATTTTGCTTACCGTACTAACGCCTCTGCTCATCGGTATGGCTTGTCGAAAACTGCTCCGTGAGAATGCCGAGCCTTTCATTGAAATTGCACCGAGCATTGCATCACTCGCCATTATTATCATCTGCGCCTATGCGGTTGCAGCAAACCATGAGCGTCTCAATAGTATTAGTACGAGTTTATTCATCGTCATTGTAACGGTGAATGCTCTAGGTTATTTATTTGGCTGGCTCTGCGCTAAGTTTTTTAAATTCAATGCACAGTATCGCTTAACCATGGCTATAGAAATTGGTATGCAAAACGCTGGGCTAGGCGTGGCATTAGCACTAAAGCACTTTTCGCCTGAAACCGCTTTACCCGGCGCTTTATTTGCGGTGTGGTGCGTTCTAACTGGAGCTGGCGCAAGCGCATGGCTGAGACGTAACTCTCAATACGTCTTAAAATGAAAATCAGACTTATCGAAAGAACTTCCATAACAGCAAGGTCTAATTGTTAGACGAACAATAAATAAGAGAACATTATGATTAAATGTATTAACAAGCTTCAGTCCCTACTTGATTGCACTCGCTCTATCGACTTTTTGGCCCCATTAGCACTTCGTTTGTATTTAGTCCCCATTTTTTGGATGGCCGGAACTAAAAAACTAAGCGCTTTTGACAGTACGGTCGATTGGTTTGGTAACACCGATTACGGGCTTGGTTTACCCTTTCCTTATTTAATGGCTGGCGCAGCCACTTGGTTTGAGATTATTGGTGCTGTTCTTCTTCTCGTCGGTTTAGCCGTTCGTTGGGTTGCCATTCCATTAATGGTCACTATGGCTGTTGCTGCCGTCACCGTTCATCTACAACATGGCTGGCTTGCTATTGCTGAAGGGAGTGGTTTTTTTGCTAACGAACGTACTTCTGCCGCCGTTGAGCGTTTAAATGTTGCTAAGGATATTCTTCGTGAACACGGCAACTACAATTGGCTAACCGAAAATGGCAGTGTTGTTATTCTTAATAATGGCATTGAGTTTTCTGCCACCTATTTCATTATGCTACTCGTTCTTTTCTTTATTGGCGCTGGAAAGTATTTTAGTATCGACTTTTGGCTTGCTAAAAAATTCAGAGCTTAAATCACCTATTTTAAGACGGCTCAATTCAAGTTAAGTCGTCTTAAATTTAATTACCTGAGAACCAACGTCCCTGCACATACGCACCACCAAGCATCGCTATCAGCGCATAAATAACCGGCCAATTACCTGCGCCAATACCTGCAATTGCAGGGCCTGGGCACACGCCAGCTAAACCCCAACCAATACCAAAAATCATCGCGCCAATAAGCGTTTTCTTTAACTCGCCATCAGGTTTAGATGAAAACTTTTCTACTAAAAAAGGTTTTTTTAATATCCCAGGAGCAAGCTGATAAATAAGCATGGTTAAACCTGTTGCGCTGCCTAGTACTAATAAAAGCCCAAAATCTTCAAATCGTAAAAAGCTTAAAACCACTTCTGGCTGAAGCATAGTTGAAAAGGAAAGTCCGAAACCAAATAACGCTCCACTGGCCAGAATGACGACCCAATAAATTGCTGTATTCATAATGATTTTATCCTAGAGAAGCTACAAGTTGCGCCGTTACCATTCCCGCACCAAGGAATACAATAACCGCCAAAATAGATGTCACACTCAGTGCTGCCATTCCACAAATGCCATGGCCTGAGGTACAGCCATTACCATAACGTGCGCCGAACCCAGCGATGAAGCCACCCAATATTAATTGCCACGTTGGCACCTGAGTCACAGGCATTTCAGTACCCGGCAGGCTTAACCAAATAAAGGCACCTAATATCAAACCCGCTGCATACACCAAACGCCACTGGCGTGATTTAACATGCGAATCTTTTTGGAAAAAAGCAATGTTTGAACAATACGACCAAACAGCGCTATATAGACTGCTCATTCCGCCTACAAGCCCTGTCATTACGTATAAAAAGTAACACCCATACCGATGAATAAACCACCCGCTATATAGTGATTTATACCTGCTGGGAACAATGCATCAAAGTCCATAAAGTCTCCACTAAGAATTAAACAAATAGGCGCGCAGATTAGCACACTCAGCACAGTTATGCTTAAACAGCATAAGAATCTCTTTATTAACTATAAGGGACACAACCAATCTTACAGTTGACTCAGATAACCTCCAACAATGTCGGTAGCCAGTCCATAAATCGTTTCTTTAAATTCAGACTGTACAAGCGACGGTTCTAAATTAAGTTCCACTGTATGCGCCCCTGCTTGGTTGGCGGCTTGCACAAAACCGGCTGCTGGATACACGTTGCCAGATGTGCCTATTGAAATAAACACATCACAATTCGCTAATGCGTCGTAAATATCATCCATTTGATACGGCATTTCGCCAAACCAAACAATATCTGGGCGTAAATTACCCGTTTCCTGACAACATTCACAGACTGTCCCCATGTCCAAATCATCGCTGATAGGAAACCGCTGCTGTGTTTTAGAACAGAAACATTTCAATAACTCACCGTGCATATGAACAATGCTCTTTGTGCCGGAGCGCTCATGCAGGTTATCGATATTCTGAGTCACGACTAATACCTTTAAGTCTTCTCTACTTTCTAACTGTGCCAATGCTGTATGCGCTTTATTCGGTTTTATTTCTTTGCTTAATAACTGTTTTCGACGCGCATTATAAAACCGATGTACGAGCGCAGGGTCACACGTAAAACCTTCTGGCGTTGCGACATCTTCTATCCGATGGTTTTCCCATAAGCCATCACTGGCTCTGAAAGTTCTAATGCCCGACTCAGCAGATATTCCCGCACCGGTTAATATCACAATAGACTTCTCTTTACTTTCCATTAACCACTCCATAACCTTGCTTATAACTCGGATATTTAAATTTATACCCCGCTTCTATTAAACGCCTATTCTCTATCCTCTTATTCTGACTTACATTTAGCTCTAACACTATTGCCTCTGGCTGCTGGGTATTTACACTACCAGCCAAGTAAGTCGCAACGTCCCATTTTGCTGCTGGATCACTGTCTGATGCAATATAAACACCTACCATTTGCACGTCATCAGACTTTTTATTAACAATAAAAATCAACGCACCAACACAATCGTCCCGATGTATTCTATTGGTGTAATACGGCGGATCTTTTTGAATACCTACGCCAGATTTTATTTGATTAAGGAAATAATTAGACCGCCCATAAATACCAGAAAAACGGACAACCGTTGTTTTTTTATTAAAGGCTAAAAAAGCCTTCTCGGCACCCAACAATAACCTTCCTCGTTCATCTTTTGGGTCAGTAACTGAATCTTCATTCACCCACTCTCCTTTGTCCTGTCCGTACACTCTCGTAGAGGAAACAAACGTTATCGCAACTTGTGGGCATTGTTCTTTAAATAGTTCCAAAACATTCCTCACACCATGGTCGAAAACTTTCTCATATTCAGCCAAACCACCGCCACTAGGGGACAAAATGTAAACCACTTGATCAAAATTAAAACTGTGATTTTTTAAACTGTTGATATCTGAAACATCCGCTTTTATAAAACTGGCTTTTGACTTTTCTGCAATATCTGTTCGCCTTAATCCAGTAACCGTATGTCCAGAGCTCATTAACTCTTTTGCTAACGCCGCGCCAATGTCGCCATAACCAATAACAAGTATATTTGCCATTATTTATCACTCACCTTATTTTTCTCTTCTATCCACAGCGACATATATTTTGTACCTCTCATTAAATGGTGTTTAAGCATGCCGCCCTGAAAGTTCTGCTGGCGATGTAATGCTAGGTCATTCCTAATATCGTCGATTTTTTCTAACAGTGGCGGTAAAACAGTTTTTGGCAAAAAGCATTGTTGAAGAATATCGCTCCCTCGCTGCTGACAGTCTAGCCACTGTGCTTTATTTTCATGTAATTCAATCGCCGCGTTTGCAAATTCTTCTGGATCATCGCAAACACTGCCATTCCACGGAAGCTCAGCGTGCATAGCTTCCGCTCCAATAGCACTCGTCACACTGGGCGTTCCGTATTCCATCGCTTCTAATAATTTACCTTTTAAGCCCGCTCCAAAACGTATCGGCGCTAAGCATACTCGCGCCTTTTCCATCACTTCTTGCACATTATCGGCGCGTCCTTGCACGAAAAAACCTTCCTTTGGCTTATGTAATTGCATCGCTTTTGATGGCGGATAGGCGCCATAAATAGCTAATTCCGCCTGCGGAAGTTTCTCCCTAATTAACGGCCATATAGTTTTCTTCAAATATTGAACAGAATCCCAATTTGGCGCATGTTTAAAGTTACCAATACACATAAAGCCGTTGCGCTCTTCAAAAGAGCGCCATGTATTCATCAATGCTTTGTTATTGTCAGGGTCCGACATAAAGGGGAAATAATGTATTAACGCTGCATCTACCTTAAACACTGCCCTTAATAATTCCATTTCGGCAGTTGAAATAATCAACGATAAGTCTGTTCGCTGAATGCTGGCAATTTCACGGTATGCCTGCTCGCTCATAAGGTCAGCCACCATGAACTCCGCTCCCTTTTTTAATGCGGCCTCACGTGCATACCGTAAACAATGTAAATCTGATGTTTCCAATATCGTCATTGCCGTGGGGCAGCATTTATCCACCCGCCAAGAGAACTGCTCTTCCACCATAAAACGGTCATACATAACAATCTCCGGCGACAGCTTGCTTATAAATATATCAAAACTGCTGTTATTGATAGCGATTGATTTCTTCTTTATACCTAGAGTACCTAAGGGATAAGCATTTTCTGATTCACTTGCCGTACACGCATAAGTTACGTGCCAGCCTTGCTCACAAAATAATTTTAATAAATCCATCATGCGCCGACCAGCCGCTGACGATGTCGGCTCAGGCCACAGCGCGGCAATAACAAGTATATTCATAATCGTAGTGTATCTAAAATTAATGACTGCGCATAAAAAAGGGCCGGTTAAACCGGCCCTTTTTATTCTTACAAACGCTGACGACTATTTCTTCGCGTCGCGCTCTTTAGCTTCTTTAATCACTTCTTCTGCGATGTTTCTAGGACAAGGCATGTAGTGAACAAATTCCATAGAGAACTGACCACGGCCTGATGTCATCGTACGTAAATCACCAATGTAACCAAACATTTCGCTTAATGGTACTTCAGCTTTAATACGTACACCCGTTGCGCCAGCATCTTGTGACTTGATCATGCCGCGACGACGGTTAAGATCACCAATAACATCACCCACGTGATCGTCTGGTGTGAACACATCAACTTTCATGATGGGCTCCATGATTTGTGCGCCCGCTTTAGGCATTGATTGACGATATGCACCGTTAGCCGCTAATTCAAATGCAACCGCTGATGAATCGACTGCATGGAAACCACCATCCAACAAAGTCACTTTTACGTCTACACAAGGGTAACCAGCCAATACGCCTTTAGCCATTTGCTTCTTAAAGCCTTTTTCAACAGCCGGCCAGTATTCACGAGGTACATTACCACCGGTTACTTTTGACTCGAAGCTATAACCTTCACCTGTTTCTGCTGGCTCAAGAATATAATCAATTTTACCGAATTGGCCTGAACCACCTGATTGTTTCTTATGTGTGTAGCTATCTTCTAAAAGCTTAGTAATTGTTTCACGGTAAGCTACTTGAGGTTTACCAACACTTACGTCAACACCATGTGTACGCTTTAAGATATCAATCTTAATATCTAAGTGAAGCTCACCCATGCCTTTAAGAATTGTTTCACCACTGTCTTCGTCTGTTTCAACGCGGAAAGATGGATCTTCTTTAATCATTTTACCGATTGCAATACCCATTTTTTCTGAACCACCTTTATCTTTCGGCGATACAGCAATAGATATAACAGGTTCTGGGAAAACCATTGGTTCTAATGTTGCTGGGTTTTTAGGATCACATAATGTGTGACCTGTTTGCACATCCTTCATGCCCACAACAGCAATAATATCGCCCGCTTGCGCACCTGTAAGTTCGATACGATCATCCGCTTGCATTTCAACTAAGCGACCAATACGCTCTGTTTTACCCGTGAATGTATTTAAAACAGTATCACCTTTGTTCATAACACCCGAATAAATACGAATAAAGGTTAGCGCACCAAAACGGTCGTCCATGATTTTAAACGCCAACGCACGTAATGGCCCAGCTGGATCAACAATTGCAAATGAACCAGTTTCGTTGCCATCTTCATCTGTTTCAGGCTGAGGCTTCACTTCTGTTGGGTTTGGTAGGTAATCAACAACCGCATCCAATACTAATTGAATACCTTTGTTTTTAAACGCTGAACCACAATATGTGGGGAAGAAGTCTAATGCGATAGTACCTTTACGGATGCAACGCTTAAGGTCATCCATTGATGGCTCTTCGCCCTCAAGGTACATTTCCATCATGTCATCGTCTTGCTCTACAGCCATTTCAATAAGCTGCTCCCGGTACTCTTCAACTTTATCCACCATATCAGCAGGCACTTCACCTACTGCATAGTTTTCTGGTAAGCCAGTGTCATCCCATATATATGATTTACGTGATAACAAATCAACAACACCGTTGAAATCATCTTCAATACCAATCGGTAAAACCATGATTAATGGGACTGCATCCAGAACGTCTTTAACTTGGTCTGTTACACGATAAAAATCAGCGCCCATACGGTCCATTTTATTCACAAAAATAACACGGGCTACGCCTGATTCATTTGCATAACGCCAGTTAGTTTCTGATTGAGGCTCAACACCACCAGAACCACAAAATACACCAATACCGCCATCAAGAACTTTTAATGAACGATACACTTCGATTGTAAAATCAACGTGTCCCGGTGTGTCAATAATATTCATGCGGTGACCATCCCATTCACATGAAACGGCAGCCGACTGAATAGTTATTCCACGCTCAGCTTCTTGATCCATAAAATCGGTTGTTGCTTCACCATCGTGAACCTCACCTGTCTTATGGATTTTTCCGGTTAATTTTAAGATACGCTCGGTGGTGGTTGTTTTACCCGCATCCACATGGGCAAAAATACCAATATTTCTGTATTTTGTTAAGTCAGTCATAGCTCTACAATTGTTTAAGTTAATAAAATTTGGCCGAAACAAGCTTTTTGTTTCGATGAACTCACTATTATATCACCGTTATTATCTTAATAGATAGTGAGTCAACAGCTATTCATAACCATATGGGTAGGCACGAAAAAGCCCGGAGAACCGAGCTTTTTCGTGCCTATATCAATTTAGCAATGCTATAAGTTGTAACCTGTCTCTTCGTGAGAAGCCACATCCAAACCTTGCACCTCATCTTCTTCATCAACCCGCAATCCACCTGTTAGCGCACTGACCAGTTTTAAAATAACGTATGTGGCTATGGCCGTAAAAGTAATCGTCGAAACAACGCCTATCGCCTGCACACTTAATTGTCCAACAATCGATGAAATGCCTTCTGCAAAACCATAACCACTGAACACACCTAATTCTGTTGATGCGAATACCGCCACAACTAAAGAACCTAAGATTCCACCCACCCCGTGCACAGGAAACACGTCCAACGAATCATCAATTTTCAATACTCGCTTAATATATTGAGTAGCGTTAAAGCAAATAAAGCCTGCCAACAAACCAATAATTAATGCGCCGCCAGGCCCAACAAAACCTGACGCAGGCGTAATAGTGCCTAAACCAGCGACCATGCCTGTTACCGCACCCAGCGCACTTGGCTTACCGAATTTCTTCCACTCAATCGCCATCCATGTGAACGCGCCCATTGAAGCTGAAATATGCGTCACCAAAATAGCCATTGCGGCATCGCCATTCGCTGCCAACGCACTACCACCGTTAAAGCCAAACCAGCCGACCCATAACATGCCGGCACCAGCTACAGTCATGGTTAAGTTATGCGGCGGCATTGCCGTATTAGGAAAGCCTTTACGTGGGCCTAAGACAAGCGCGCAAACCAGTGCTGCCACACCCGCTGTAATATGCACAACAATACCTCCAGCAAAGTCATAAACACCCATTCCACCTAACCAGCCGCCACCCCAAACCCAATGCGTCACTGGCGCATAAACAACCAACAACCAAATACCGCTAAACAACAACATCGCTGAAAACTTCATTCTTTCGGCAAACGCACCAATGATTAAAGCAGGCGTAATAATTGCAAACGTCATTTGAAACATGGCGAATAATGCTTCCGGTATATCGCCTGCCATCGTGTCACGCCCAATGCCTGAAAACATAACTTTTGAAAAATCACCAATCCAAGCATTGCCTTCGCCAAAAGCCAGGCTATAACCAACAACAAACCATAAAATAGAAGCCACACAAGTGATAGAAAAGCATTGCATGAAAACGGACAATACGTTTTTACTACGTACTAACCCTGCATAAAACATGGCAAGACCAGGAAGAGTCATAAACAATACCAAGGCTGTAGACGTTAAAATCCACGCCGTATTCGCTCCATTCAACTCATCCGCATATGCCAAACTAGGCAGCAACAGAAAGCCTAATACCACACTGATTCTTTTAATTAGCATTGGCCGCATTTATAACGCCTCTTTGCCTGTTTCACCCGTTCGAATCCGAATAACTTTTTCTAAGTTAGTTACAAATATTTTACCGTCACCAATTTTCCCTGTACCCGCAGCCTGCACGATTGCCTCTAACGCCAAGTCCAACTGCTCCTCAGGTAACGCTATCTCTAGCTTCACTTTTGGCAAAAAATCCACAACATATTCCGCGCCACGATATAGCTCCGTATGCCCCCGCTGACGACCAAACCCTTTAACCTCAGTAACCGTTACACCTTCAATACCAGCATCACTTAGCCCTGCGCGCACATCATCTAACTTAAAAGGTTTTATTATTGCTGTAATTAATTTCATAAGTAGCCTGTTGCTTTATTTGACGAACAACAGAGTCTGCACCAAACGAGTGCTCACATCAAGCTATTATGGTGCAAGGATACAGCGTTAGAAAAAGAAACTAAAAATGACGCGCAAGTTCTAACTGAATAACATCATCATGACGTAATGAACTTAGGGAATCACTGCTTGACACATTTGAGATGAAGCGCCCCTCTAAACTTAGAATCCATGAATCACCAAAACGGCGACTTGCTTCAACACTATAGAAACGCGTTCCTTTATTCACATCAGCAACAACACCAAAAAGAACCTCGCTCGACGCGACATCATTCATTGCTAATCGCCCGCCAACAAACACATCATTATCAAATGGTGTCGCTGCATCAGTACCACGGTCATCATATAGATACTCCGCTATTACACCAAAATCGGCTACCGAATCCATAACGCCGACAAACGTATATTCAAAGCCACCGGTAAACGCATTAAACGTCTCACCTTGGCCACTGCGATGAATCAACTCAACTTTCCACAACCATTCATCCAGTGTGGCCTGAACATCAATGCCCGTTTGATTGATCATGTCGTAAAACGGCGTTAACACCAAACCCGCCGGTGTAACCTTAGGTATGATTCTCGGTTCACGACTCGTACCATAAAAATGGGAAATACCCACATCCCAATCATCAAACATTTGACTCCAGCGCAGTGCGTAATCCACGTGTCTATCCTTAGCGGAAGACTCATAAAACACATGATCATCAATTTCGGGAAGGGAGCGAAAACGCCCTTCTTTCCCAGGAAAGGTTCGCTCACGAAAGCTCGGCAACACATAAAGATCGAGCGTACCCCAGTCCTTAATTAACGATAACGCAACCATTGCTTGCCCTAGCTTTTGCTCACCGTCTAAATTTTCAACCAAGTCGGTTTGATTAATAACGTCTACTAAATGCTGTGACTCAGTAACACCCCAAAAGACCTTGTCGATACCGACACGTAATTCCCAGTCATCTTCAACATGCAACCAAACCAACTCCCGGACATCAAAGTGTGAGCGCTTCGGATCATGCTCATCCCACCGAACAAAAGGTACAAATGTAAGGCTGTCATCTCCATCGTTCCACTCGTGGTAGAGTTCCGGCTCAAACGAAAAGGACAAATTACTGTGATTAAACTGCTCTTCGTCTAATGCTGATTGCGGAAAACTTCTGTATTCAGCCGCCACATAACCCGACCAATCTACGGCTAGAGCCGACTCACAACACAATAAAAAACCTAGCGAAAAAACACTAAAGAGCGACAGTTTATTGAGCCCTAGATACATACAATTAAAGTTTATCGAGCTCTTTTTAAGCTGCTTTTATTGAAACTTCGATCCGTTAAACCTGTCTTAAATTCGTAATTTGAAAAATCCAGGCGCGTTTCTTTTTTAGTTTGGTGGTTCACCATCAACATCTGATGAGGCCGCCAATACTGCCCCAAATATTGATTAAATTCACTTGCTGTCATTGTTTTAAGTAACGAGTTTTTACGATCGTAATAATCCACTTTTATAGGCTGAAGTATCTTTTTACTAATCCATACGATAGAACGCGTATATCCTGAGTGTTTATAGTTTGGCTTCGTTTCAAGAACGTAACATTCCTCACCCGCCACGCTCTCTTCTCGTAAAAACTCATACGTATATTTAGGCACTTCTCTCGAGGAAAGGTCTTCAAAGGCAAATTCACTACCCATAAAAGGCCCCGACTTATTTTTCGAAGAAATCCGTTTCACTCGCTTTAAAGCAGGCAAGTACAACCACTGATCATCCGCATCAAGGACATGGGTAAAGGATAAGAAAGCCGTTCCTTTTATATCCGCCGGCTCTTTGAACACAGTGAGGCCTTTATCGCCATCACCATTCACCTCTAGAGTTTTCGAGGTCATCTTACGAACACTGATATCACCGTTCGCATTTTTAAGCGTCATCATCATTTGTGACGAAGAGTCTCCAAAACCAGTATCGTACTGGTCTGCCTCAATTGCTATTTCTAGCCCCCTTTCTGCGGGTGTTTGGGCCGCGACTAGAAGAGGCAAGCACATTAAAATTAGTATATATATTTTCATTTTTCATCCTTATCAAACTTCAATAAAAGCGCTGGGAGTAATGTAAAGTCAGCCGCAAGCGCCGCAATAATAACCCACGTAGTAAGCGTTGCTGGCGCTGAGTTCAGCGCAAACGGGGAGAGCATCAAAATGGCAAAACCGAAACTGAGCACAATGGAACTCACGACCAATGCTTTACCTACATGCGTAAAGGCATAGGTTACTGCTTGCTCGGCTGAGTAGCCTTTTTCACGCCGAGCTCGCAAGTATTTGCTTAAAAAGTGGACAGTGTCGTCCACCACAATACCCAACGTCATACTAACGACGATAGCCAGCCCCATATTCACTTGCGCATAAATTAAGCCCCATAAACCAAACCCAATGATGATCGGCACTAAGTTGGGAACCAGGCTTAACAAACCAATTTTCATCGACTTGAAAACGAAAATTAAGATGAATGAGATAGCGATCAGCGCTAAAACAGAACCAAACAACATACTCTTAATATTTTTCTCTGAGATATGCGAAAACATCATCAACGGCCCTGTTCCTCTCGCTTGCATAGAGCTTGGCATATTTTCACTTAACCATGACTGAACACGATTTTCAAAATCCAACAATTCAACTGTCGATATTTCTTTAAGGCCGACCACCATGCGCGTAGCTGATTTATCAACGTTTACTTGGTTATTCAGATCTAGTCCGTAGGGTAGTGACATTTCGTACAATAAAATATATTGCGCAGCGAGCTCTCTTTCTGCGGGCAACACATACCAATCGGGATCATCGCCATGCATATTCTTATTTAATCGCCGCATGGTGTCCGTCAAAACATAGGTGTTAATCGTTTCTGGCTGTTTACTAATCCATTGATTAAAAGCATCTAAGCGTTCCAAATATTCTGGCTCACTAATCGCCCCTTTCTCTTTTGCAGGAAAGGAATAGAGCACTTGATATAAACCACCCAATGTTTTATTTGCGAAATCCGAGTCTGTTCGAAACTGCACCGACTCATCAAAATATTTAACAAATTGATCTTCCGCTTTATTAAGAGGGATAAGGCACGCCGATAAAATAATTCCAGAACCGACAATCACCATTAACGCCCTGTGGTGCTTAATCACAAACAACGACAAGTTATGCAGCCACTCAACACTCGGATCCTTCTCTTGCTTCACATGAATAGGCAGGTAACTCATTAAGGCAGGCAGGAACGTTAACGACAAACACAAGGTGGCAAAAACACCCATTGCAACAATATTACCAAGGTCATTAAACGGCGGAACCTCACTAAAGTTCAGCCCTAAAAAACCGATCATAGTCGTTATACTAGTTAGAAATATAGGCTGAACATTCACCCTGACGCTTTCTTTCAAAGCGACTAGTTTTGGCTCATTCTGTTGAAGACCATAAATAAGAGCAACCAGCATATGCACACTATTCGCCACCGCTAAAATCATAATCATTTGCGTCGATGAAATGGAAGCAGGCGTTAGCTTTATACCAACATAACCCGCCAACCCTAAAGCAATAAGGTCAGAAAAAACGATGACTAACATTGCCCCAAAAACAGCACTGCCGCTTTTAAGTAGAATAAACAAGAAAGCAACCATCACCAGAAAGCTCAGCGGCACTAGCGTCATAACATCTCTTTGGCCCGACTCAACAAACGCATTATTCAAAAAAGTAACGCCTGTTACATAAAAGTCTACATCAGGGTATTTCGTTTTATACGACTCAACCAACTCTCGCGAATGCGTCACCACCTCTTGCAATTCTGTTGTTTGATTTACTTTTGGAAATTGAATAGTGACATTAACAGCTGTCACCTTGCCATCTGGCGAGACCAGCCTCTTGACTAAAAGAGGGTCATTCAACGCAACTTTCCTAATATGCTCAATATCTGACGGCGCGAGGCTTTCCGCCTCTTCATACAAGTCCTCTACAATTAAATCATCTTCCTCCGCATAGCTGTTTTGAAAATTCTGAATAGAATCAACCCGCCTTGAGTAAGGCATTTGCCAAGCGTCCGCTGTCATTTTTTCAACCATCATCAAATGCACCGGCTGAAAAACATCGCCTTGTTTAGGCGCAATAACGATGAAGACGTTATCAGACTTAACGTATGTATCCTCCATGGTGTTAAACGCTATTAAGTCAGGATTGTCTTCACCAAAAAATGCTCGAAAATCATTATCAAACCCTAAATGCCGCAAGCCACTTGCTGAAAGCCCAACTAACACTAGCGTCATCACAAGAACAAACAAGCGATGTTTAATCACCCATTCGCTAAAAAACAGCTCCACTCGATGCATTCTTTATGTCCTTGGCCTTAGGCCATTAATCGTGAGATTTAAAATATCGCCTAAAACCTTTTCAAGCTGCGCCAATGTTTGGTGCTGCATAAAAGTCGGTGTTGTAAACATAATCCACGATGTTAGTATCGCTTCACCTAATTCATTAATATCACCCACACACCAGCCGTCACTCTTCTTTCCCCGCGCTATAATTAACGCGAGTAACTCAAGCTCCCCCGATCTCTTTCTCTCAACCAAATCAGGCCGCTCTGCACATAGAGCAACCACAATGTCATTGATCGCTGGATACTCTTGCAACTGCTGGTAGTTGTAATGAAGTGAAGCCAGAGCAAACGCGCGAAGGCCTTCACTGCTCGACATGTTTTCAGCTTCAACAACTGCCTTAAGGCTTTGCTCCTTAGTAATAAAACAGCGTATGGCAAAGCTTTCGGCAATATCCAGCTTGCTAGGAAAATAGCGATATAAGTTAGCCGTTGACATACCCAAGTCACCAGCAATTTCTGCCATTGCCGTCTTCTTAAAACCTTGTGTCTTGAAGCGCTTGTCCGCTGCGTCTAAAATTTTTTCTTTTAATTGCCCGTCAGACAAATCAGTATCAAATCGTTTCATGGGAAAAAGCATATCACCTATAAACTATGAATAATATATTAAATATTCACTATTTATCGTCAAGCGCTGCTTAAATCTAAAAGAAACTAGTTCAAATTCAACCATTTCTGGTTCGGTTGATAACTTTTAATCCAAGAAAGCATCTTCATTGCTGGCATCGGCTTTGCGATGCCAAACCCTTGCGCCCTATCGCAACCTATCTGTAGCAATTTCAGTCCTTGATCTACAGTTTCAACTCCTTCAGCTATCACATCGAGTTTAAACGAATCAGCCAAACCCACTACCGCTTTTACAATAGCTAGATCATTTTCATCGTTTAAAATATCGCGCACAAAAGTTCGGTCAATTTTAACCGTCCCTGCTGGCAACTGTCGTAAGTGCGTTAACGATGAATACCCTGTCCCAAAGTCGTCCAAGGCAATTTTTACGCCTAACTCATCTCGACATGACTCTAGTATTTCACTAATAGCGCCAATATCGCCCAACACACTACTTTCTAAAATTTCTAATTGTAATTTAGCGGGGCTAACATCAGGGTGCTTCGCTAACAGCTGCTTAAGTACAGAAAGAAAATGATGAGACAATAAATGATACGATGAAATATTGATGCTCAACTCAAGCTCGATACCGTCTCTCTGCCAATCATCTAATTGCTGGAGCCCTTCCGCAATAACCCAGTCACCAATTTTTATTTCCATCTTATTGCCATCAACTACTGGCAAGAAACCGAACGGCGATATCACACCCTTTTCTGGATGGAGCCAACGAATTAACGCCTCAGCACCATAAAGCTCACCCGTCCTCATATTAACCTTAGGCTGATAATACAAACAAAACTCTTTAGCCACCAACGCTCTACGGATTTTTGATAGCTCGCTTTGTTTTTTAACTGCACGATGGTCAGACTCTGAATCAAATCGACTATATCTGTTTTTGCCTTTTGTTTTAGCAACATACATAGCTTGGTCAGCCTGCCTAATCAGCGCATCTAATTCGTTGCTCGATCCTTCAATTAACGAATAACCAATTGACGCGCTAACCTTTAAGGTTCCGTCACTTAGCTCATATGGCATAGAGAGCGCGTGAATGATTCTATCTAACGATAACTCGCACTCTTCCACTGTTGATATTTCACCGATCAAAAGCACAAATTCATCGCCACCTAAGCGGCTTACCGTATCATCTCGGCGAATTGAATCGAGCAGCCTAGTCGACACCTCCTTAAGAAGCAAGTCACCCACACCGTGTCCATATTCATCATTTATCGGCTTAAAATCATCCAAATCTAAAAAGCACACTGCCAGCAATGTATCAACTCTCTCGCTATGCGCCTGAGCTTGTAAAAACCTATCGGATAAAAGCGCCCTGTTCGGCAGACCTGTTAACACATCATAATGCGCCATTTGCACCAGCTGCTGCTCCACATCCTTACGCTCAATTTCCATCGTGATTCTGGTCGCCAGACTCAACATTAATGGCTTCATTTGCGCACTGCCTACCATCGGCTCCACATCTAGTAACGCCAACAAACCTATTACTCGGTTATGGCTGTCTCGTAATGGCACACCGACATAACTAACGGCCCCCATATCAACCAAAATATGATCTTCCGGAAATAAGGTTTGAACCCCCTTTGGGTAAACACATGCACCCTCAGAGAGTATATTCTGACAGGGCGTACCATCTAGAGGATAAGAAAAATTATCTGCGAAATCATCTCCAGCCCAAATCGCAATGGTATCAACCATATGATGGTTCACTTCATTAATCTTCGCTATAAGCGCGTATTTCATACCTTGCGCCTGCGCTAATTCCTTCACGATGGTTCGTAAAACATCCTTTTTACCCGATACGGATGGGCTGCTTTCGGCAATAACACGCAGCACTCGTTCATTTGCTTTCCGTTCGCTAACATTAACGCTAACACCCGCCATTCTTAGCGGTTTACCTTTTGCATCAAATTCGATGGTCCGACCAACTGAGCTAACCCATAACCAACTACCGGATCGCGATTTCCAACGGTACTCGATATTAAAATCAACACCCGTTGTTAAGCAATCATGAAATAACGATGCCACCGCCACCTTATCCTCTGGGTGTAAGTTACTCTCCCACTCTTCAATCGTTAGGTAATATTCTTTCGACCCTAAACCCAGCGCTTCTGAATATGTCTTTCCTAAAGTAACCACTTTACTTGCAACATCAACAGAGAATTGATTTTGCTTCGACGTTTTAAGCGCCAAACTGAAATCACGCGTATTCTCGCTTAGCTTCTGCATGGCATCGCGCTGCTTATGCCACAAAATAAAAGACAGGTACAACAACACAAAAATAACAACATAAAAACCGCTTCTTACAGACTTAGCAGCACGCAATGATTCATTAAAATTGTCGTCGTAGTTATCAACAACTGCCTGTATTGACTCCGCTACTTTATTGTTTAGCAAGCGGGCATTTAACGCGTTAAGCTTCCCGCTATAATTAAGTAACACGTACCCATGCCTCACCACTATCATTTCTAAGCTTCTAGCATTTATATTATGCAGTTTAATACGTTGTTGCAGGCTCTCTAACTGCCCAACAATTTTCTCTTTGTTTAACGCTGTTTGGTTAACGCCCAACAATGTATACGTCAGAATATCACGCTCTAAATTATTCAGTATTGCCAGCTCTTCCTTTGCCTTAATTTTTTGCAAAACGTCACGAAGCAACAAAACACTTTTAGGGAAATACGCTACCGTATTAAGATAAACAGCATAACTGGCCTTTATTTTAGAAACTATCGACAAAAATTCATTCACTTCGAACATCAGTTGACGGCTAGCGTCATCATCGGCTTGCCCTGCTAACAACTCCTCTATTCGCACTTCTGTTTGAGCGATATGATCAAAATTATTAACACTTCCATTCTCAACCAACAAGACATCACTAACCAGCCTACTTGATGCTTGATGAAGCTGATGAATTGTAGCCAGCTTATCGCGATGCGCCGTGTAATCTAGTTGTGACTTAACATACAGCCAACTAGCCGCTACCATCAAAGATAGTAGCAAAACTAAAACAATGGCTTTCTTACTGCGCTTACTCATTTTAATAGCTTACCGTTGTACTCACCCGTCAATGTCTTTAGGTACTTAACAATAAGAGTCCTATCTTCTTTGGTCGATGGAACACCTAATTGATAATACATCATCTTCGCAACAACGCCCTCTAGCGTTTGCTCTGAGCCATCGTGTAAATAAGGTGCTGTTAGCGCAATATTTCGTAGGCTAGGAACTTTGAAAAAATACTTGTCCTCTTCTTTTTTTGTTATGTTGAAGCGACCTAAATCTCGATTATTACTCCCCAGCTGAGTAAATACATATTCGTGCACAATACCTAGCTTCTGAAACAAGTTACCACCAATATTAACGCCCTGATGGCAAGACACGCAGCCATACACTTTAAAAAGTTCATAGCCCGCCACTTCGTCTTTAGACAGCGCTGTTTTGTCGCCTTTCAAGTATTGATCAAATCGACTATTGGGCGTTAGCAGGCTACTTTCAAACGTCACTATGGCGTGTTTAATATTATTAACCGTCACTCCGTCCGAGTAACTCCTAGTAAACATCGCCTGATAAGAAGGGTCACCTTGAATTATTGAAACAATTGCAGGCCAACTCGAATTCATTTCATGCTTACTATGAATCGGCCCGTCTATTTGCTCCATTAAATTAGCCGCTCTACCATCCCAAAACTGCTTGAAATTTAGGCTGCTGTTAAAAACAGTGGGTGCATTGATGTTGCCTTGACGGCTTTCTACGCCTATTGAAACAGGCTTACCATCCATACCACCCGAAACTAAAGAATGGCAACTTGCGCAAGCAATGGTTTTGTCGCTAGAAAACCTAGCATCGTGAAAAAGCTTATTGCCTAGTTCGGTAATAGCGGGTTTATCATTTATGGGGTCGGGAATAGGCGATATAGGCTCGTTATATAAACTGCCGGCATGCGCCAATGAGCCCGCCTGCAGGCAGACAAGTAATACCATCCTTAGTACTAACTTTCGACTTTTCAAAGCAACCCTTTTTTTATTTTTTCGGGTCTGAACTGCCCTCATTTGAACTGTCTTCAGCTCCTAATTCAGATTCACTATCTGCCATTGAAGCACCCGTTTTTAGCTCGGTTTCTACTTCTGCAAACGCTGAGGCAACTATATCATCTATATCCAGCGATAACGCATCATTTTCTGGTTCAGGCTCTGGTTCAGGCTCTGGTTCAGGCTCTGGTTCAGGCTCTGGTTCAGGCTCTGGTTTGTAGTGGTCAAGTAAATTTGGCCACAGTTTTGTATTCAGCCCAGTAGTTTTTCTCCGCAACATTTGGCGATAAGCCATTGTTATGTTGATGAGGCCTGACTTGGCTGTAGTACCCGATTATATATT
>LWTL01000105.1 GCA_002101235.1 Cycloclasticus sp. symbiont of Bathymodiolus heckerae | reverse complement strand
TGCTGCTTCAAGCCTAAATTCAGGGGTAAATGTTGGTCTGCTTCTTCTCATCATGCGCTCACCTTTTTATCTTGAGATGAATAATATCACCTCTAATTAGGTGGCCAACTTAACTATGCCACTACATAGCGGCCAGCTTAGATACTGGAATTATTTAGGCAATACCAATTGCACAATACCGACAACAATCATAATAAATAGGAACGCCATGATAAAACCGGTCGCAATAAACACCTTTGGGTTGCCGTGCTGAAAGTCTCGTTTCCTACGTGATTCCTTAGAAACCCCTAAAAAAGACAGCATCGTACTGCCGACCATTTGCCAAAATGTAGGCGCTAAATTATTACCTTCATCCATACTCTTACCTCTATAAATACACTATTAAATTTTATCATCTTGAGACGCCCTTTCCTCTGCAAAGTTCAAAATATCAACTACGCTATAAACTAACGTAAATAGAAACGCCTAAAGAAGTTATGGATATCAATTTAAACGACCTAAATGTACTCATTGTAGAACCATCAAAGACTCAACAGCGCATCATAGAACGAGAGCTAAACAGTTTATCCATCGATAAAATTGATGCCGTTCATACCGCTCAAGAAGCCTTAAATTACATATCAACAGGGGCACCTGATTTAATTCTAAGTGCATATTACCTAAGCGACATGACAGGCAATGAACTTCTCCATACGCTTAGAGAAGACGCGACCAATCAAGGTACCTGCTTCGTACTCGTGTCTAGCGTCACCGACATCAGGCAACTCGATGCTATTCGGCAAGCAGGCGTTGTCGCCATATTACCTAAACCTTTCTCTGCAAAAGATTTGAGTTTAGCTCTAAAAACCACTCTTAGCCACCTTAACCCTGAAGATATAGCGTTAGAAAACACAGATATTGACGACCTTAAAATTTTACTCGTTGATGACAGCAAACTAGCCAGAAAACACATACGTCGTACGCTAACATCCATGGGGTTAGAAAATGTAATAGAAGCCGAAAATGGCCGCGAAGCTGTCGGCATTCTAAACTCTGAATTATTCGATTTAATCGTCACCGACTACAATATGCCCGAAATGGATGGTCGCGAATTATCGGCCTACATTAGAGAGCAAAGTGATCAAGCATCTGTCCCCATCATCATGGTAACCAGCGAACAAAATGATAGCCGCCTAGCCGCTGTTCAACAAGCCGGTGTTTCAGCCATTTGCGACAAGCCCTTTGAACCTGAAAATGTGAGACAATTAATTCAACAACTCATTAATTAACTCTATCGTTTAAATATGGCTAAAAGTAAACCATCCGTCAGCATCGTTATGCCGTGTTTAAATGAAGCAAAAAATTTAGAAGCCCTACTTCCTAAGCTCAAAGCAGCTCAACCAGAAGCAGAAATCCTAGTCATAAATGACGGCTCAACGGACCGCTCAGCTGAAATTTGCGAACAACATGGCATCAACGTCGTCTCACACCCAGAACCCTTAGGCAATGGCGCCGCCATTAAAACCGGCGCACGCAATGCAATCGGCGATATTATCGTCTTTATGGACTCAGACGGACAACACGCACCTGAAGATATCCAGCGACTTCTAGAGAAGTTAGACGAAGGCTACGACATGGTTGTTGGAGCACGAGAGCCTGGTTCTCACGCTTCAAAAAAGCGACTGTTCGGCAATACCGTTTTTAATAAGCTCGCCTCATTTATGACTGGTCAAAAAATAGAAGACCTCACATCAGGCTTTCGGGCTGTTCGTGCAATACACTTTAAAAAATTCTTATATCTATTGCCTAATGGATTCTCATATCCCACCACCTCAACCATGGCTTTTTTTCGTTCAGCCCTGCCCGTCGCCTACATACCTATCAAAGCAGGTAAACGAGAAGGTAAAAGCAAGATTAAACTGCTAAAAGATGGCCTACGATTCTTCGTTATCATCTTGAAAATAGGTGCGCTATTCTCCCCTATGCGATTATTTTTACCTACTAGCGCTGCTTTCTTTCTTCTAGGCGCCATTAACCATATCAGCACCTATGCTGCCACAGGGAAATTCAGCAACGGTAGTTTATTACTGTACGTCGCATCCGTTTTTATCTTTTTGATGGGGATATTGTCTGAGCAAATATCGTCATTACATTACCGAAACTCAGAAAGCGAAAGGGAACATTAATATCATTGGTTGATTCAATGAAATTACTCTTTATTTCCAGAGCTTTTCCACCCGTAATAGGCGGTATCGAAAACCAAAATGAAGCCTTAGCTCGGCACCTATCAAAACAAATTAATTGTGATCAAGTTGTAAACCGCTACGGCAAGAAGGCTCTTCCATTATTCATTCCTTGGGCCATTATCCTTGGCTCTATAAAAGCCAAGCAGGCAGACCAGATATTACTAGGGGATGGAGTCGCCGCAATTATTGGATGGTTTATTAAACTATTCAGCAACAAGCCCGTCGCCTGCATATTACATGGGCTTGACATCACTTGGGGGAACTCCCTATATCAGAAACTATGGGTCAATTTCTTTTTTAACAAAATTGATCTTTTTATTGCTGTCAGTCAATCCACTAAAGCTATCGCCATCAAAGCAGGCATTCCCGAAGAAAAAATCAGCGTTATTCCTAATGGTGTCGAGAAATCTCTCATCAGCCCTTTATCAAAAAAGGACCTACAAAAAAAACTAGCCCTTGAGCCAGAGAATAAATTCATTCTTCTTTCACTGGGCCGCTTGGTAAAGCGCAAAGGTGTTTTATGGTTTATTGAAAATGTTGCTCACAAACTTCCCAGTAACATACTCTATTTAATAGCAGGTTCTGGGCCTCAGCATGAAAAAATTCTGCAAGCAATAAAGCGATTATCACTTGAGAAAAAAGTCATACTATTGGGGCTAGTTGATGAGCAAACAAAGCAAAGTCTATTCACACATACTGATTTATTTATTCAACCTAATATCCCCGTAGAGAACGACGTGGAAGGTTTCGGTATAACTCAGTTAGAAGCTGGCATTTGCGGCTTACCCTCGATCTCATCAAACCTTGAGGGGATTAAAGATGCTATACAAGAAGGTAAGAACGGTTGGCTAGTTGAACCATCCAATGCAGATCAGTTACTACGCATCATTTTAGAGAAAGAAGCATTTTTAAAAAGTAATAAAAATAGCTCCTCCTCTAGCGTACAAGCTCATTGCATAGCAACTTTTGATTGGGGCATAATTGCACAACAATATATTGATAAATTAATGACCTTTAAGCAAAAAAAATCACACCGTGCCGGTTTTTCCCCAACTACAGATCGAGAAAGCAAAGCAAAGAAAATATTAAAAGTCCTAAACGAGACAAGAGGAACTGAAACAAAAAACCTATCCGTTTTAGATATTGGTACAGGTAATGGCGAAATTTCTTCATTCATTGGTAAAAAAAACAATGTCACCAGTGTGGATATTGTAGATACCCGGCAAGCAAACAAAGACTTCAGCTTTTCCTTATGCACAGAAGCCCTACCCTTTAAAAACAACAGCTTTGATGTCGTTATTTCAAACCACGTAATTGAGCATGTCCAGGACCAACAACTTCACATTAGTGAGATTAAACGAGTGTTAAAAAAAGATGGGTTACTCTACTTTGCCACTCCTAATAAACTTTGGCCTTTTGAAGTACACTACAGAATCTACTTTCTCCACTACCTGCCCCATAAATTATTTATGGCTACCCTAAAAAAATTAAATTTATACGAAGAAAATATCAAGCTGTTAAATCTAACCGACATTAAGAGCCTACTTAAAAAATCACAGCTTAAAAGTTATAGCGGAGAAATCATTAAAAATCCATCAAACTACCTTATGAAAACACCCCAGTGGCTCGAAAAAATATTAAATAAGATACCAATCAAAGTACTGAACAGAACAACTTTTATCCACCCGACCTTTATTTTTATTTACAAAAACGAAACAGACTAATCCATGCAGTCTTTTCATTAATGATGATACTTACACGCCACAACCGTCCACTCTTTCGTCAGTAACCGCAACTAGGCCTGGGGGCAAGTCTTGCGTTGCCACATTAATTTATAGTTCACTGTTATAAACGATGCAGTCTGCTAATCACAGCCAATCAATCCTTTAGCGAATGGGATAGCATTTTTGGTGACACGATGATGACTGTTGCCGCCATATTTTTAGAGCACTTTTTAAATCCGTGTAAATTTTTAAAAGCAGGTATCGGTTTTTTTGTGGCCTTACTCTTCCAATCACACACTAACCCTAGACAAAACCATGGTTTATACTAGACTATGGCAGATAGATACGCGCAGCTTCTTCAACAAGGATTTATTTAAAAGGAATACATGGCAGTTACTAGCGAAAGAATTCATTTAGACGGCTTGGCTAGACGGCTTGTGCTAGATGGTTTAATTACTGAAGAAGCAGCTCGCAAGCATTTTGGAGAGGCGCGTAAAAAGAAAAAATCATTTGTGGGTTTCCTCGTTGAACAGAAAATCCTAGACAGCCAAACTATTGCCCTTTCTGCTTCTGAAGAGTTTGGCGTTCCGCTATTTGATATTAATGCGCTCAACAAAGAAGTCATTCCTAAGGGTATCGTTGAAGAAAAGCTGGTCCGTAAACATCATGCGTTACCTATGTTTAAACGTGGCAACAAGCTATTTGTTGCCGTGTCTGACCCGACAAACCTTCAGGCTCTCGATGAAATAAAGTTCCAGACAAGAATGAGCACCGAGGCTATTCTTGTTGAAGAAGACAAGTTAGCCCGCATTATTGATATCGCCATGGATGATGACGATACATCCATGGATGATTTATTGGATGATGACCTGGATAATATTAACTTCGATGACCCTGATGCCGCCCCTATTGAAGACGACTTAGACAGTGAAATTGATGACGCGCCTGTTGTTCGTTTTGTTAATAAAATTTTACTGGACGCTATTAAAAAAGGTGCATCTGACATCCATTTTGAACCTTACGAGAAAAAATTCAGAATACGTACTCGTCAAGACGGTATTTTAAAGGAAGTAGCTTCGCCTCCTATGAATATCGCCAATAAACTGACATCACGCATTAAAGTCATGTCGCGTATGAATATTTCTGAACGCCGTATTCCGCAAGATGGTCGTATTAAAATGGCTCTTTCGAAAAAAAGATCCATCGATTTTCGTGTGAACACTTGCCCCACCTTATATGGCGAAAAAATTGTACTGCGTATTCTTGATCCTACCAGTGCACAAGTAGGCATTGAGCAGCTTGGCTTCGACCCAACTCAAAAAGAGGCTTTCCTAAAAGCGATTAAAAAACCTTACGGTATGATTCTGGTTACAGGTCCAACCGGCAGTGGTAAAACAGTGAGTTTATATACCGCCTTAAATATGTTGAATGAGCCGGACATTAATATCTCGACTGCTGAAGACCCCGTTGAAATCACTGTTGCTGGTATTAACCAAGTTAACGTGAACCCCAAAACAGGACTATCCTTTGCCGAGGCCCTTCGTGCCTTCTTGCGACAAGATCCTGACATCATCATGGTGGGTGAGATTCGCGACCTTGAAACCGCTGAAATTTCAGTTAAAGCAGCTCAAACAGGCCACTTGGTACTTTCAACTTTACATACAAATGATGCCCCGCAAACACTAAACCGTTTGAGCCAAATGGGTATTCCACCTTACAATATCGCTGCATCTGTATTGCTCATTATGGCGCAATGTTTAGCTAGAAAATTATGCGATAAGTGTAAAAAAGAAGAAACATTACCGACTGATTTACTCTTAAAAGAAGGATTTAAACTCGAAGATGCGGAAGGGCTCACAACATACAAGGCCGTAGGGTGTGATTATTGCGTTAACGGCTATAAAGGCCGTATTGGCATTTTCCAAGTAATGCCTGTTTCTGAGGCAATGGAAGACCTTATTATCCAAGGCGGATCAACTAAAGACCTTGACGTTCAGTCCGCGAAAGAGGGCGTTTTAACGCTTCGAGAATCTGGTCTTGAAAAAATAAAAACTGGCATTACCAGTATTGAAGAAATTAACCGAATCACTAAAGATTAAAATATTATGGCTGCTAATTCATCTAAAGTTACATATTTGTGGGAAGGAACTGACGCGAAGGGCAACCGTAATAAAGGCGAAATTAACGCGCGTAGCGACGCCATTGTTAAGGCTGAATTACGTCGCCAAGGGATTCGCCCTATTAAGGTTAAGAAAAAACCACAACCCTTATTTGGCAGCATGGGGCAGAAGCCTATCGTTCCCAAGGACATTGCTATATTCAGTCGTCAACTTGCGACCATGATGGCCGCGGGCATTCCATTAGTTCAAGCTTTCGATATTATTGGAAAAGGTCATGAAAAACCAGCCATGCAAAATATGTTAGCTGCCATTAAAGCTGACATCGAAGGCGGTTCTACGCTAACAGAAGGCCTGAGTAAATTTCCTTTTCAATTTGACGAGCTATTTTGTAATTTGGTAGAAGCCGGTGAACACGCCGGTATTTTAGAAGAACTACTCGTTAAAATTGCTGAATACAAAGAAAAAACAGAAAGTTTAAAAGCTAAAATCAAGAAAGCGCTGACATACCATATTTCCGTACTTGTTGTAGCACTTATCGTCACTTCTATCTTGCTAGTGTTTGTGGTACCGCAATTTGAAAGTTTGTTCCATGGCTTCGGCGCCGACCTACCCGCCTTTACACAAATGGTGGTTGAATTATCACGGTTCATGCAAGAATGGTGGTGGGCTGTTTTTGGTATTATTGGTGGCGTTGTATATGTCGTCATGCAAGTCAAAAAACGTTCTCGCAAATTCAACCATTTACTAGACAGAGCCGTTCTTAAAATGCCAATTATTGGCGACATTATGAATAAAGCCGCTATCGCACGATACGCCAGAACTTTATCCACTATGTCTGCAGCAGGTGTTCCATTGGTTGAGGCTTTAGAATCCGTCGCTGGTGCAACCGGTAACATTGTCTACTCTAATGCCGTTTTACAAATGAGAGAACAAGTTGCAACAGGTATTCAACTTCAACAGTCCATGAAGAACGTCGGACTATTCCCGCACATGGTCGTACAAATGGTCGCCATTGGTGAAGAAGCTGGCTCAGTTGAAACGATGCTAGGTAAAGTTGCCGATTTCTACGAAGAAGAGGTCGATAACGCCGTTGACTCACTAGCCAGCTTAATTGAACCGCTTATTATGGCCATATTAGGTGTTTTGGTCGGTGGCTTGATTATTGCCATGTACCTACCTATCTTTATGTTAGGGTCTGTTTTCTAACGAAACTAGCGACAACCGGCTGTTCTACACATGAGCATAATTCAAGCGCTTGAACAAAGTGCCTTATTTTTATACCTTACCGTAGGTATACTAGGCCTTCTTGTTGGCAGTTTCTTAAATGTGGTCGTTTATCGGCTACCTATAATGCTACAACAAGGCTGGCGACAAGAGTGTTTAAGCTTTCTAGAACAGGAGGACACAGAAGCTAATTCAACTGAAATTTTCAACTTGTCACAACCCCGCTCTCGCTGCCCGTCCTGTAGCCACCCCATTAGCGCCGGCGAAAACATCCCTATTCTAAGTTACTTGGTTTTAAAAGGCCGTTGTAAGAGTTGCAAGGCGATCATTTCGGCTCGTTACCCTATTGTTGAACTGACCACTGCATTACTTTCTATTCTTGTCGCTATTCAATTTGGCGTGACGTTGCAAACATGCGCGGCCTTACTTTTCACATGGATGTTAATTTGCTTAACGTTAATAGATTTTGACACACAACTGCTCCCCGATAACATCACTTTACCCCTTCTTTGGTTTGCTCTATTTATTAGCCTTTTTAATACTTTTGTATTGCCGGAGTCGGCACTTATTGGCGCGTTAGCGGGCTACTTAAGCCTTTGGTCTGTATTTTGGTTATTTAAAATAGTCACCGGAAAAGAAGGCATGGGTTACGGTGATTTCAAACTACTCGCGGCCATTGGCGCTTTTCTTGGCTGGCAGATGCTACCTCTGGTCATCATGCTATCTGCCTTTGTAGGCGCAGCCATTGGTCTAACGCTTATCGCAGTCAAAGGGCGTGATAAAAGCACCCCCATGCCATTTGGCCCGTATTTATCTATTGCAGCATTTATCGCCCTTATATGGGGGCACGAGATTAACACCGCCTACCTACAGTTTGTCGGTTTGTAACAACTATGTTAATTATTGGCTTAACCGGGGGCATTGGCTGTGGAAAAACAACGGTTAGTCAGTTATTTGAAAAAAGAAACATCCCCATTATCGATGCCGACGAAATTTCACGTACCATCGTTAAAGCGAGGCAACCAGCTTTAACTCTCCTAGTCGATGCTTTTGGTAATAACATTCTTTTAGGTGACGGCTCTTTAAATAAAGATTTCTTACGAGAACTTGTTTTTAGCCAACCCGATAAAAAAAAGAAACTAGAGGATATCCTTCACCCTATTATCTACAAAACCATGTTTCAACAACTGGAACAGTTTACCTCCCCTTATGGGATTTTTAGTATTCCACTACTGTTTGAAACTCAGTATCAAGATAAGGTTGACCGTGTCCTCGTTATTGATTGCTCAGAAGAAACTCAAAAAACAAGGGTCAAAGCACGTGATCAGCTAGATGATTCAATGATTCAATCCATTATGCACGCCCAATGTTCTCGTTCATTCCGCCTTTCACATGCTGACGATATTCTCAGTAACGACGGTAACTTAATTGCTTTAGACGAAACTGTACAACAACTCCACGAGTTGTATTTAAAAATGAGTGCTGGAAAAAATAGCAGTCATCCTGCAAAATAAACATTTTACGAGTCCATCCAAATCGTGCCCGAACAAATAACATATGAATTGCCGCTTAGTGAACGCATCCGTACCTTTTTAAGGTTGGAGGATTTATTCGAGCAAATGCATCACTTTTCACAACACGATGGCGAATGGCAAAATAGAGCGGAATTAAGCTGCCTGTTAGATATTCTTGCTATTTCAAGTAGAACAGCCCTAAGAAATGAAATAACTAAAGAAATTGAGAGACATACTAAATGTCTTGTTATTTTCGCCAAAAACCCAAAAGTAGACCGAGAAAAACTAGAACAAAGCATTGCTCAACTTAATCAACTTAATCAACTTAATAACACGTTACTATCTTCTAGCGGTAGAATTGACCAAGTTCTAACGCAAGTCGATTTATTAAAGTGCCTCGCCCAGCGAAACAGCATACCGGGCGGCACATGCGATTTTGACCTTCCCGCTTATCATTTCTGGCTAAATAAGCCTTTGGATATTCGACACTCACAAATTGAGGCTTGGACGGCTAACTTAAACCCAATCCGCAAAGCCATCTCTTTGTTATTGCAATTTATCCGCTTCAGCGCTTCCCCCACCCAACAATTAGCATCTGCAGGTTTTTATCAGCAAAGTCTAGACACTAATTTTCCCGTGCATTTATTACGCGTTTCACTGCAACATGATTCTAATTACTTCGCTGAAATAAGCGGTGGGAAACACCGATTCACCGTACGTTTTATGCAACCAATGGAAGCCGAAAGAGCTATTCAAACAAATGAAGATGTTCACTTCACACTAAATATTTGTCAACTATAAAGTCATGACTCAAACCGTTAATTGCCCAAACTGTAAAAAAGAGGTTCTTTGGAACAAAGATTATCCATTCAAGCCATTTTGCAGTGAGCGCTGTAAACTTATTGATTTAGGAGACTGGGCATCTGGAGCCCATGCTATTGCTGGAGAACCTGTTTTTATTCCTGATGATGAGCCGCATCACTAAAGCCCAGATTATTCTAAAAAACAGTTACCATTTCGCATGAAATGCGCTGATACCTGATACGCCACAAGCTCCCTGCAATATCGCCTTATCCATATTAACTGGCCCAACGCCACCCAGCGCATAAACAGGAATCGCCATTGGTTCAACTAACGCCTTAAATACATCCCACCCTAAAGGCGTTGCTTCGGGGTGACTACATGTTTCACATACAGGCGACAGCACTGCAAACAGTGCCCCAAGCTTTTTAGCTTGCTCTAAGTCTTCTTTACCATGGCATGATGCAGCAAACACCATAGACTTTTTATCTAAAAATGAGCCCTTTAAGCTACTCAGTTCTTTTGAATTTAAATGCACCGCATCTGCATTAATATCTAACGCTATCTCTAACGTAGTATTGACGAAAAGGCGCACACCTTCTTTCTTAGTCTTTACTATTGCTTCTATTGCTAACTCTTTAAATTGTTTTTCAGTAAGTGACTTAGCACGTAACTGAATCATTAAATATCCATCGCCAATAAGCCGATCTAAGTGCTGCAACATACTCCGTGTACACCCTATAGATTCATCGACAATAGGGTAGCTATGAGGTAAATTCAACACCTCTACAATACGTGCATTAGCTTCTGGAAACGCATACTGTTTTAAATCACTAGCTTTCACCCATTTAATAGGCTGCCCCTCCATACCCATCGCTTCACCTTGATAAGCTTTCACTAACTGCACATTAAGGTGGACAGATAGATCCTCGTATTCATGCTCTATTTCAATCAAAGGAATGGCTGATTCAATAGTAAGATCTAGCTCCTCAAGAAGCTCTCGCTTTAGAGCGTCCCCAGTAGTTTCTGAACCTTCAACTTTACCGCCAGGAAATTCCCATAAACCACCCTGGTGCGTATCAGCAGAACGTTTGCTGATAAGAATTTCGCCCTTTTGGTTTTTTATAACACCTACCGCTACTTCCAATATCGACTTTCGCGTGTGTGTGCTTCCGCTCACCTTAACGTCTTCCCTACACGAGGACATACACAGAACTGCTTTGGAAAATAGCGTCTTATAAAGAGGATGCTAAGAACGATACTCAGCATTTATTTTGACGTAATCGTAAGACAAATCACACGTTAACACAGATGCAGAGTACAACCCTTGAGCTAGAACAACACGAATCAATATATCCTCTTGATTCATCACGCTTTGCCCTTGTTCCTCAGTATATTCTGGTGAACGCTGGCCGCTTTCTACAATACAAACATCATTAAGGTATATAGATATCTCATCTACATTAAGTTCCTCTATTTTGGCGCGTCCCACGGCCGCTAGAATGCGTCCCCAATTAGGATCTGATGCGAACAAAGCTGTTTTCACTAACGGTGAATGCGCGATGGTGTAGCCAACTTCTTTTGCATCCTTTACGCTCGCCGCTTGTTCGACTTTAACAGTAACCAGCTTCGTTGCACCCTCGCCGTCTCGAACGATTGATTCTGCTAAGAAACAACAAACATCAGTGAGTGCTGCTAAAAAATCAGCATATCGAGAGTCCTCAATTGAATCTATTGAAGCAGTATTAACTAAACCCGTTGCCATTAAGATAACAGCATCATTTGTCGATGTATCACCGTCTACCGTAATACTATTAAACGACACATCAACTGCCGCTTTCAACATCACTTGCAATACATCACCTGCAATAGGCATATCCGTTGCAATATAAGAAAGCATTGTTGCCATGTCAGGTCGAATCATTCCTGAGCCTTTAGCAATGCCGGTAATCGTTACATCTACACCATTCAGCTGAATAACCTTTGCACAACCTTTTTCACACGTATCAGTTGTCATAATAGCCTTAGCCGCGGACAACCAATTATCTTCTGCTAAATTATCAATCGCCGACGGTAAGCCACCCACTAGAACATCAACAGGTAAATGCTCTCCAATAACACCCGTTGAAAAAGGCAATATCTGATTTACATCTACATTCACCTTATCCGCAAGTACTTCGCAGCACTGCGTAGCCGACAATAAACCTACATCGCCTAAACCAGCGTTTGCATTCCCGGAGTTGATCAATAGGTAGCGCGGAGAACTTTCAGTTATATGCTTTTTGGCCAGCGTTACCGGCGCCGCACAAAATTTATTTGTTGTGAATACCGACGCAACTTGAGTCTTTTTAGCTAACTCAAAGACCGTCAAATCATCGCGCTGTGTTTGCGAGATACCTGCCGATGCCGTACCAATGCGAATACCCGCAACAGCTTTTAAATTTAACGGGACAAAACCTCCAACCGGCATAACACTCGCTCCTAGTGAATCTTACAGCTTACCGTGGCACTGTTTATATTTTTTACCTGAACCGCACGGACATGGGTCATTCCTACCTACTTTCTTATCAGTACGTTTAAAGGGTTGCGCCTTATCTTCCTCTTGCGCTTCTACGCCGTCATTTTCTAGTGCATTGGCATCCGCATGTTTAAATTCCATTTGTTGGCTCACACGACGCTGTTCATCCACTGCCTGCACATCTTCCTCAGCTCGAACTTGAACTTTGGTTACCAACATAACAACTTCACGTTTTAACGCATCAAGCATGGCTGTAAATAGCTCAAATGCTTCGCGTTTGTATTCTTGCTTAGGGTCCTTTTGCGCATAACCACGTAAATGGATGCCTTGACGTAAATGATCCATTGCTCCTAAATGATCACGCCATAAAGAATCGAGTGTTTGTAACATCACTGATTTCTCGAAGTGCCGTAAAACCTCTACCCCTGCCAGAATCTCCTTCTTTGCATAAGCATCTGTAATGTCTTTTAAAATAAGACTACGAAGACCCTCTTCATTCAAACTATCGTCTTCATCCAGCAGCTCTTTAATAGCAAGTTTGCAGTAAAACTCTTCTTCTAGGGCTATTTGCAAGCCGTCTAAATCCCACTGCTCTTCCATAGATTGCATAGGAACATATTGGCTAATAAGAGTATTTGCCACATCTTCTCTGATAGAAACAATAGTGTCGGCAATATTCGAAGCATCCATTATTTCATTACGCTGTTCGTAAATAACACGGCGCTGATCATTAGCCACATCATCATACTGAAGCAACTGTTTACGAATATCGAAGTTATGCCCTTCTACCTTTCTTTGCGCATTTTCAATGGCTTTACTGACCCAAGGGTGCTCTATTGACTCACCTTTTTCTAAACCTAATTTTTGCATTAAACCCGAAACACGTTCGGATGCGAAAATTCGCATTAGGCTGTCTTCTAACGATAAGTAGAAACGACTTGCACCCGGATCCCCTTGACGACCAGAACGACCACGAAGCTGATTATCGATTCGTCTTGATTCGTGCCTTTCCGTACCAATAACCCGCAGGCCACCTACATCTAAAACAGCTTGATGCTTTTGTTTCCACTCTTCAGTCTCATTACCGTCTTCAGGCTTACCACCTAAAACAATATCTGTGCCGCGGCCCGCCATATTAGTCGCAATGGTGACTGAACCTAACGCACCTGCATTGGTAATAATTTGAGCTTCGCGCTCATGCTGTTTAGCATTCAGCACTTCATGTGGTACTTTCTTTTTCTTCAAACTTTCAGCGATAAATTCTGAGACTTCGATAGAGGTTGTACCGACTAAAACAGGCTGTTTCCGTTTATAACAGTCTTCGATATCTTCAATAACCGCTTCGTACTTTTCTTTCGCTGTTAAATAAACAAGGTCACCAGCATCATCTCGCAACATCTCGCGATGTGTTGGGATTACGATCACTTCTAAACCATAAATTTGCTGGAATTCAAACGCTTCTGTATCAGCCGTACCTGTCATACCAGATAGTTTTTCATACATCCTGAAGTAATTCTGGAATGTAATCGATGCCATTGTTTGGTTTTCGCTCTGGATTTTCACCCCTTCTTTAGCTTCTACTGCTTGGTGAAGGCCTTCGCCCCAACGCCGTCCAGGCATTGTTCTACCTGTGAACTCATCGACAATAACGACTTGGTTATTTTGAATAATATAATCAACGTCATTTTGATACAGCGCACGTGCACGCAATGCAGCATACACATGATGCATCAAGCCAATATTAGATGCATCGTATAAGCTTTCGTTTTCGCTTAATAAGCCGCTTTCCGTTAGTAAACGTTCAATTTCCTCATGACCCAATTCGGTCAAGAAAACCTGTTTTGTTTTTTCATCAACCGTATACTCACCGCCCTCTTCTGTTTCCAGCTCAGGCTTTAAGTCTTTAACCAATTCATTCAGCTGAACGTATAATTTACTTTTATCCTCAGTTGGCCCTGAAATGATAAGTGGTGTTCTAGCCTCATCAATTAAAATTGAATCCACCTCATCCACAATCGCATAATAAAGTTCTCGCTGAACCTTGTCTTCATTACCAAACGCCATATTGTCGCGCAGATAATCAAATCCAAATTCATTATTTGTGCCGTATGTGACATCCGCTGCATACGCTACACGGCGCTGCTCTGGGCTCATGACGTTAACAATAACGCCCGTGCTCATGCCTAAGAATTCGAATAATTTACCCATCCATTCAGAATCTCGTTCTGCTAGATAGTCATTCACCGTCACCATGTGAACGCCTTTACCAGGCAAGGCATTTAAGTAGGCTGCTAATGTTGCTACAAGAGTTTTGCCTTCACCCGTTTTCATTTCCGCAATGCGCCCATCATTAAGCACCATGCCACCGATCAGCTGCACATCAAAGTGACGCATGCCTAACGAACGAACACCGGCCTCTCTAACCACTGCAAAAGCTTCAGGAATGAGTGACTCTAACGTTTCGCCTTTTTCAAGCCGATTCCGAAACTCTACAGTTTTAGCTTTTAACGCATCATCATCCAGAGTTTTAATCGGCTCTTCTAGTGCATTAATGGTTTTAACAATTTTTTGTTTTATTTTTACCAACCGGTCATTTCGGCTACCAAAAATTTTTTTTACAATATTGGAAATCATTGAGGGTAAATTTTAATGTGAAGCAAGAGGGCAGATGATACCGCAAAATGCGCTATAACTGGTATTTGGCGTACAGGAATTTGCTGATTTATCTAGCGCTATAGAGGTATTTACGAGGATTTACTTTTTTGCCGTGACGTAACACTTCAAAATGAACGTGTGGACCTGTTGAACGTCCCGTTGAGCCCATTTTAGCAATCGCATCACTTTGCTTAACAACATCACCCACCTTAACGGTAATTTCCTTATTATGCGCGTAACGTGTTACATAACCTGAGCCGTGGTCAATTTCAATTAAATAACCGTAACCACTCTTTTTACCCGTCCAAGTTACAAGACCTGATGCAGCTGCTAGAACTTTTGTGCCGCTTTTCCCTGCAATATCAACACCGTGGTGGAATGTTCTTTTACCCGTAAAAGGGTCTGCACGATAACCATAAAAAGAGGATAACCAACCTTTTTCAACCGGTAAGCCAGCAGGTCGAACTTCCTTTGATAAGATTTTATTTGCGGAAAACACACCTAGTAACTTTAATTGCTTTTCACGCAACGTTAATTGATCTGCAAGCGATTGAATATCTTGTAGTAATTGGTTTTGCGTAAAACTACTTGCAACATCGCTTACCTCTGCGCCACCAATAGCTGGTTGCACATCGAAGTCAAATTCTGATTTTGATAACTTTGCCTTTTTAACTAAATGCTAACCCACTGAGTTTAGCCGCGTTAACTGTGCTTGCATTTGACCTACGCGCAACGCAATACCATCTAAAGTATTTTGCGTTTTCTCACGCATTCTTTCTATATCTACGCGCTGCGCTAATAATTCTTCGGAAGCTGCTTTTGAAACGCTCGTGAGCTCAGCACCTGATATAGGAGAGAAATAGAAAAAAACAGCTAACAACATGGAAACACTAGCCAACAAAGCTAATGCGGTCTTTTGTTGGCCTGTTGAAAAACTAATCGTTTTCTTTTGGCCTTTTGTTAGCAGTATAATTTGCATATTATTTATAATTTCTTTAATACCCTATGCTTAAAAACCCATTCAAAAACAACTCTGCGCCATTAAGAGGCTTACAACATATACAGCAAAACCTTAATCAACAACGCCTATTACTTAAGGTTGTTAAAACATCGTTAACCAAAGACTTGGCTTCGCATTGCTTACACATCACGTCAAGTAACAAACGCACTATTTTATTTACCGACTCTTCCGTTTGGGCATCTAAGCTACTGTATATGCGCCAAACTATTCTAAAGGCTCTTTCACAGCATTTCGGTGAACAAGCTCATACTTTAAAAGTCAAAGTTCTCACCAAACGAATACTACCGACTCAACCGTTGCCTAAGTCTCCATCAATAAATATTATTAAAGACCTGTCCATGTGCAATATCGAGTCGACAGACAAGCTTAATACCTCCATGAGAAAACTCATACAGACACTAAAGAAAAATCAATTACTAAACTGATGCTGGTAAAGGCTCTATATATGAAATAGGGAATTCATCGTTATCTTCAAAAGTAACTTCTTCCCAAGCATCTTCTTGAATAAGCAGTTTTCTCAACAATTTATTGTTCAACTCATGACCCGACTTATGCCCATGAAACTCACCAATCAAACTATGTCCTAGTAAATACAAGTCACCAATAGCATCTAGAATCTTGTGTTTTACAAATTCATCTTCGTAACGCAAACCATCTTCATTCAACACTCTAAAGTCATCAACAACAATCGCATTATCCATACTCCCGCCCAATGCTAAGTTGCGTTGGCGTAGCATTTCGATGTCTTTCATGAAACCAAATGTTCGCGCACGACTAATTTCCTTAACAAAGGATGTTGAGGAAAAGTCTATCGATGCTTCTTGTACACGAGATTTAAAAACAGGGTGATCAAATTCAATGCTAAAGCTGACTTTGAAGCCTTCAAAAGGTACGAAGCTTGCCCATTTATCACCGTCTTCAACGCGGACTTCTTTTTTAATACGAATATAGCGTTTTGCGGCATTTTGCTCTTCTATTCCAGCGGATTGAAGAAGGAAAACAAAAGGGCCTGCACTGCCATCCATAATAGGAACTTCAGCAGCACTTAAATCGATAAATATATTATCAATACCTAGTCCAGCAATAGCCGACAAGAGGTGTTCTACTGTTGAAACTCTAACACCGTCCTGAATAAGCGTTGTTGATAATTGAGTGTCACCAACATTCTCAGCTTTTGCTGAAATTTCAACTGGTTCATCAAAATCAACACGGCGAAATACGATGCCGGCATTAATACCCGCAGGCCGTAGTGTTAAGTAAACCTTCTCACCACTGTGTAGACCAACACCAGTGGCACGAATCACGTTTTTCAGCGTCCGTTGTTTAATCATTTGGGCTCCCAAGCAGATACATATTTAGTTTAATTTTTATTATTATTCTCCAATCTTAACATATTTTGCTATTTAACAAAAAATCAACCCTTCTTGCTTTTAACTCAAACAAGGCTTCAAGTTACTCTACCGCTCCCAATAGTAATCTTGAGAGCGGTACACGTTCTAATCTGCTTGTCTGCGTAAAAAAGCTGGTATATCCAAATATGCTGGGTCCATGGTGCTATCCAAACCGCTTACTTTCTGTGATGCCACCGCTTCGACTTTATTCTCACGCATAATTGTTGGGATATCGAAATCCTCTTCTTTTAAGTTTTTAACTTGAATCGGCTCCCGCTTAACTTGCACAATTGGAGTTGGCTCAACCGCCGCAGCACTTTGGCCCAAACCTGTTGCAACAACTGTCACGCGCATTTCTCCCGCTAGATCAGGGTCAATAACCGTGCCAACAACAACACATGCATCATCTGAAGCAAAGTCTCTAATCGCCTGACCTACTTCTTCAAACTCACCAATCGTCATATCCATACCCGCGGTGATATTAACCAAGATGCCACGTGCGCCTTGCACATTAATATCTTCTAAGAGAGGACTGTGAATAGCTGCTTCTGCCGCTTCGCGCGCTCTTGATTCGCCACTTGCAGAACCCGTACCCATCATTGCATCGCCCATTTCAGACATCACTGTTCTCACGTCCGCGAAATCGACGTTGATCAAGCCCGGACGGGTAATCAATTCAGCAATACCTTGCACAGCACCTAGCAATACATCATTAGCCGCTTTAAAAGCATTAAGTAGGCTCATTTCCTTACCCAACACATGCAATAACTTCTCATTAGGAATAGTAATCAAAGAATCAACATGATGACCCAACTCTTCAATGCCACTATCCGCGATACTCATTCGTTTTTTGCCTTCAAAAGGAAAAGGCTTCGTCACTACAGCCACGGTGAGAATACCCATTTCTTTTGCTATTTCAGCCACGATAGGCGCCGCACCTGTACCCGTTCCGCCGCCCATGCCAGCAGTAATAAATACCATGTCTGCACCTGCAATAACCTCTTGAATACGTTCTCTGTCTTCAAGTGCTGACTGGCGACCCACTTCTGGATTAGCGCCTGCACCCAGTCCTTTTGTGCTGTTATTGCCTAACTGTAACACTGTTTTTACTGGTGTATTTTTAAGCGCTTGCGCGTCCGTATTTGCGCAGATGAACTCGACACCATCAATCTCACTACTCACCATATGGTTAACAGCATTTCCGCCGCCACCGCCAACACCAATCACTTTAATTACTGCGTTTTGTGTATGTGCATCCATTAATTCAAACATGTTATTCCCCTATTTTGTTTATCTATATTTTTTGTATCTTTAAAAACTTTTTCGTTAAAAATTACCCTGGAACCAACTCTTCATTTTTTCCCACATCGCTGAAAAACCACCTCTTACTTCTCCACCACTCGCTAAACTGTTTTGCTGACCAAACAACAGCAAGCCGACGCCTGTTGCATAAATTGGGTTACGCACCACTTCACTGATACCCGACACATGTTGCGGGCAACCTAGGCGCACGGGCATATGAAATACTTCCTCTGCTAACTCCACCAAACCTTCTACTTTCGCGCTACCGCCGGTTAGGACCACGCCTGCTGCAACAATATCTTCAAAACCACTGCGTCTCAGCTCGGCCTGAACCAGCATCATCAACTCTTCGTAACGAGGTTCAATTATTTCTGCTAAATTTCCACGTGAAATCTTGCGTGTTGGGCGATCACCAATACTCGGCACATCAATCATTTCGTCTTGTTGTACTAATTGAGTCAGTGCGCAGGCATACTTCAACTTAATTTCATCTGCGTGTTGCGTTGGCGTTCTAAGAGCAACGGCTATATCGTTCGTCACTTGATCGCCCGCTATCGGGATAACAGCAGTGTGACGAATAAAACCATCACAAAAAACCGCAATATCGGTTGTGCCACCGCCAATATCCACCAAACAAACACCTAGCTCTTTCTCATCATCGGTTAATACCGATGTACTCGAAGCCAACTGCTCTAAAATAATGTCGTCAACTTCCAATCCGCAACGACGCGCGCATTTAATTATATTTTGCGCCGCACTCACTGCACCGGTCACGATATGCACTTTCGCTTCTAGCCTGATCCCCGCCATGCCAATTGGCTCTTTAATGCCTTCTTGACCATCGATAATAAATTCTTGCGGCATGATATGAAGAATTTTCTGATCCGCTGGAATAACAACAGCGCGAGCTGCATCAATCACACGGTCAATATCCGACGAATTCACTTCACTGTCTTTAATACCCACAACACCGTTTGAATTCAAACTGCTGATATGGCTACCTGCAATACCCACAAACACTGAACTTATCTGACAACCAGCCATTAATTCTGCTTCTTCAATCGCACGTTGAATTGAGTGCACAGTTGATTCAAGGTTGACCACAACCCCTTTTTTAAGCCCTTTCGATGGCGTTGAACCTATGCCGATCACATCAATGCTCCCATCTGGTGTAATTTCACCAACAATAGCCGCGACCTTCGAGGTTCCAATATCCAACCCAACAATTAAATTTTTATCGTTACTTTTCTTCATATTCCCTAGCCTTTAAGTGGCTTAATTTTATTACTGCTCGGTGACTTTACCTTTGTATTCGGCTGACCAAACTCGTAGCCATCTTTCCAAGTAACCGCCATACCATTCGGATATCGCAGGTCTATTGTTTGTATGTGCTCAACCAAACCCCCATCAAGTGCCGCTAGAGCGCTTAAAGAGTGCTTTATTTTATTTTCTGGTTCGTCATGACCCGCATTGAGTTTCACGCCATTACTCAGCACTACCGACCAACTCCCGTGTTCCGCCTGTTCAAGCTGAACGACAGATAAAGCCAATCCAGCCAGTAAACCCTCAATTTCTTTATACTTTTCCAATATATTTAAACTTTTACTATCAACGCCATGTAACTGCGGAAGTTGCATTTTTTTAGCATCGAAAACCGGCTCAAATATTTCGCCTTGCTTGTTGAGTAAAGCCGTTTCATTCCAAATAGCAACGGGCTGCTGCTCTTTAAGCGACAACACAATTGTGTCTGGCCATACTCGTCGAATCTTCGCTTTACTTACCCATTCAAGCGCTGTCACTTTTTCCACAATGGCATTTGTATCCATGGCGAAATAACCTGTTTGTACTAGTTCAGATAGCGCTGCCGAAACTTTACTATGCGTTACACGTCTCAATTCACCCTCAATGCGCACCTGTTTAATAGGTAGCGTTGCCGGATGTTGCAGCCAGCCCATAAACTGCCAAATACTTAAAGCAATGACCATCACAAACAAACCACTCTTTACTGCTGCTTTCATCTGCTCAATAAAATCGTTATTCACTTTCTTCATTTCGCCGCCCGAAAACTACTGTCTAAAATTCGCAAAACCAACTCATTAAAGCTTATGCCCGCTTGTTTTGCTGCCATTGGAACCAAACTATGGCTAGTCATTCCTGGCACTGTGTTTATCTCAAGTAACTGGGGTTGGCCCGCTTGATCAAGCATTAAGTCCACCCGACCCCAACCGCTACCGCCCAACGCTTTAAACGCCTTAACAGATAACTGTTGCAGCTCTTGCTCCTGTGTCTTACCTAAACCACAAGGACAATGGTATTGCGTTGTATCTGCTTGATATTTTGCCTCGTAATCGTAAAAATCATTCGGTGTTTGCAAGCGGATCATTGGTAATGCTTCGCCTCCTAAAATTGCCACGGTATATTCCTTTCCAGCAACCCATTGCTCCGCCATCACGTCACAGGAAAATTTTAATGCGTTGCTATAGGCCTCATGCAATTGCTCAAGGTTGTCCGCTTTTGCCATACCTAAACTCGACCCTTCTAACGCAGGCTTCACCATTAATGAAAACCCAAGCGTTTCGGCGCAAGAGTTAACGTCCGCTGCGTCTTTTAATTCCGTCCACTGTGGCGTTGGAATACCCATACCAAGCCAGCAGAATTTTGTTCTTAATTTATCCATACCCAAAGCAGAGCCCAAAACACCGCTACCTGTATATGGAATACCCGCTAATTCAAGCGCGCCTTGCAACTGACCGTCTTCACCACCTCGCCCATGGACGATATTAAAGACACGGTCAACGCCCATGCTTTTTAATTCATCTAGCCGATGTGTTTTTGTATCAAATTCAAACGCATCAATACCTTGCGATAACAGCGCAGAAAGCACCGCTTCCCCACTTAATAATGAAATTTCTCGCTCTGCCGCATTACCACCCATCGCAACAGCTACTTTTCCGAATTCAGCAGGCACTCTAATTATGCTCATGACGCCAGCACCTCACCAATAATTCGAACTTCTGTTTCCAACAAAACACCTTGTTTGTCTTCCACTGCCTTTTTTACAAACCTAATTAAGGCTTCAATATCGTTGGCAGTCGCTTCTCCAGTATTCAATATAAAGTTTGAGTGCTTTTCTGATACTTGCGCACCACCAATACTTTTTCCTTTTAACCCTGTTACTTCTATTAAACGTGCCGCATGGTCGCCATGTGGGTTTTTAAACACTGAACCACCGCTAGGAATATTCGTCGGTTGCGTTTGCGAACGTGTAGCTAATAATTGACGAATTTTCTCTCTACTTTGCTGGTTACCGCCTTCTGGGATATCGAGATAGCAAGCCACAAACCATTCGTCATCAGCCAATGAAACCGAGCGATACCCTACGTCAAACTCACTCGCCTTGCGCTCAATCAAATCACCCTGCCGATTCAACAATAAAACTTTGCTAACCAGACCCCATGTTTCACCGCCAAAGGCACCCGCATTCATCGCTAATGCACCACCCATTGTGCCGGGAATTCCAGCCAAAAATTCAGCGCCAGATAAGCCTTTTTCTGCTGCTATTTTTGCGACTAATGCGCAAGGAACACCCGCTTCAACATAAAGCTGCCCATCATCCGTTTCATGCATTTTCTTTAAGCAACCTCGGGTATAAATAACCGAGCCGCGAATACCGCCATCACGAACAAGCACATTACTACCCAAGCCGAGCCATAAAACAGCCTCTTCATGCGGTAATGATCGCAAATACGCTTGAACATCTTCAATACTTTTAGGCTTATAAAGTCGATCAGCAACACCACCCACGCGCCATGATGTGTAGCGAGCTAAAGGCTCTCTCTCCATCAATTGCCCCGTAAGTTGTTGTGTTGTTTGCGTCATCGTCTTTTATAGTTTCATCATGCTGTTTAATTGCGTATCTAACTTTGCTGAAGCCGCGCCTATATCACCGGCACCGGATGTCATAACGATATCGCCGGGCAGTAACACATCTTTTAAAACATGGGGTAATTGTTCTATTTCTTTCACAAAAATAGGAATGAGCTTCCCTCTTTGGCGAATGGCTGCGCTTAATGCTGGGCCATCAGATCCAGCAATCGGCTTTTCACCGGCAGCAAATACATCCAACAAAACCAATACATCCACTTCACTCAACACATCGACAAAATCTTCAAACAAATCCTGCGTTCTTGAATAACGGTGCGGCTGAAACGCCAAGACCAAACGCCTGTCAGGCCAACCTTCACGGATCGCATTGATGGTTGCAATGACCTCACGCGGATGGTGGCCGTAATCATCCAGCAGCAACACCTCACCTTCTGGAAGGCTAACTGAACCATTAACTTGGAAACGCCGCCCCACTCCTTTAAATTGACTAAGCCCTGTCGCAATAGCCTCGTCAGACACACCTAATTCACTCGCCACGGCAATGGCAGCCAAGGCATTTAAAACGTTGTGTTTACCCGGCATATTAAGTGTCAACGGTAATAACTCATCCCGGCCTATGCGCTTTAAATTAAAACGCGTACGGAAGTTCTCTTGTGTCACATCTAGCGCCTGAAAGTCTGCCTTTTCCTCTATGCCGTAGCTCAATATTGGCTTGCTTATAGAGGGGATTAATACGCGAATATTTTCATCATCTACACACATCACCGCAAGGCCGTAAAAAGGTAATTGATGTAGAAATGACTTAAACGCATCTTTCACTTGCTGAAAATCACCACCATACGTACTCATATGGTCTTCATCGATATTTGTTACCACGGCAATCATAGGTTGCAGGTGCAAGAATGACGCATCACTTTCATCTGCTTCAGCAACCAAATAGTGGCTTTCACCTAATTTTGCATTCGTACCTGCACTGTTCAGTAGACCCCCAATAACAAAGGTTGGGTCTAAGCCACCTTCTGTCATTAATACCGCTAACAAACTAGTGGTTGTCGTTTTCCCATGCGTACCCGCTATAGCTATGCCGAATCTAAACCGCATGATTTCAGCCAGCATTTCTGCGCGCGGAATAACAGGAATACGTTGCGCAAACGCCGCTGCCACTTCAATATTTTCTTTATTGACTGCGGTAGACGTTACCACCACATCACAACCAGTTACATTGTCCGCCACATGGCCAATATGAACCGTCGCACCTTGCTCAACAAGACGCTTTGTTACTTTACTTTCACGGATATCCGAGCCTGACACATCATAACCAAGGTTAATTAACACCTCGGCTATACCGCTCATACCCGCACCACCAATACCTATAAAGTGAATTTTCTTTAGCTTGCCAAAGCCTAAATGAGCAGAATAGTGTTTATGTGTATCCGGCATCATAAAGCCACCTCCAAACAAATATCAGCAACCAGTTTTGTCGCATCGGGTTTTGATAATAAGCGCGCTTTCTCGCCCATTTCTTTTAGCCTTCCTTTACTAGATATCAGTTTATTCAATATTGTAGATAGGCTGTTCGCAGTAAATGCCGGTTGACGCATTAATATCGCAGCGCCACCATTTTCAAGATACTCCGCATTTTTTGTTTGATGATCATCAATCGCATGAGGGAGCGGAACTAATATAGCCGGCAAACCCATCACGGCTAATTCGGAAATAGTCATCGCGCCGGCTCTGCAAATAACAATATCAGCCCATTGATACACCGTATTCATATCATCAATAAAGACGCGAACATCCGCTTCCACATCCGCTGACTGGTAAGCGGAAACGGCCGTTTCAATGGTTGCCTTTCCTGCTTGGTGAATGACGTTAATATCTGACTTATGCTGTAATTCCTTTAAAGCCTTAGGAACAACTTCATTTAAGATCGAGGCCCCTAAGCTACCGCCCACTATTAAAATGTTAATGCCTCTATGTTCTTTTTTTACCACTGCTTCAAGTAGCTCTTTCCGCACAGGGTTACCCGTAAAGATTGCTTTTGATTGCTTGTCGAAACTATCTGGAAATGCTTCTAAAACACGTTTCGCTATACTTTTCAGTAAACGATTAGTTGTCCCCGGCACGCGGTTTTGCTCATGAATGACCAATGGCTTACCGTGCAACCAACTCATCAAACCACCAGGGCCAGATGCGAAGCCACCCAAACCTAAAACCACGTCTGGTTGACGTTGACGGATGAATTTCGAGGCCTGGACGCACGCTTTTAATAACATGAACGGCGCTAATAATAAGCTCATAATTCCTTTACCACGCAAACCCGATACGCTTAACCAATCCATTGCAAAACCTACATCAGGAATGATTCTCGCCTCTATTCCTTTTTTTGTACCTAACCAGCTAACTTGATGGCCAGCATCACGTAGATATTCGGCAACGGCTAGTGCTGGGAACACGTGCCCGCCCGTTCCACCCGCCATGATCATCACACGTATTGCCATGATGAACCTCCTTTAAGCTGAGTCATCAGATGAAGCTGAGTTTCATGATGAACGCGGCACAATAAACCGACGACCATGCACATAATAATCATGCTACTACCGCCATAACTGATCAGTGGTAAGGTCAGTCCTTTCGTTGGCAATGCACCCATATTAACGGCAATATTCACAAACGCCTGCAAGCCCACCCAAACACCTAAGCCATAAGCCAATAAGGAATAAAACCTTAAGTTTAATCGTTCTGCCGCTTTGCCCATTTGAAATGCACGCCAAACAAGCAAACCAAACAAGAGAATCACTACGCAAGAACCTGCGAAGCCTAGCTCTTCACCTAACACAGCAAAAATGAAATCAGTATGTGCTTCAGGGAGATAAAATAGTTTTTGAATACTGCTGCCCAAACCAACGCCTAGCCACTCGCCACGCCCCATCGCAATTAACGATTGAACGAGTTGGAAGCCTGAACCTAAGTGATCTGCCCACGGGTCCATAAATGCCGTTACACGTTCCATTCGATATGCTGAGGAGACAATCGCAAACGCGCCTAAAACAATCCCTATGAGCACCAGTGCGGCAAATTCAATCAGCCTTGCGCCACCTAAAAACATCATGCAGATTACACAGAAGCCAATAACAAACGTTGCCCCGAAATCAGGCTCAGCCATTAACAAGCCAAACACAATACCCAACGGTAAAATAGGGCGAATAACCCCCTTAATCGATTCTCTTACATCATTAACGTGCCGCGTTAAAAATCCAGCCATGTAGAGGATGCAAATTAATTTCACTACTTCTGACACTTGCAAGCGCGCCACACCCAAATTAACCCAGCGATAACTACCGTTAACTTTAACGCCAATACCTGGAATAAACACCAACACCAATAATCCAATAGCAACCAAAATCAAGCTCGGTCCGCTTTTTTCCCAAACACTTAGCGGAATATTCGCCATTACGTACGCACCTAACACGCCGATAACGATATGCGCCGCCTGACGAGCAGGATAGTGCCAAATGTTGTCAAACATCCTATCGCCTAAATGTAATGATGCTGACACCACCATCACATAACCTATTGATAATAAGCTAACCACCGCAAACAACATCCAACCATCTAAATAGTAGCGTCCACGCCTGGTTGTAGGAATAGTTTGTGACATCATTGTGCTCATGACATTAGCTCCGCTACCGCTGCCATAAAACGCTCGCCACGTTGTTGGTAATTTACAAATTGGTCCAAGGACGCACACGCCGGTGATAACAGAACGGTATCTCCACTTTTTGCATGGCTTGCAGCAACAGTCACAGCCGTTTCAATATCGTCTACTAACACACAAGGTATAGAACCTGAAGCTTCTTGCTTAAGCCTTTGCGCATCACGTCCAATTAAAATCATAAACGATACATTCTGCTCAATCGCGTCTTGTAATAATCTAAAGTCAGCGCCTTTTCCATCACCCCCAGCAATAAGGATAATTGGCGAACTCAAACCATTTAACGCTGCTAAGCAAGCACCAGGGTTAGTTGCTTTAGAATCATTTATCCATGTCGCTCCAGAAATATCCGCTACCCATTGTGTTCTATGCGCCAATCCGGAGAAGCTCTTTAATGCCTTAACTTGGGCTACTTTAGGCACCCCAAGCGCATCAGCCATCGCTATGGCCGTTAGTGCATTCTGGACATTGTGCGACCCTTTTATTCTTAATTCTGGTGTAGCTATAACAGCCTCACCATTTTTTGAAACCAGAGCTTGACTTGTCACACCATAATGTCCCAGCGCAGGGCTATCCAACCCCGTTGAAACTAGCTTTCGACCTTTGGGTAAAACAATCGCATCAACAACACTATCCTGGCGATTCATTACGGCCACACCATTACCGTAAAATATACGTTCTTTAGCGGCGCAATAGTCCTCAATGCCTTGATAGCGATCCATATGGTCGTCACTAATATTCAGCAACGCGACAACTTCTGCTTTGAGTTGCGAGGTTCTTTCTAGCTGAAAACTAGAGAGTTCTAAAACATATAAGTCAGCCGTCTTATCAGTCAATAAATCAAGCGCAGGCGTACCGAGGTTTCCGCCCATTCGCACATCCCAATCGGCATTAGCCGCCATTTCACCCAACAAAGTTGTCACTGTGCTCTTACCATTCGAACCTGTGATGGCCGCAACCGGCGCATCAACACAAACAGCAAACACATCAATGTCACCAAAAACTGGAACGCCTCTTTCTGCTGCCTCTTGAATTTCAGGCTCTTCTAAACTAATACCAGGGCTAACAATAATATGTGTCGCCGCATCAAAGACAGCATGGTTAAAGCTACCGAGGAACACCGCTGCATCACGAAAAGATTGCTCAAGAACTTCGAGCCCAGGTGGGTTTTCACGGCTATCCACAACCGCCACTTCAATATCATTTTGTTGAAGAAACTTAAGTACCGACAACCCTGTCACACCCAAGCCTACAACCAACACACGCACGTCATCTTGATCCAGCCCTAAACGAGCTAAGCCTTGACGCTGCTGTGTGTGTTTGAGTGCTTGCATTATCTGATCTTCAGTGTAGATAAACCGATTAACACCAAGATAAAGGTGATAATCCAAAAACGAACGATGATTCTTGGCTCAGGCCAACCTTTCAATTCAAAGTGATGGTGAATAGGCGCCATTCTGAAAATTCTTTTGCCTGTCAATTTGAAAGACGCCACCTGCATAATGACCGACACTGTTTCCATTACAAAAACACCACCCATAATGACCAGCACTAATTCTTGACGAACCAATACTGCCAAAATGCCCAACGCCGCTCCTAAAGCCAGAGCACCCACATCACCCATAAACACCATCGCTGGATAAGCGTTAAACCATAAGAAACCGAGCCCTGCACCGACGATGGCGCCACAAAAAACAACCAACTCACCCGTGCCCCTTAAATTTGGGATCGCTAAATATTCGGCAAACTGAACGTTGCCAGATAAGTATGCAAAAATACCTAAGGCACCTGCCACCAAAACAGTTGGCATAATGGCCAACCCATCTAAGCCATCCGTTAAATTAACCGCATTACTGGTACCCACAATCACGAAGTACGTTAGTGGGATATACATCCAACCTAATTGAAAACTCACATCTTTAAAAAATGGAATAAATAGTGTTGTTTCCAGTGGTGATGTAGCCGTGTAATACAAAAATAACGCCGCACCTAAGGCAATGACCGATTGCCCTAAATACTTCTTACCTGCCGACAAGCCTTTAGGGTCTTGCAACGCCACTTTTTTATAATCATCAATAAAGCCAATCACACCCGTTAACAGAGTCACCAACAAAACCACCCATACATATCGATTTGTAAGATCCGCCCACATCAGCGTACTAAAGCCAATCGCCACCAAAATAAGCGTACCGCCCATTGTTGGAGTCCCTGCTTTTTTGAAGTGCGTTTCCGGCCCATCATCACGAACAGCTTGGCCAATTTTATGATAAGTCAAACGACGAATCATCGTAGGCCCGACTAAGAAAGCAATAAATAATGCCGTAAGCGTCCCTAAAATAGAACGCATCGTTAGATATTGAAATACCCTAAAACCGCTGTGATATTCCGTTAGCCATTCAGCTAGAATTAACAACATATAACGCCCTCTTTTATTGTTATTTCTTCTACCACGCTTTCCAAACCTTGCGAGCGAGACGCTTTAACTAACACCACGTCATTAGCACTTAATTCGCTCGTCAAATAATCGGTTAACGCTTGTTTATTGAAGAAGTGCTTTGCATAACGCGTTGTTGACTGAGCCAACGCATTAAACCGGTCAACCGCAAATTTCATCTTTTCACCAACGGCGCACAAGCACCGCACATCACTATTGAAAACTGTATCGCCTAAATCTTTATGTATCTGCACGCTATCAGCACCTAGTTCTGCAAAATCACCTAGCACTAGACAAACCGGCCGATCTATTTCACTTAAACACTCCACTGCCACATCGAACGATTTAGGGTTAGCGTTATAACAATCATTAATAATTAGCCCCCCTGCCACACCTTTCAACGGCTGCATACGACCTTTTACTGGCTTGAGCGCCACTAGACCTTTTTGTATTTCTTGCAGCGAAACACCTAAACTTATCGCTGCACCGGCGGCGGCCAAGGCATTTAAAACATTGTGCTTACCCAATAGGCTTAATCGAATATCGATACTTTCTTGCCCATAATTCAATACGAAATTCGTTGTGAATTTATCACCCACAAGGCCCATATCAACAACATCAAGATCAGCCCAAACATCCGCCACATTCGAACTACCAAAACTAATTACCTTTCTATCCCCAGGCAATGCAGACCATTGATCAAACCACGGCTCGTCTTTATTTAGAATGGCTATTCCTTTACTGCTTAAGCCACTGATTATCTCACCTTTGGTATCAGCCACCCCTTGCAGATCACCAAACCCTTCTAAATGCGCAGCACCTACATTATTTAAGATGGCAACTGTTGGCTTAGCAATATCGCAAAGCTCGGCAATATCGCCTCGATGACTTGCCCCCATTTCAACTACCGCAATATCGTGATCGGCCGTTAGTTTTAATAAGGTTAATGGCACGCCAATCTGGTTATTTAGATTACCTTCCGTTGCTAATACATTTTTTGATTGAGTCAAAATACTCGCTAGCATTTCTTTCACGCTAGTTTTGCCGTTACTGCCGGTAATAGCGACTAAAGGAATACCCGCTACTTCGCGTTGTTGTTTCGCCAGAGCCGTAAGTCCCGCTAAAGTATCGCTCACTTTCACATACGGTAGATCTGCAGTAATATCAGCACTCACTAACGCAGCGGCCGCACCTTTTTTGCTTGCCTGCTCAACAAAACTGTTGGCATCAAAGTTTTCACCTTGTAACGCAACAAAAAGTTCACCCTTTTTAATACTCCGCGTATCGCTACTGACTGCGGCAAACATTACATCAGCACCCACAGACTGGCCGCTAACAATGTGCGCTAATTGCTGAAGGCTCATGGCTTGCATCCATCCTCTCCCGCTAGCTTATTCAACACTTTATTAACTTCAGCAACGTCACTAAAGGCTATTTTTTTATCGCCTATTTGCTGATAGTCTTCATGCCCTTTGCCCGCCACCAAGATGATGTCATCTCTCATTGAGCCTAAAATCACTTTTTCAATAGCCTGCTGACGACCAAGAACAACATCAACACGGCTCATATCAGACATACCTATCTTAATTTGACGGACAATCTCCTCAGCTGATTCAAGTCGTGGGTTGTCGTTAGTAATCGTCACAGCATCGGCCAACTCGACTGCAATAGCACCCATTAAAGGACGTTTCGCCTCATCTCTATTGCCACCGCAACCAAAGATCAGCTTTAACTTGCCCGAGCAATGTTCGCGTAAACTCAATAATGCAAGCTTTAAAGCATCTGGCGTATGCGCATAATCCACCACAACTATTGGCGCAGAGTAACTCACAGAAACAATCTGCATACGCCCTGCAACACTTTTTACTTTTTGGATATTAATCGTTGCATCACTAAGGGGGCGACCCATAGCAATCAATACAGCTATTGAAGCCACTAAATTATCGACGTTAAAACGCCCAAATAGTCCCGATTGAATATGTACAGAATTACCATTCAACGAAACGTCAAACGACACGCCTGACGCTGATAATTCCTCATTAGAAATAAGCAAACAGTCTTTATTATCTAGAGAACGCGAAAAGGTTAGAACTTTAACCGTCGGTGCCAACACCTTTTCTATCTCTTTACTAAACTCGTCATCATTATTCAGCACCGCAAATTCAAGCGACGGACATTTGAACAACGCTAATTTTGCTTCCCCATAAGCAGTCATCGTTTGATGATAATCAAGATGATCGTGACTTAAATTAGTAAACACCGCGCCTTTATATTCAACTGCAGTCACTCGGCCTTGATCCAAGCCATGTGACGACACTTCCATTGCAACGCTACCAATGCCCTCATCAAACAAGTATGCAAGTTGCTGCTGAACACTCACACCATCAGGCGTTGTGTTGATTGCTTCCCTTAATGCATCTATTCGGCCCCAACCCAACGTTCCAACTACGCCGCAAGCAGTGCCTTCATCTTGCATAAGCTGCGCGACAAAATGGCTGACGGATGTTTTACCATTCGTTCCAGTTACACCCACAACCGTCATTTTGCTTGAAGGACGCCGATAAAATTTCGCCGCTATTTCGCTGATGCTTGCGCTCAAATGGGTTAACCCAATCAAGATGACGGAGTGTCGTTTTTTAATTCTCTCTACTAAGAGCTCAACGCCACTAGCAAGCTCGTAAACAATAGCGATTGCACCTGCGTCGATCGCTTGCTCTACATATTCAAGGCCGTGCGATTGTGAGCCCGCTACTGCCAAGAACAAACCATTGTTTTCTATATTTCGCGCATCAACACTTGGCTTACCCACACAAATATCTTGCTCAACATTTACCATGCCCTCTAAAAGAAACCGCAATGACACTAAATGGGCGTTTTGCTGCATTGGCATCATTGAATACCTCTCTCAAGCGACGCTAAAACCGTTGGCTCCGGCAAATCATCGGGCGCTATATTCATTAACCGTAAAGCACCCGCCATGACTCTTGAAAACACAGGCGCAGCAACTAAACCACCGTAATAGTCACCCGCTTTTGGCTCATCAATCACCACCACCATCACAAGCTTAGGATCACTGGCTGGCGCCATACCTGCAAAAACACCTAAATATTTATCTTCTGAATAACCGCCCGCAATCGCTTTTTTAACCGTGCCTGTTTTACCTGCGACCGTGTAACCATAAACCTTTGCTCTGGGTGCTGTTCCGGCCTTGCTTACAACGCCTTCTAACATATGGCGAATCTGCCCTGCCACTGAAGCACTCATAACCCGCTCGCCGTCCTCCGAAGTATTGCCCTTCACTAAACCAACCGGTTGCAATAAACCATTATTCGCAATAGCTGCGTACCCATGTGCCAACTGCAAAGCGGACATTGAAAGCCCATACCCAAATGACAATGTCGCCGTTTCAATCGGCCTCCATTGCTCATAACCCACTAAACGACCCCGAGCTTCTCCAGGAAAACCCAAATTAGCCGAACGACCGAAACCCAAATCATTCAACATACCCCATAAACTTTCTGGCGGAATACCTAAGGCAATTTTTGCGGACGCTACATTGCTTGATTTAAGTAACAACGTCGCCAAATCGACCTCACCATAGTTACGGTGATCTCGCACTTGGCTGCGCCCTACCTTCATATAACCGGGGTTCGTATCGATAATACTTGATGCGTTAAACACACCAGATTTCATGCCCGCAGCTACAGTAAATGGCTTCATGGTTGAGCCAGGTTCAAACACATCCACAAAAGCACGATTACGCACGTGGCTTGCTCTTAATTTAGAACGATCATTAGGGTTAAACGCAGGTTGATTAGCCACCGCTAATACCTCACCTGTTTTTGGGTTCAGCAACACTAAAGAGCCCGCACTTGCTTTATGCTGCGCTACCGCCGACTTTAACTCGCGATACGCTAAATACTGCAAACGTCTATCAAGTGATAGGTAAATATCATTACCTGAAATAGGCGCACGAATATTATCGACATGCTTGACCATTCTACGTTTGCCATCACGCAGCACACGCTCAACGCCCGCCACACCTTTCAGTTGCTCATTAAACGCTAGTTCAAGACCCTCTTGCCCTTCATCATCGATATTTGTAAAGCCGATAAGGTGCGCAGCCACTTCACCATCTGGATAGTAACGCCTGTATTCTTTTTGCAGGTAAACGCCTGGTAAATTCAAACCATCAACTACTTCTGCAACCTGTGGATCCATATGCCGACGTAAATAAACAAAACGTCTTGCCGCTACTTTTTTCAACTTCTTATCTAACGAACGAACTTTCAGCCCCAGAAGTTTAGCGAACTCAGCTTTCTTACCTTTCAAATCCAATTCTTGCGGATTAACCCAAACCGAGCTTACTGGCGCGCTAATCGCCAAGGCGTGACCATCCGCATCTAATATCTTCCCGCGGTAAGCGGGTAACTTAATGTCGCGCAGGTGAACGGCCTCACCTCGCTTTTGCAAATACGCATTGTTCAGCACTTGTAAATCAACCGCTCTATAAATAAGCGCGCACATCACCAACATAAAGCACGCCAAAATAAAGCGACGACGACCAGCTAACTCTGGCACAACGATCTTTTGCGCTTTGTTTTGAGAATGTGATGTGCCGTAGTTCATTTAACCTTTATATAAATAATTTGTTCTGGCGTAGGCACTTGTAACTTCAATGTTGTGCGCGCTACATGTTCTATTTTGTTATTTGATGACCACGTGTTTTGCTCCAGCTGCAAACGACTCCACTCAACACCCAACCTATCTTGCTCACGAAGCTCTTTTTGCAGTTGGTTGAATTTCAAACGCGCATCGTATTTCACATACACAATGCTCAATGCTGACGCGATAACCAACATCAAAAACAATAGAGTGATACTTGTAACGCTCTGGCTCGCCATTACAATTTCTCCGCGATACGTAGCACCGCACTTCGGCTTCGCACATTGCTCGCCACTTCACTAACCGATGCCTTCACAGCCTTACCAACACACTTAAAAACTGGTTTTTTAGCATCCAACGGCATGGGTAAATTACGCGGCACGACAGGGCCTCGTGATTGCTCTCGCATAAAACGTTTTACTATTCGATCTTCCAATGAATGAAAGCTAATAACTGCTAAGCGACCACCTTTTTTAAGTACGCTCGCAGAACTAGCTAACACCGCTTCAATATCATCAAGCTCTTGATTAACTTTAATTCTGATCGCCTGAAAGCTACGCGTTGCAGGGTGTTTACCAGGCTCACGTCTCGTTACAATATTCTCGATTAGCTTTGCAAGCTGAGCAGTCGTTTCAAGAGGGCTTTCTTCACGATGAAAAACGATACCTCCGGCGATTTTCCGTGCAAACTTTTCCTCGCCATAGTCTCGCAGCACTTTGATTAATTCATTCTCACCAACATGCATGAGCCACTCAGCGGCAGACTCACCTTGCGTAACATCCATACGCATATCAAGCGGGCCCTCTTTCATAAAACTAAAGCCACGCTCTGCAACATCTAGCTGAGGAGATGAAACACCTAAGTCCAACAAGATACCGTCAACCTTGCCTAGCCACTGACGCTGCTCGACCATTTCGTCCATTTGCGAAAAGCTGCCGTGCGCCAGATCAAAGCGATCATCTGTTAGTAATTGTTGTGCTTGTGAAGAATTCACCGCGTCCATGTCCTTATCAATAGCGAGCAATTTCCCTTGCGCCGACAAAGCACGCAATATTGCCCCACTATGTCCACCACGACCAAAGGTTCCATCGATATAAACCCCATCAGTTTGTCGTATTAACCCACCTAACGCCTCATCTAATAAGACTGGCTTATGTAAACTGTCGCCAGACATTAAAGAGACAACGATCCCAGTTCAGGTGAAAGCTCACCGTCTTCTGCATTCTCCTCTTCAAACCAGATATCGCGTTTCGTCGCCCAGGTTTGATCATTCCAAATTTCAAACTTATTGCCTTGCCCAATCATCACTACTTTTTTGTCCAGCTCCGCAAACTCACGTAGCGGTGGCGAGACCAATACTCTGCCCTGTGCATCAAGCTCGCATTCGGTTGCATGACCGATCAATAAACGCTGTAGACGACGCGCTTGTTTGTTCAAAGTAGGCAGTTTAATCAACTTGCGTTCTATATCTTCCCAAACCGGTAGTGGATACAATAAAAGGCTATGTTCACGATCAACTGTCATCACCATTTGCCCATCACAAGAAGCTTTCAGTTGCGCACGGTAACGCGTAGGGATAGACAATCGCCCCTTCGCATCCAACGTCACATTAGTCACTCCTCTAAACAAACCCATCCCCTTATTCGTATTTTCCCTTTTCTACCACTTTTACCCACTTTTTTGCACTATAGTGATGAAAATGCCCCCCTGTCAAGCACCGCATTCCCTAAATACTTTCTTTGCGAACAATCACTTAGCGGCATTTCATAACAGCCTCGCGACAAAGCATTAAAATAGAAAATAAAGGCAATGAAAATCATGTAGTTGCGGCTTTTTCTTAAAGAAAATACTGAAAATAGTCCCCGCGCTATGTTTTTCACAAGAAAAACCAATAATCTCGCGTAATCACGGCAGGCACTGCCGGTTAAACGTCAACCTATTGATAAATATATATATTTTCAATATATTGCTCACCAATATTTAACGTTTTACAAAACGTTCAAATACTAGCCGCATTACGTTGTACGCCAATACAAATATGCGATGCGTTTTCCTAGTATTCTCCAAGCATTAGGCGTACCTTAATAACCTATAGTTATAGTAGGACACGGTGACATTGCTCTCTATCACAAAAAACTTTAACCGTTGGTTGCTCATTTCTTTATTGATCGTATTTATTACGTCAGCAATAACGTTATTCCAAACTTACTCAACCGTTGTTGAAACGCACAATTTGCTTTCTACAAAAGTCCGCATTCAACAAGAAAAGCGATCTTTATTGATAAGTATGTATAACGCCGCAAGGGAGCGTTCGTTGGTCCTCATCGCCATGTTAGATGAAAAGGACGCTTTCGCTTTAGATGATATGAATCAACAGCTTGGCAGTTTTGCAAGACAATTTATCACTGCTCGGCTTGCATTAGAAGGCCTACCCTCTTCACCACAAGAACAAACAAAACTTCAAGCACTCTTCAAGTTAACCTCTGACAACGGGCTGCGGCAAAGAGAAGTTGCCATACGATTAATGGATGGCAATAGAAGTAGCGCCCGAGATCTTTTATTTATGAAAGGCATCCCTGCACAGGCCGTCATCATTAACTCCATGGATGGAATTATTGAGCATCAAAGTGACGACATGGATCAGACGCTAGCGATTCTCAACAGTAACTTGCAAACCTCTATTCAGAATATTGCCATTATCGGCACCGCATTTTTCTTAATCAGCCTCGCCACTATTTTTATTCTGATAACGCGCGCCTCCAGACAAGAGGAAAAATTGTTGCGCACAAGTCTCGAGAAAGAAAAAAAAGCGTCAAGAAAAATGGCTTTCCATGCTACCCACGACCCTTTAACAACATTATGGAATAGACGATATTTCGAAGAAATGTTACTTGAGCTTAAGCAATTAACTAAGAAAAATGGCTCTCAGCACGGCTTACTCTATATAGATTTAGACCAATTCAAACTAGTTAACGACACCGCCGGTCATGAAGCTGGTGACATTCTTATCCAAGAAATCAGTACGTTACTAAAACGCAATATACGGGAAACAGACACGTTAGCTCGCCTTGGCGGCGATGAGTTTGGTGTTTTACTCCCAAACTGCCATATAGATAACGCTATATCCATTAGCGAAACTATTCGGAGCAGCCTAGACGGATATCAATTTAAGTGGAAAGCCGCTAATTTCCATATTGGCTGCAGCATCGGCATTGCCATGATGGATAAGTCAAATATTAACGACAACATCCTATCCATGGCTGATATAGCTTGCTATAACGCAAAAGAGTCTGGGCGCAATTGCGTTCATACATACAAGCCCAGTGACACACAGGTTCTCCAGCGCGAAGTGGATATGAATATCATCTCCGTCATTACCGAATCACTTGAATTAGGTCGCTTCCAACTGTTTGCACAAGCTATTACCCCCATCCAATCAAACATTTCAAGCCCAACCTACTATGAAATTTTAATTCGCATGAAAAGCGAAGATGGCACTATCGTTTCACCGGATGCCTTTATACCTGCAGCTGAACGTTACGGCTCGATGCCAAGAATTGATAACTTTGTCATAAGTTCAGCATTTGCTTGGTTAAAGGCGCAAAACAATAAAGACTTATGCTTATCTATTAACCTATCCGGCTCATCCTTAAACTCTAAAGAATTTATCAATAATTTTTACACGCAATATTCACATTACGAACTCGCAAAAAACATCTGCTTCGAAATCACAGAAACCACTACTTTACGGAATTTTGGTGAAACGATAGCATTCTTTGAACACTTAAAAAAACAAGGTTTCAAAATAGCTCTAGATGACTTTGGAAGTGGCCTTGCTTCGTTTGAGTATCTCAAAAACCTACCTATCGACATCGTAAAAATTGACGGCAATTTTGTTAGATCAATTGAGCACAACGATATTGATGTCGCAATGATAAAGGCCATTGTTGACGTTAGCCACAAAATGAACATTCAAACTGTTGCAGAGTATGTAGAAAATGCCAACATTTTAAGCATCTTAAAAGGCCTAAAGGTGGATTTTGCGCAAGGCTACGAAATCTCAAAACCTATGCCTATATCCGAACTTAGTGCTTTATTTACCAAAAATAAAGCTTCTCCCCATTTACACATTGTTGGCAAAAGAAGCTCTTAAATAAGAAGGAGTTGGCCGATAAGCCGGGTTCTGTCGTGGACAGTCATTCATCTGGGATGCACGTCACCGTGCACCTCGAGCGACCTACCCAGAAGGCTTTCAACCTAAATACGCCATATGCCAAATCAAGGACTTAGAAGTCCTCACAATGTATTTAGTACCAATTTTAGTACCAAAAAATCGTTATGACAATTACTTTGTATTAGCTCCCTATCTACAACTGAAGTTGTGACATAGCGACTCCAGAATTCAAATAATTACAGAGAGACTACATTCAGTAAGTCTCTTAACCGCTTCAATTTTAAACCTCTCAGGTCTGCCATAAATTGCTCAAACTTTACTAAATAATATAGCCTTGAAGCACCTACACCCCACAGCAATTAAGCTTGCGCCTCGAAAAAACAATTCTTGAAAAAAATGAAACTCTAAATAAGACTCAGTCCAATATTTGCCTTTCTTATTAGCAGAGTACCCAAAAGTAATTTTAAAATATGCTTTACTGTTTTCGAGTGCTTGGTTTATTGCTTAACCGAAACATTACACCTGCATGTTAAAATCAAAAAATTATAACGAATTGTCACTCATGAAACAGCTGACAGCTCACGAAAAAGTCTCATTATGAAACCTCAATACAGGCCTGAAATAGATGGTTTAAGAACCATTGCCGTACTATCTGTCATTATCTATCACGCTAATATTGAGCTCTTTTCTGGCCAACTATTTAAAGGTGGTTTTTTTGGTGTGGATATTTTTTTCGTCATATCAGGGTTTTTAATAACGTCTCTGATAACGAATGAACTGAGTCAAACAGGTAAGTTTTCAATCAAAAAGTTTTACGAACGTAGAGCAAGAAGGTTATTGCCTGCTTTATTAATAGTAATGCTGTTTACGTTGCCATTTGCTTGGTGGAACTTGTTACCAAATCAGCTTGTAGACTTTTCAAAATCTCAGGTTACCTCGTTATTGTTTAGTTCCAATATTTATTGGAACTCTTCATTGGAGGAATATGGGGCGGAAGCAGGGTTACTAAAACCATTCCTACATACTTGGTCTTTAGCTGTGGAAGAGCAGTATTATATTGTTTTTCCATTCATGTTGATTGCTATTTACCGTTGGCACAAAACTCACATTGTTGCTCTCCTCACTTTGGGCCTTCTTTTAAGTCTTTTATTTGCTGACTGGTTCTCTCCATTAAATCCTTCGTTTTCATTTTATATGCTACCCAGTAGATTTTGGGAGCTTTTAGCAGGCGGGTTACTGGCCAGTATTTTATATTTTCACCCACAAAAAAATAATGATGCATTGTTAAACAAATGCATGCCAGCCCTTGGCTTTTGCTTTATAGCCTATTCAATTGTATTTATGGAGTTGAATTCGAATCATCCTGGATTCATTACGTTAATTCTGTAGTGGCATAGTTAAGTTGGCCACCTAATTAGAGGTGATATTAT
>LWTL01000104.1 GCA_002101235.1 Cycloclasticus sp. symbiont of Bathymodiolus heckerae | reverse complement strand
CGATTATATTGAGTTTTTCTACAACCCTAAACGGCATCATGGTAATAATGACGGACTGTCACCAATGAGGTATGAAAAGCAGTATTTTGAGAATTTAGAAACTGTCTAAGAAAGTGGTGGCAGCTCAATTTGATACGCAAGAGTTTATTCGTTCGTTTTTAATGAGTCATTACATTACTAGTTATGGAAAAACGCTTGGGCAGGTATTTCGGGAGTATGAATCTGCGTTAAATTCAGAAGGAGTTTCACTTTCACCTAATGTTGAAGATTTTTTGAAGTTGTGTCTGGAAGTTATTGAAAAACATTCTCATACGTTACCTAATAACTTAAAAACTATTCAAAGTTTCTTATTGGAAGAAATCGGAAAGGCACCAAAGTCGTTACGTAAAAGAAACTTGGGCATACTGCATATTCGCTCTGTAACTCATTATATTGAGAGTGCTGGCGTTACTTATTTTGTAGGGTTGACTGGTTGGCGTCGTAGTGAGTATGGCTTTTCTTTGTCTGATGTAAAAGCATCAGTAAATTCTGAAGTACTAGATAACCTCTACACTCCGATACGGTTTATTGTTGAATGGATGGTTCCTAAGACCAGTGGATCAACGCTTGTTGAGCGTGAAATCACTTCTCAAGGCTACCTGTTAATATACATGCTTAACGAGCTAAACTTTAGTCAGTCAACGTCACCAGCGCTGTATAGTCAGCTCAGGACGGTGGCAAAAGGTTCGGCTAACTCTTCAGTCAGTGTGAGTTGTCGTGTATCCATCTTATGGAGTGACTTTGTTAACAATTATGAGTTATTTAAACGTTTAGATACCTTAAACTCGAAATATTTAAATAGTGAATTACGCCGGCTAACGGATATTCGTAATACCCTTCAAAGAGATTTACCAAAGTTCTATATCTTGCACACGCACATATATGACAGTACCTACAGCCACAGTTCAGAGATGTATAAGGCTTACGCAGAAGGAACGCTTAATATTGAACAGACGAAAATACTGGACACAGCGTTTTCAGAAGAAACTAAAGAGAAGCTTGCCTCTGGCGGCCATGACTTTAGCATGGCCACCGTGCGCGCACTTTCTAATGAATTGACTGCGGGTATGGTCTACCCATCGGCACATGCTTTTCGTCATGTTTGGGCTGAGGCTGTACTCGTGCGCTATAGGGGCGACGTGGGCAAGTTCATCCGTGCCAATTTTAAGCACTTGGATGAACGGTTTTTCATGAACTATCTCCGAGACAAGGAGACGCTAGCTGTCTATCAGGTAGCAACCCGGACTGTAATCAACGGTATGGTGCGTCAACACATTATGGCAATAACAGACGAGAAACGAGAGTATGCTGGTGGGTTTGACCGTTACCTATCAAAGGCCGTGCGTATGACTAAGGTGGTTTCTGATCAAGAACACGAACAGTTGGCACATCGAATTTCAGGTGAAAAAGTTATCGACATAAAGCCTAATGCTTGGGGTACGTGTGTTTTAAGAGAAGGTACTGAGAAACAGGCTCGCTGTTCTGTGGATGGGGTGCCAAAACGAATAACGGCTAAGCCCCGACTTTGTCTCGGCTGCGTTAATGCTGATGTCTCGGAAGGTAACTACCTAGGTATCGTTATTTATATAAAACGCGACGTGGCTGTGTGTAGGAATCCAAAATTGCCTGCGTTCATAAAGGAGCCGCATATTCAAACGGTGAAAATAGCTTTAAAGAGGGTCGAGCAGCTAAGGCACAACAGCGGCAATGCTAAGTACGATGCTTTCATTGGACACCTTAAGGAAACGCTGGTTATCTCCTCCCTTTACTCTGATGAGGCCTGATATGTCAGATGATAACTATCTGGATCAGTTCATTGGTCAAAATGATTTGCCGGCGGATGACGCGAAGGTGTTTCCCGCATGGGTAAGTAATAAGAATAATTCGCTGAAGGCTTTCGAGGCTATTGATTCGTTCCGCAAGCAGAAAAAGCGCTTTATTCGTAGTCATTCACTGAAGAGTCAGTACAAGAAGAAATCCGATTATCAGATTACAAAGGCGGAAGTAGCTAGGATGGTTGGCATCAATCCTCAACCTCTATTCGGCAGTGCGGGCTACTCAAATGCCCTTACCGTTCACTTGAACGAGGTAAACCAGAAGCTTGAAGATGCCAAGAACAACCGATTGTCAAAAGTCCGCAATGGATTGAATACGCGCCGCAAAGGCGAACTGGTCAAAGAATTACAGGACAAGACAAAAGAGGTTGAGAGATGTGCTCAAATGAATATAGATGAGGTTGTTAAGCGATCCATTGCTCACTTGCCGCTCGACGTGAAGCGTAAATTGAAATTAGACGTATGAGATGTAGGAGGAGATAGATTTTTTAGTTGTCAATAACGCCTGAAAACGTCAACACTTTTTCGTTTTAGGCAGGGACTACGATAAAGATTATTACTTCAATAGCACCTAGAGAGTGACTACTCTAATTTAAAGAAGTGCTGCTATAAGTAGAATGGCCAGTCCATTCAGTTCGACTGATGCACCAAGCATATCGCCTGTTATTCCGTTAAAAAGACTGATGAATAGATGTCTAAGGAAGCAGGCAAATAAGGTTAAAAGTAGGGCGGACCAGATATTGGCAATCAATATATAAAGTATTATGACGATTAAAACGATGACCGTAGCTTTATTGCGCGGCAGGTTTTTTATCATCGTTTCAGCAAGGCCGTTTGCTCTTATATAGTTTGTGCTAATCATTAAAAACAGAACACTGGCTCTGCCAATAATGGGGGCAATCAGTAGAATGCTGAGCGCATTGTTGTTCAGTAGTACGGTTAATGCGGCATATTTTAATAACAACAATAAAACAAGCGCGGTTACGCCCATAGGCCCGGCATTAGGGTCCTTCATAATGTGTAACGATTTTTCTATATTTCCTTGGCCGCCGATCCAGCCATCCACACAGTCTGCTATGCCATCTAAATGTAAGCCACCCGTTAGCCCAATCCATAAGGTTAATATTAAAGCGGCAGATAGAAGGGTGTCGACATCGGCTAATAGGTGTGCCGCAGCGAATAAAAAGAAGCCAATAATAGCGCCAATAAGTGGGTAGTAAAGAACAGAGTCGCCTAAGTTTTTAGGTGTTGGCTCAACGGCGAAGGGAATAGGTATGCGAGTGAGGAACTGTAGTGCTAAAAGGAAAGCATTCATGATAATTGCCCATTAATAAAGCCAATGCGGGCAGTGCCTTCTTCAATAATAATTCGGCTTAACCCTGCATGTGGTACATCAATACTGAAAAAGGATTGAATCGGTAAGGCCAGTATTATCTTGAAAATAGCACGAATAACGCCGCCATGCGCGACCAGTAAAATGTGCTCGGCATCGTTACTTTCTATTAGCTGTTGCCATGCCTTTTTTATACGCTTTTCAAATAGCACGTAAGGTTCGCCATTGGGCGGTGTTATTTGCTCGGGGTTATTCCAAAAGTCCTGCATGTCTTGTGGGTGCTTTTCGTACAAAGTGCTTATAAATTGCCCTTCCCAATCACCAAAACTAATTTCTTTGAAGCCGCTATTCGTCGTTAAAGGCGTTGTTGTGCGCTGAGATAATTCTTCAGCAAATAAAGCGCAGCGTTGTAGGGGTGAGGTGATGATCTGTTCCCACGGTAAGCTTTCCCCACGGGTGACGTGGCGCATTTGTTGCCAACCTTTATCACTTAAAGGGTCGTCGACATTGCCGCGTAGTTTTAAGCCACCGGCTACTTCACCATGGCGCAGTAAATCAATGGTTAGGCTCATGCTGAAATACCTGCTTCTTCAAAGGTAGCCATGTTGTTGTGCAGTTCGCAAGCGGCGCGAAGAATAGGTAGTGCGGTTGCCGCACCACTGCCTTCACCTAAGCGCATCGCTAAATTTAAAATAGGGCGTGCGTTTAATGCGCTAAGTACATGTTGGTGGCCGAACTCTTCTGATTGATGTCCGTAAAAGAACCAATCGTTTAATGACGGATGTATGCGTACAGCGATTAATGCGGCTACTGTGCTAATAAAACCATCAATAATAACGGGTATGCCGAGTTGGCCGCAACGAATATAAGCAGCAACGAGCGCGGTAATTTCAAAGCCGCCTAAGTGCTGCAAAATGCTTAAAGGGCTATTCAAATGAGCTTTGTGCAGCTCTAAAGCCTTTTCAATAAGTTGTTGTTTTTTATTAATGCCTTGTTGGTTTAGACCAGTGCCCGCGCCGACCAATTGTTCGGCAGGGCTGCCTAAAATGGCGCAAGCCAAAGCACTTGCGCTGGTGGTGTTTGCAATGCCCATTTCGCCACCAATAAATACATCGGCTTGGGAAATACGTTCGATGGCCTGTTTGCCAACGCTTAAAGCTTGGGTAAGCTGTTCAGGCGTCATCGCCGCTTGTTGAACGAAGCTTGCTGTGCCGTTAGCAACGGGCTGGTGAAGAACGCCATCGGTTGAGCAATCGACAACGCCTACATTAATAATTTCCAACGAAGCGTTATGCACTTTTGCCAGCACACTAATGGCAGCGCCGCCCGATGCAAAATTAGCCACCATGGCTTTTGTTACCGCTTGTGGAAACGCAGAAACCCCTTCGTTTGCAATGCCGTGGTCGGCGGCAAAAATGGTGATGTGCGCTTTATCTAACGAAGGTTTTTGGCAAGCTTGTAATGAGGCAAGGCGAGTTGCAATACCTTCCAAATAACCCAGTGAACCCGCGGGCTTGGTAAGCACGCTTTGTCGCGCTTGCGCTTTTTCTAGCGATGCGCGGCAGGGCTTTTGAATGGCCTCATTAATCCAGTTCATGACGTTTGTTTCAATTGCTGAGGAAGCCCCGCAGTCACAAAAGTAACTTGGTCGCTGCATTCGGCAATTTGTTGGTGTAGCTTTCCTGCTTCATCAATAAAGCGTCTAGCCATTGCGTTCATTGGCGTTGTGCCTTGGCCCACTTCGTTGGACACTAAAATAATATTACCCGCCAAAGTAGGCAATATTTTTAATAACGCCGCTGTTTCGGCTTTAAAGCAGGCTTCGTCAGTTTCACCGGTGGATGTAAACAAAATATTGCTTAGCCAAAGCGTTAAACAATCTATTAATAAGGTGCGATTCGGCTTTGCGTATTGTTGTAAAACGGCCGCTAAATGGTGGGTTTCTTCAACAGTTGTCCAATGTTCAGGGCGTTGTTGCTGGTGCTGCTGTATGCGTTCGCTCATTTCATTGTCGGCCGCAGTAGCGGTAGCAATGTAAAAAACAGTTTTGTCGGTGCGGCTGGCTTGTTGTTCGGCGTATTGGCTTTTACCAGAACGAGCGCCGCCGAGGACGAGTTGAATCATAGTGAGTGTGGCATATTGGCAAAAACAGTATCATAACAAAGCTAAGTGTTTGAGTGTACGAAGGCGTTGTTTTTTGCTGAAGAGGATTGGTGACAGCACTGTGCAGAACATAGATGGTTATTAGTCAATTATGCTAGGAGTGAGTTGCTGCATAAATGAAGTATAAGTAGATGGAGTAACATATACCTCAAGCCTGACAAAACCTATTGATTTTGAATTAAATAACTTTTATGTAAGGAAACGATAAAAATGCCAATGGATTCAAGTGTAAAAAAACTGTCAGATTATCCGGCAATAAAAAAGCTAGCGGCTGCATTACATCAGTTTAATGCTAACGAGCAAGGTGCAGCCATTATGATAGGCGCAGGGTTTAGCCGAAGTGCAGCAGTACATATAAACAAAGAAATACGGATGCCACTATGGGATGCGTTAAGTAGACGCTTGCTTGAAAAGACTAGTCCAGATTCACCAGAGCTGAATTTCTCGAACCCATTGCGTATTGCTGAAGAATATCGGGCTTCTTTTGGCTCAGCGGCGTTAAATGATGAAATCCGCACCTTGGTGAATAATGAAGTTTGGGCAACAGGTGTTATTTATACGTCATTATTAAAATTACCGTGGTCGGAAATCATGACCACAAACTGGGATACTTTATTGGAGCAAGCTGCGGAAAACATCCATAGCCCTTATTACACCCCCGTAACTAAAACAAGTGATTTAACGTGGGCGGAATCCCCAAGAATTGTTAAATTGCACGGTACTATCGGTATTACAGATACGTTGATTGCAGCTGAAGAAGATTACCGAAAATACCCAACGAATTTCGCCCCCTTTGTCAATTTTGTACGACAAGTTTTTATTGAAAAAGAACTGTGTTTGTTAGGTTTTTCAGGTGATGACCCTAATTTTTTGCAATGGACGGGCTGGGTCCGCGATCAATTAAAAGACCACACCCGAAAGATTTATTTGGTGGGTGCGCTCAATTTAAGTGCAGCAAAGCGTAAATACTTAGAATCACTTAATATTGCACCTATTGATTTATGGAGTGCTGTAAAACACATCGACAATACTGACTTGCAGCACGAAGAGGCAACGAAACTATTTTTAAGGGCTTTGCAAGATGAGAAAAGAACTAAAACACTGCCCCATCAATGGCGGCCAGCTGACTTACATCCAAAAAATTTTTCTAATAAGGATCACTCTCGTTTATATAACGATATGGAGTATGCATCATCACTTTTATCAGGCCAATTAGAGCAATTAAAATACGACAGGGAGTCCTACCCTGGTTGGCTGGTATGTCCACCCTCGCTGCAATGGAAGCTTAAAACACAATTGAGCCATCCTAGTCCCTCGGCCAATAATCTGGCGGCTCTTGATGCTGACTGTTGCGCTAAACTGTTGTATGAAATTATTTGGCGACGCAATACAACGTTTGATTATATTGAACCGTGGTTAGCTGAGGAGTGTTTAACCGTTGCCAACCCAGACGCACCATGTGCGATAAGCAAAAAGCAACAGTTAGAAATATGCCTCGCATTGCTAAAAAATAGCCGCTGGCAAGACATAGACGGCGATGAAGCCAAGACTAATGCGCAACAGTACACAGAGCGACTTATCCATATTCTCGAAAAACATGCGCAGTATTTGCCGGATTGCCAAGCAGAACTAGCTTACCACCGTGCATTAATGGCGCGAGATAAACTTGATTTTAAAGCCATAGAAAATGTGGTTGAAGATATTATAGGTGAAGACCCGGTGTGGCTACTTCGGCAAGCCTTATTTGTTATGGAGCTAGGGCGATATGAAGAAGCCAAAGAATTGGTGGCTCAAGCTTACGGAAAGCTACGACAGAACTACCGACATGACCGTTATTCGGTCTTCACCCTTTCTCGGTTACAGTGGGCATATAGGTTGCTTCGCGCTTATTCTTGGTTTGATGATTCAATTGAAAAATTGAACCCTTTTATTGAAGGCATTTATCGTGAATGGTTATGCGACCCACAAGTGCACATCAATTCTATCGAAAATAAAATTAAGGATGAGCAGGAAAAACAACAAGAAAGTCAAAATCCGATTGAACCTGGTTTTCAACAAGGCCATTACAAAGATAATACCAACAACAGAACATTTAACAGTGACACAGAGGTATGCTTGTTACTAGAGGGGCTTACTCGCGAGGTAGGTATGCCTTTGCGTGTAACCGGAGCGGTTAACGTCAATATGTTTGCCAATGCAGTTGGAGACTTGTTGGAAGTCGGTGGTAGCGGTAACTGTTTAGCCGATTGTGTTTTGGCAATACGTGCGGCCGGAAGTGCAACATCGCCTATTATAGCAAAACAGTTTTCACGTATAGCTATTGCTTGCCTTCCCGTTTATGTGGTTAAGACATTGGTTGAATATATACGCAGCGCTATTGATTATTGGACGGTTCAGTATGAGAGTGGAAAAAATGCTGTTGTTGCTTTAGCAGAGTTGATAGTACTTATTGAGGTGCTAGCGCGCTTGTCAGTTCGATTGGAGTCGGAGCTAGCCAAAGAGGTTTTTATATTGGCGCTGTCTCTGGGGGCGAAACCTAAATTTCAACACCATTGGCTTATTCCAGTAATAGCGCATGCACTTCAGTTTTCATTAGAAGCTATCTCTGCAACTGAGCAAGCTACTTTGGTGGAGCAAGCGTTGGCCTTCCCATTGCCACATGAGTGTCAGGGTGTTACTGACAGGGGCTGGCCTAACCCTGTGGTTGATAACGTTAATTCACGCGATGCTTATCTGCGTTTAGCACCCCGTATACATGAGTTAATTAAGGCGGTAGGTTCTACTGATGTAAAATCTAAGAGTAATGCTTTGTTACGTTTGCTTCCCCTAGCAAGAAAAGCTCACTTTTTATCAGTTACTGAGAGGGAGCAATTAGCTCATGCTATTTGGGGTGACTCAACGGACCAAATGAAGTTGCCTAATACAACACTTTATTTGCATGTTTTTTTGTTGTTGCCATCGCCTGATGCAGACAAGGCCGAGCAATTGATACGCGACTCTTTATATGCGTGTGATGAATCAGTATTACTGGCTAGTCAGAGTGAAATACGTTGCTATCCATCGCCAGAAGCTAATGCTATTCGAACCCTTTATTCTGGAATGGCAAATGCAGCGATCAACAAAGAGACGCAACTATTACCTACACCTCTGCAGGCACAGATTTTGTTTGATAATTTGGTGGTGTGGCAGAGCGATGATATAGACAATGATGTGGCCGTGGACACTAGAAGGGATATGGTCTCTAACCTAGCTAATGCTCTGGCTCATGCTATTGTTCCAGCATTAGCGAGCGAAGCGAAAACACTTGATCGATTTAAAAAATTACAACTTTTTTTACAACTTGATGGGGCTAAGGCCGCACTCCCAGGGGGGATTTATTTTGCAGGTATAAGTGAAGTTACTGCTATGAAGGTAGAAAAAGACATTCGTACCGCTTTGCTAAGCGGTGAAGCTGATGATGTCTATTTTGCAGTAACCGCTTTAAAGCAATGGACAATATTAGCTGGGGCTGACGTTAACCCACTATTTATTAGCTTATATTCAAGGCTTGTTTTTACTATAGAGTCCGGGCGAGTTGTGGGTTTGCAGTATTTGCTAAGCGCAGCTAAATGGCTGGTGGATGAAAGACTGTTAAGTGATGAACAAGTAGAGGGTTTAGGTGAGTCAGTCCTTCGTATTTTTGAGGAGTATAGTTATAACGCTATTGGTACAGATACGATGAAGTCTGTTAGAGCCTCAAGTGTGCGTGCTGATTGTGCTAGGTTAACTCAGGCGTTGCTTCAAGTGTCCCCCGATAAAGTTGAATTAACAGAATTATTAAGTGAAGCGAAAAAAGACCCCTTGCCAGAGGTGCGGTATGCGCTTGAAGAACACATTGAATGATAAAGAGGCAATGAGTAACATTGAATGAGGCTTTAGTTTTGTATTTTATGAGCAACCCCAGTAATCGTTGAGTAATGTAACCTGTGAAAATCAGAGAGTGATAACAGAAAGTGACAGTTTGAAGAAACAAAAACACATCATCGATTTTTTTGAACAGTTAATGGCAGAGAACGTTAATACGTCCAATACTTTGGCTTCTTCTAATAGCGGCTTGCGCAAGGTTGATACCGGCTATGTGTTTGACCTGTCTTCGTTGCATCAAGCGATTCTTCTCTTAAAAGACATTCCGTATAAAGCGTTTAAAAACGCCATTTATGCAGGTAAATTGAACATAGCTTTGGCAGATAAAGGCTTGGTTGTTGAGCTTTATGAGCCGGAAGCGAAGAGTGGTGGTGGGAAGGTCGACAGTAATTTATACCATTTAAAGAAGTTGCTCTAACCTGTTTGTTGAAATGGGTTTGCATGGTGTTAGCTCCTGACGTAGAATCAAGAAACGTATTGGTTCCTTTGTAGGTTAATTGGGAAGTATGGTTCGCTTTTTGTTTATTAATGAAACGTTATTCCATCGCTGCCACCGCAACGGTAATGAAAAATAGTGGTATTTTTTAAGCCCGGAGACCAGCCAATACCCTTCAGTTATTTATAGCGCGGATGGCGCAGGAGTTCTTTTATGACAACACAAGTTTCAAGTAACACTCAATCTCTTTCAGCAACTAACAGTAAAGCAGGTGGCAACATTGCCGCGATGATTTTTGGCGTAGTTGTTTTGTTAGCTGTTGGCTTTGCACCCATTAATGTAGCGCACAATGCTGCACATGATGCTCGCCATGCTCACGCTTTCCCTTGTCACTAGGCAAAGCATAGTTAACGTTTTATTTTAAAACCCAAACCTTTATGGTTTGGGTTTTTACTTTTTATGGAGAGAGTGATGAGTTTTCGTCAAATTATTTTTAGTGCTGTTTTTATAGGCCTGTTAACAGGCTTGTTAAACAGTGGTGTGCAAATGCTAGATGTTACAAACATCATTTATGAAGCGGAAAACTACGAAATAGCTGAAGTAGAAACAGCACCAGCATCAGCCGATATGCACACGGCGGATGAAGAGTGGGGGCCAGAAGATGGTGCAGAACGAATTCTGTATACCTTTTTTGCGAACGTTTTAGCGGCAATTGGTTTTGCGGCAATTTTATTGGCGATAATGAATCAGTTTCAATCGCAAGGTATTGCGCAGTTAAGTTTAGCTAAAGGTTTTCTTTGGGGTGCGGCTGGTTTTATTGCCTTTTTTGCAGCACCGGCGCTAGGTTTGTCACCAGAAATTCCAGGCACTCAAGCAGCGGCTCTTGAATCTCGACAAGTGTGGTGGTTATTCACTGTGGTTGCTTCTATTGCGGGTTTAGCTACTTTAGCGTTCGCACCCATTAAATATAAAGTGTTGGGCTTAGTTTGTTTAGTTGCCCCTCATTTAATAGGCGCACCTCATATTTCGGGCCCAGAGTTTGTCCACCCAGACTTATCAGCAGTTGAAACTTTAACGCAGTTACATCACCAGTTTATTTCAGCAACCAGCCTAAGCAACTTTGTTTTTTGGATAGCGCTGGGTGTATTGTGTGGTTATGCGGTAAAACGGTTTGATTCAAACGCTGATGTTCAGCATTAAACGTTAAGGCTGTCTTGTGACAGCAATGCACACACGACATAACTTTCCATTTTCTGCCGTTCAAGGGCAGGAAAGCTTCAAACTAGCACTGATACTTTGCGCAATAAACCCCATGATTGGCGGTGTGTTGATAAGTGGCCCTCGTGGTTCGGCTAAATCAACTTTAGCAAGAGGCTTGGCAGATGTTATGCCTCATTCAAAAACCAGCGCCTTTGTTACCTTACCTTTAGGTGCAACCGAAGACATGCTAGTGGGCACGTTAGATTTAGAAAAAGTCTTATCCAGTAAACAAGTTAGCTTTAACCCCGGTTTATTAGCGAAAGCCGATGGTGGGGTGCTGTATGTGGATGAGGTGAATTTACTGCCCGATAACTTAGTCGATTTACTGTTAGATGTAAGTGCTAGCGGCGTTAACTATGTCGAAAGAGATGGCATGAGCCACCAGCACGACTCAAACTTTATTTTGCTGGGAACAATGAACCCTGATGAAGGTGAGTTAAGGCCGCAGTTAAAAGACAGGTTTGGCTTGGCTGTTGAGTTAAACGGTTTGTTCACTAAAGAGCAGCGTATGAATATTGTGCGTTTGCGTGAAGAGTTTGACCGTAATTCTAAAGCGTTTATTGCAGGCTATGCCACACAGCAAGAACAAATTATTAATAATATTGAGCAAGCGCAACAACAGTTGCAAAGCATTACAGTACCGGATGCAATGCGGGAAGAAATTGCCGACCGTTGCGCGCGCGCGAATGTCGATGGTTTACGTGCCGATATTGTTTGGTTAAAAGCAGCAACAGCACATGCGGCGCTTAATAACGCTCAACAGGTTCAGCTTGAAAATATAGAGGCGGTTGAAGAACTGGTGCTCACGCATCGTCGTAAAGAACAGCCAAAAGACGATACACCGCAAACACCACCACAGCCGCCTTTTTCAAGGCCGAATGAGCCATCACAAAGCGAAGACTCTAAAGCTGATAATGGAGATTGGGGGCAAATGCCTGCGCAATCGCAACAAATAGAAGCTGAACTTAGTAAAAGCATTAACTGCAATATTGTGCAACAAGTAAAATTAAGCCAGCGCAGTACGGCTCAATATGCGAAAAAGAAAGGCGTTGCACAAGGTGTTAAAAAACAATCAAGCGGTACGGCAAAGCAGGGGCAGTCGGTTAACTGGTTCTCTACCTTGGTGAGCAATTTAGGCGAATGGCCACTAAAGCATGTGCTATTTCGCAAAACAGCTACTGTACAACCCATTTTGCACATGGTTGTTTTAGATACATCGGCTTCTACTTTATATGCCAACGGGTTTGCTAATGCGAAAGCAGCGGTGCTAAATATTGCCGAGCAAGCGTATATACAGCGTGAAGAACTCACTATTTTAGGGTTTGGAAACGACCAAGTAGATTTATTAATGCCACAAGTACGTGCGCCTAAAGCACTAAAAAGTTGGTTAAATAATATAAAAGCAGCGGGTGGAACGCCGTTACGAGAAGGCTTACAGTACGCAAAAGATTATCAGCAGAAAATATTCCACAAAGACCCGAGTTTACAGATAAAAACCTATCTCATTACCGACGGTAAAACATCCGACAGTTTAGATGGCTTAGCCCTACTGGACGATGTGCTGGTTATAGACAGCGAGCAATCTGAAGTGAAGCGCGGCCAAGCAAAGCGCTTAGCCACGCAACTTAACGCAAACTATTTGCCGCTAATGGCCAAGGGTATTTAATATGACAGACGATAAGCATCAAAAACGCATGGCGAATAAAAAATCCGTGATGGATAAAAAAATTGCTAAAGCGACCGAAGAACGCGGTGTGCTTATTTTGTTAAAAGGCCCGGGTAAAGGTAAAAGCAGTTCTGCCTTTGGCACAATGGCGCGTTCAGCAGGGCACGGTAAAAAATGCGCAGTTATCCAGTTCATTAAGGGGCGCATGGAAACGGGCGAGTATAAGTTTTTTAAAGACAGTGCCCTAATAGACTGGCATGTTATGGGGCATGGTTTTACGTGGGAAACACAAGATAAAACACAAGACATTGCCGCCGCTAAAAAAGCATGGGCATTGGCTGAAGAACTACTACAAGACCCAACTTACGACTTACTCGTCTTTGATGAAATGTCGTATATGTTTAAGTACGATTATTTAGATGTAGAACCTGTTGTGGAGGCGTTAAAGAACCGCCCAAAAGATCAGAACGTTATTATTACGGGCCGAACAATGGCAACGCCGCTACAAGCCATCGCCGATACTATTTCTGTCGTGCAGGATGAAAAACACGCTTTCCGCTTAGGCGTTAAAGCACAAATAGGTATTGAATTTTAGTGGCCTCAGCTCATTGCCCAGCATTGTTTCTCGTTGCGCCCGCATCGGGGCAAGGTAAAACAACCATAACCGCTGCTTTAGCGAGGTTGTTAACGCGCCAAGGTAAAGTGGTACGTGTATTCAAAACAGGGCCAGATTACTTAGACCCACAAATTTTAGAGCAGGCATCCGGTCAGCCAGTAGAGCAATTGGATTTATGGATGGCAGGTGATGCATGGTGTCAGCAAAAGCTGTATGAAGCCGCAAAAGAAGCAGACTTAATACTTATTGAAGGTGCGATGGGCATGTTCGATGGTACGCCATCTAGCGCAGATTTAGCCGCACGTTTTAATATACCCATCGCCATTATTATGGATGTTAAAGGCATGGCGCAAACCGCCGCCGCTATTGCCACAGGCTTGGCCAATTTCAGAAGTGATATCACCGTTGCCGGTTTAATTGCCAACAATTGCAGTACGGAACGACACCGTGAATTAATAGAAGAGGCATTGCCAGACTCCTTGCCCTTATTGGCGAGTTTAAAAACATCAGACGAAGTGGCACTGCCCGAGCGGCATTTGGGTTTAGTACAAGCGTCAGAAGTAGCCGATGAGTTAGAGCTGCGCTTTAGTGCGGGGGCAGATTGGCTGGAGCAGTCTGGCTTTTCCGGCGCGTTAAACGGGTTTGAAGAAGTATGTTTCGAATCAGCAGATATTGCAGTAGTAGAACCGCTCTTAACGAATATACGCATTGGCATTGCCAAAGATGTAGCCTTTAGCTTTATTTACGATGCAAATATACGCTTGCTACAAGCCATGGGTGCATCGGTGCATTATTTTTCACCGTTGGCAGACGATTGTTTGCCAGAAGTGGATGCGCTTTGGTTACCCGGAGGCTACCCCGAATTACATGTAGAAGCCTTATCAAAAAACAAACCGATGCTGGCGGCTATTAAAGCAGCGCATCAGCAAAATATGCCAATATTGGCAGAGTGCGGCGGGTTTTTATATTGTTTAGAATCCCTAACCGATTTAAACGAAGAACAATACCCGATGGCGGGTTTACTTGACGGGCACGGCGCAATGCGAGGTAAACGTGGCTGCCAAGGCATGCAATCGTTACCGTTACCAGAAGGTGAGCTGCGAGGCCATGCGCATCATCGCTCACGCAGTCATGAAACGCCCGAGCCTATTGCATACGGAAAACGTCAGCGGCATGCTGCAAATGGCGAATCTATTTACCGTGAAAAACAATTAACAGCCAGTTATTTACATGTGTTTTTCCCCTCTAACCCTCGTGCAATAGCCGCAATATTCAATCCCAAAGGCATTTTAAATGCTTGATATGTTACCGGTGCTATTATTGGGTTTAAGCCTAGGCATGCTGCATGCGCTAGATGCAGACCATGTGATGACCCTATCGGTACTAACAAATAAGCAAGCAGCATTAAAACCGCGTTTGTTTTTTAGCTTTTATTGGGCGTTAGGCCACAGTGCTATGGTTATTGGCATTGCCGTGCTTTTATTTGTTTTTGATGTAAAAGTGCCAGAGCAGTGGGCAATGTTTGCAGAAATGGCCATAGGCATTATGTTGGTGTTAATGGGCTTTTGGTTAATGTTTACCTTTAAGCGTGAGCGCATTACGTTGCATGAGCATGCACACGGCGGCCTTGTTCATCGCCATTGGCACGATGAAAAGCATGTCAGCAACACGCAAAAAAGCAGCAATGTTCAACGTGCACATAAGCCCGTAATGGTTGGCTTATTACACGGTTTTGCAGGCAGCGCGCCGGTAATAGCGTTGGTGCCAGCACTGGCTTACGGTGAGTTGAGTATCGTTTTATTGTACTTGCTCGTGTTTTCAGCAGGTGTGATGCTAGCAATGCTTGGCTTTAGTGCCAGTTATTCCTATTGCCAAAAATTGCTCGGCGAACGGTATGCGCTTTTTCAGCAATACAACCGCCAAGTTTTGGCGCTTATCTCAATTTCTGTGGGTAGCATTTGGCTAACCCAGTTGGCGTAGTACGCGTGTGGGAAGAGAGCAAAGAAAACACTAAACCTCTAAGAACAGGCTTAACAACGGGTTCTTGTGCAACGGCTTGTACCGTCGCTGCAGCACACTTTTTATTGGGTGAAAAGCGCCTTAACAAGGTATCTATTACGCTGCCAAAGGGTAAAGAAGTTGATCTACCCATTACCGAATTAGCCTTAGTGAAACACGTTTGCAAAGCATCAACCATTAAAGATGCAGGCGATGACCCCGACGTAACACACGGCGCAACAGTGTTTGTTGAACTGGCCTTAGTTGAACATGTAGGTGTTATCTTTAAAGCCGCTACAGGTGTTGGCACAGTTACAAAAGCAGGGCTAGTGTTAGATGTTGGCGAACCTGCTATAAACCCCGTGCCTAGAAAAATGATGCAAGAACACCTGCAAAAAATGGCAATGTTCTATCAGTACAATGGCGGTTTTGAAGTGGCCGTTGGGGTGATAAATGGCGAGGCTATCGCACAAAAAACAATGAACCCTAAGCTCGGTATTTTAGGTGGTTTATCTATTTTAGGAACAACCGGCATTGTTCGCCCGTACTCTTGCGCCGCATGGATTGCTTCCATCCACCAAGGTATAGATGTTGCCAAAGCCAATGGCATACAACACATAGCGGCTACAACGGGCAACACCAGCGAAGAAGCCATTCGAAACCACTACCAATTAGAAGACAGTGCCTTAATTGAAATGGGTGATTTTGCAGGGGCAGTTTTTAAGCACCTTCGTAAAAACCCCGTGGCTAAACTAAGTATTTGTGGTGGCTTAGGCAAGGTTAGCAAACTGGCTAATAGACATATGGATTTAAACAGCCGTGTATCATCCATAGACTTTAAACACCTAGCGAAAACAGCTGAAGAATTGGGTGCTAATGAACAATTATTAGCCGCTATTCTAGGCGCAAATACCAGTATAGAAGTGCTTCAACTGTGTAATGAACAGGGCCTAGATTTAGCCGCAGCATTATGCGAAAAAGCCCTCGCATTCGCCGAAAGTATTGTGCCCGCAGAGGTAGATGTGGAAGTGTGGGCAACCAATAGACAAGGTAATTTAATCGCCTACGCAGGCAAAGGCAGCGGGGTATGACCGTACTTTTACTGGGCGGCACAGCTGATGCAAGGCACATGGCGTGTGACTTGCACGAACAAGGTGTAATACTTATATACAGCATTGCAGGCTTGGTTCGTCAGCCCGATGTGCCATGTGATATTGTCTCTGGCGGGTTCACACAATTTGGTGGTTTGGCGCAGTACATTGCCAAGCAAAACATCACCGCTATTTTAGATATAACCCATCCTTACGCAGCCAATATGAGTGACACCGCAGGCAAAGTAGCGCATGAAATGGGCATACCTTGTTGGCGGTATACTCGCCCAGCATGGGAAGCAAGCGAAGGCGATAAATGGATAGCTGTGGATGATTGGACGCAACTATTGCCGCAACTGCGCGATAAAACCAGTGTGCTTTTAAGCTGCGGGCAAGTCGAACAATCGATACTTAACGCCTTATTGGCGCAATCGGTTAATCAGCATATTGTGCTGCGAACAGCCGTTAAGCCACGCTTTAATTTACCGGCAAGCGTTGAATGGATTAAAGCAATTGGGCCATTCAATAAAGCGTCTGAATTAGCGCTGCTTAAAGCACATAATATTGATGCTATTATCAGCAAAAATAGTGGGGGTAAGGCGGTTGTTGCTAAGTTAGATGCAGCGCGTGAATTAACGCTCCCCGTGTTTATGTTTACACGGTCAACGATAAGCCGCGTTGATGAAAATTTTACCGATAGTGCGCGTTGTCGTAAGTTTGTTATTGCACAATGCGCGCATAAAAAAAATAAGGATAGAGAGACCTTTACACGGAAGGAGATTTCGCTTCTAGGCAAGGCAAAAAGGCGCGGAAAGAGGGAGTTTACTGTAGTAAATGACCGATTGAGCACATTTTTAACGCCGCATAGAAGTGAAAGAACTTTCGTGGGAAGGTTTCATGAAAATATGAGTGATAGCTACGAAACAAATCCGCAGAGTATTGAAAAAGAAAGCTTTCGGCAAATTCGAGCCTTAACAACGTTAGATGGCCTAAGCCGTGAGCAACAACAAGTGGTGATGCGTATTGTGCATAGCATGGGTATGCCGGAGGTTGCGCAGCAAGTGCGCTTTAGCGAGGGTGCGTGTGAACAAGGGCTAAAAGCTATTGCCGAAAAAGCCAATATCATCTGCGATGTTGAGATGGTTAAACAAGGCATTACAAAACGAATGATTAGCAAAGAGCCGCTGTGCTTTTTGAATGACGAGCGCACCGTTGCATTAGCAAAACAAACCGGAGAAACCCGCAGCATGGCCGCGTTAGCCTATTGGGGCGAACACTTGGCGGGTAGTATTGTGGTTATTGCCAATGCACCTACTGCGTTATTTCGTTTGTTAGAAATGATCGAGGCAGGCTGCGAAAAGCCAGCACTTATTATTGGTATGCCCGTTGGCTTTGTTGGCGCGGCAGAGTCAAAAGATGCGTTATGGGCTGCACATAAAAGATTAGGCGTGGCATGTATTACCTTATTGGGCAAGCAGGGCGGTAGCGCCGTGTCTGCGGCGGCGTGTAATGCTTTATTGCGTTGCCATCAGGGTGAATATTATTAACGCCGAAACGCAGCAAACTGTGCGCATTCATATTATTGGATTAGGTGCGGTTGCAGGTGCCAGTTTAAGTGATGATGCGCTTCACGCTTTGCAATACGCAGGCTTAGTGATTGGTTCGCCGCGGCAGTTGGGCTTAATAGAACTCGCGCTGCAAGGTTTATCAACCCAACCCATTCAGCAGCCATTGCCAGCGCTGTCTAAACTCAAAGCATTATTGGAAGATTCAGCGTGCAAAAATGTTGTTGTTTTAGCATCGGGCGACCCCTTGTTTTATGGCATAGGGCGTTGGTTTACAAAAAACTTCGCAGCAGAAAGTCTCTTTTTTCATCCTGCTGTATCCAGTGTGCAAGCGGCTTGTCATGCACTCGGTTTATCACTTCAGGATGCAGATGTTATTAGCCTGCATGGCCGTCCATTAGAAAAAATTAGGGCAACAATACAGCCGCAGCAAACCCTCATCGTATTAACCGATAAAGACAGCACGCCGCAGGCATTGGCAAAAGAATGTGCACGCGCAGGCTTTAAACAGGCAACCCTTTGGGTGGGTGAACAGCTGGGCTATCCGCAACAGAAAGTTCGCCAATTCACCGTGGCAGAATTATTAAACGAAACGGATTTAAACGTAGACCCGTTACATGTCACCGTTATAAAAACAGGCAAGCGTAGCGGCGAACATGCCAGTAAATTAGGCATAGAAGATCACTTTTTTCAAACAGGCAAAGCAGCCGGAACAGGGATGATTACCAAGCGAGAAGTGCGCTTAACTGTATTGTCTATGATGAATGTGAGTAACAACGATGTTATTTGGGACATAGGCGCAGGCTGTGGCGGCGTAGCGGTAGAACTGGCTAAAAGCAACGAACGTGCAACGGTATATGCCATAGAGCAACATGCGCAGCGGCTAGAAAAATTAAAAGATAACGCCGCTAACTTTGGTGTTAGCTCAAATTGTTACCCTATAGCAGGGCGTGTGCCAGAAGCGTTGGCCGACTTGCCAAGCCCGAATAAATTATTCATTGGCGGCAGTGGTGGCGAACTAGAGACACTGCTTCCTATGCTGTGGAGAAAATTACCGGCCGAAGGATTAATGGTCATTACCGCAGTCACCGAGCAAACAAAACAACAGCTAGAACAGTTCTGTTTAACGCTTGAAGACGTAGCAGTTGAATGCGTAGAGTTGTCTGTAAGCAGGGGCGAGTTAGGCAATGCTGGGTTCTCATTCAATAAAAAACGCCCCGTAATGGTGTTAAAACTACAGAAAAAGGCAATATCGTGACAGCAACATTTATAGGCGTAGGCGTAGGCCCTGGTGATCCAGAACTAATGACCGTTAAAGCATGGCGCACGATAGAGCAGGCCGATGTGATCAGCTTTATTGCCAATAAAACGGGTGAATCGCAGGCAAAAGTTATTGCCGTACAAGCACTGGAAAGCACTAAAAAAACACGGCTAGAAATCCCCGTTTGCGTTCCTATGGTGTTAGATCGCCATGACATTAACGCCGTGTACGACCAAGCCGCAAAAACAATTCAGAAGCATTTAAATGAAGGTAAAAACGTTGTCTTCATTTGCGAAGGCGACCCGCTATTTTTTGGCTCCTTTGCTTATTTACTAGAACGTTTAGAAAGCAATAATCGCTGCGAAGTTATCCCCGGCATTTCATCCGTACATGCGGCATCATCTGCCTTGCAAATGCCGTTAACCATGCTGAAAGAATCCTTTTCAGTCGTCAGTGGGCGGCACAGTTCGCAACAATTAGAGCAGGCGTTAAACAACAACGATACGGTTGTTATTATGAAAGCAGGGCGCGCTCGCGAGCGTATTCTTAATGCGCTAAAGGCCACAGGCCGACTAGCCGATGCAAACTACTTAGAATACATAGGCCGCGATAACGAACGCATTATGACTGATGTAACCCAGCTAACCGCTACAGAGGGGCCGTACTTCTCATTATTTGTTGTTATCCGTTCGCAAAGAGACCGGTCGTGAATAAAAATGTCACCATTATTGCGCTAACCGATGCCGGTCACACGTTGGCTGATAAACTCGGCGATGTTTTAAAAACATCCGGTAAAACGGTGAACGTTAGTTTTAAACCAGCGCCATTCACCGAGCATGTTCAGCAGCTATTTACACAAGGCCATGCGCTTATTTTTATTACCGCTATGGGTATTGCCGTGCGAAGTTTGGCGGCGGTTATAAAAAACAAACAGCAAGACCCACCTGTATTGGTGATGGATGAGCAGGGCAAGTTTATAGTGCCGTTACTGTCTGGCCACGAGGGTGGCGCAAACCAGTGGGCGAAGGAGCTGGCAGATGCAATAAATGCACAAGCCGTTATTACAACCTGTAAAACCTACACCGCACCGGTTTATACGGTTGGCATGGGGTGTGAGCGGGGCTGTTCAGTAGAACATTTAAGCGATTTTTTAGCGCAATGCCTTGAGCAAGCCGGCCTAACAATGGATGATGTCGCGAGCATTAACAGTATTGACGTTAAAGCGGACGAAGAGGGCCTAATAACGCTGGCCGATTTAAAAAAACGTCCCTACCAAACGTACTCAGCGCAGCAGTTATCCGTTGTAGAAAATCAGTTAAGCACCAAGTCAGATTATGTTCATTCCGTGGTTGGCGTATACGGCGTAGCAGAGTCGGCGGCGTTAGTCGCGGCGCAGGAAAACACAGGGCAAGTAGCAGAACTGCGGCTTGTTAAGCAAAAAACAGATAAGGCTACTTGTGCAATTGCACGGTCATATAAAGAGCAAGAGAATTAAAAAATGAAAAAACTATACATAGTAGGCACAGGTCCTGGCGACAAAGAATTTGTTATACCCAAAGCCATAGCGGCTGTTGAAGCAAGCACAGACTTAGTCGCATACGGTTTGTATTTAGACCTGCTTGGCAGCGTGTGCGATGGAAAAACACATCACGATTTGCCATTAGGCGAAGAAATTGGCCGCGCACGCTTAGCGTTAGACTTAGCGGCAAGCGGCAAAACAACTTCGCTTATCTCAAGCGGCGATGTAGGCATTTATGCGATGGCAACCTTGGTGTTTGAACTGCTCGATCAGCAGTTACAAGGTAAAGAAAAGCATCCCGAATGGTTAGATGTAGATATAGAAGTCGTACCCGGTATTTCAGCCATGCAAGCCGGTGCAAGCCGCGTTGGTGCATTGCTAGGGCATGATTTTTGTACCATCTCACTGTCCGACTTGCTCACCCCGTGGGAAACGATTTTGAAACGTTTACATGCCTGTGGGCAGGGCGATTTTGTCGTCTCGTTTTATAATCCGCGTTCCAAAAAACGCGATTGGCAAATAAACACCGCACGCGACATTTTGCTGGAATATAGACCCGCCAGTACACCCGTATTAGTTGGCCGCCAACTCACGCGTGAAGACGAGTCCATCACCATTATTCGCTTAGATGAGCTAGATGCCAAAGACATCGACATGTTCACGCTCGTCACCGTTGGTAATAGCGAAACGCAACACATCGTTAACGGCTCCAGCGAGTGGGTGTACACACCGCGTGGCTATAGGAAAAAACTATGACCGTTTATTTTATTGGAGCAGGCCCCGGTGACCCCGAATTAATCACCTTAAAAGGGCAGCGTTTAATTGAATCGTGCCCCGTTATTTTATATGCCGGTTCTTTAGTGCCCAGAGAAGTTTTTGCGAGTGCCGAAAACACCGCCGATAAAATTATAGACAGCGCATCAATAGATCTAGAAGAAATAATCGCACATATAGAACAAGCGCATAAAGCTGGGCAAGATGTAGCCCGTGTTCACTGCGGCGACCCATCGTTATACGGCGCAATAGGCGAGCAAATTAGGCGCTTAAAGGCATTAGATATACCGTTTGAAATTATCCCCGGCGTTACCGCCACCTCCGCATCTGCGGCTTGGTTAGGTAAAGAACTCACCTTATCGGGCGTTTCACAAACCATTATTATGACCCGTTACGAAGGCAAAACACCGTTTCCAGAACGCGAACGATTGCCAGCACTCGCCGCCAGTGGCGCAACACTTGCCATACACTTAGGCGTTACACGTATCCACAAAATTGTAGAAGAACTCATACCGCATTACGGAGAAGATTGCCCCGTAGCCGTGTGTTACAGAACATCGTGGCCCGATGAAGATAAAGTAACCGGCACGCTAAAAGATATTGTGAAAAAGGTAAGAGATAAAAAATTCACCCGTACATCACTTATTTTAGTAGGGCATGTGTTAGCCGGTGATGACTTTAATGACTCGTATTTATACGACGAAAACAAAGCGCATATTTATCGCCCAAAAGTGAAACCAGAAAAGCCAAGGTCTATAGAGAATAATTTGGGGCATCACGTTAAGAAAGGATAAGGGGTTAGCCTTTAATTGTATTTAAGAGTTTTCGCCTTTTAGGCGAGTTGCTTTTTTATTCGCTGCCGCTGGGGCATTCATTTCTTTTAGTCTCAGTTTGGCAGAGGGGTTATTCTGCCTTATTGAGGCTTATACCTTGGTGTTGCACACCCAAAAGCACAAGGGATAAGTCTCTTTATGCAGATAAAAGTCATCTGTAACTCGACTAAAAACGAACCAAAGAAAAAGCAGCCCAATCGCAAATTATTAAATCATTTCGGGTTCACGCTAAACTCATCTAGAAAACAGGCTCAAACAACGCGCTCACGTATCCGAAATCATTCAATAATTTAAGCGCGAACAAAGGTGAAACTTCGGTTTATTTGTTCTTTTGACCTTGGGTCCCATTTTGCCTCACCGAAGTACCATTTATTTTTACAAGGCTTTCTGTTGTGGTTGTCTGAGCCCGTGCTTTGTCGGGTGAGTTCCACAGCAGTTGTAAAAACAGATGGTGCTGAGGGAACCGTAGGTGAGGCGTTAGGGTGGCATTTTTTTGGTTACTTTGTTGCTACAGACAAAAAAGCAACTCGCCCACAGGGCGAAAGCCTTTAAAATAAATACTCGTTTTAAATCGAAACTATTAAAGGCGCTGCTATAGGAGCCCTAAAGAAAAACCCCGAAAACTAATTCTTCTTACAACTAGGCGTACCAGCCTTCTCAACCTTCACACGTTTCTCTTCCTCAATAACCGATGCAGGAAACTGTCCCATAAAACAACAACAAACATTGTCGTTAATCATCGTCCTTGGGCCGTGTGGATGGGCAATGTGCTTATATGGCGCGTGTGAATGCCCATGCGAATGATCATTGTCGTGAGAGTGGCTATGCTCATGTGAATGACTGTGCGCACTGCTATCGTCTTCTTTAAACTCAGCATGATGATGGTGAACGTCTATTTCGCCGCGCTCAAGGCGGTCTTTAAAGTCTTGCATTAAGTTTAGCTGGCCGTGTGCTTGCTTATCGTTATCAATAATTTCCTCAATACGTGAAATAAACGTATCAATAACAAACGCTTGGTCGCGTAAATAATCCGCTTTAATAAAGTTTATATCCGGTATTTGTTCTGCAACGGTATCAACATAGGCATAAATACGGTCAATCAATTTGCCGCCAAATAAGAAGTAGGGCGCAACCACTATTTTCTTAAAACCAAGTTTTGCCGCCATGTCTAAACCACGCCCAACAGACGGGTAGGTAACGCCAGAATATACAGTTTCCGACCAACCAAAGCCCAAGTTCTCGCAAACAATACGGGTTAACTTTGTTGCTTCGGCATTGGCTTCAACAACCGATGTTCCTCGCCCAACAACAACCAACATCGTGTCGTATAAATCGCCGGTGCTTGGGGTTTCGTTCAAGCCAAGCGATTCTAAAATACGCGTTTGAAACGCATTAATCATGTTGTCTTGTAAGCCCAGTTCCTGCCCGTATTCAATAGTCAGCTGCGGGTGCTTTTTTTGGTACGTTGTCAGTACCGATGGAATATCATTTTTAGCATGAGTTGCTGCAAACAACATACCGGGAACCGCGTAAATATGCGTAACGCCTTGGGCAATTAACTTATCCAGTGCCATATGAATATTCGGTGAAGAATACTCTAAAAAACCGTACTCAACCTTAGCGGAAGGGAAACGCTCACGCAAACCTTTTGCCAACAAGCTGAATTCCTCTTCAGCAATTTTAGCGCGGCTACCGTGCCCGCAAATTAAAATACCGCAATGGCTAGGAAGGTTTTGTATAAGACTCATGGTGATTTCATCGAATTAAAAGTTAGCCGCTAATTCTACGCTATTAACGTGGATTGAAATATTAAAGCTATGGAGGTTTTGTTTCATGGGAGGCTGCTTTTTAACCTAAGTGTTGTGTTTTCTGATTGAATTCACCGCGTCCCCTTTAAATATAAATCCCTGGCAAGGTACGCAATGCATGTATTGGGGTGTTCTGCCAGCCTCAAGGCTTCTAGTTTAAACGCTTTAGTAAAGGCGTTTTTCTTTCTACTTATGTTGGACTCTAATGTAGTTATTTTTGGTATCCAGTTTCGCGGGGGAACCTCATATCTAGACGAACTCTAGGGGCTGCTTTAAAAAAGGGGAGCTTTACTCTGAGCCTATTGGTTTTTTCAATAACAACACACCTTAAACATTAGTTGTTTCTTTTTAATGAACTTAGGGGCTTCAAAAACTTATTATTCTTAAAAGAATGTGATTAACATAGACGCTCAAAATGGTCTTTTAATAGACCTGAAAAAACTATTAAAAGAGAATTATGTCGAGGTATTCATAAACTTGATTTTACCCCTAGTGATTCATACAATACACCCCACGTTACAGGTGCCTTTTAGGCTTAATAGGGAAGTTCGGTGAAGTTTATAATCCGACGCTGCCCCCGCAACGGTAATTAAGTAAATGTTTAGCTAATAACCACTTTATTGCTGCAATATGGGAAGGTGCTAAATAGGCGCAAGCCACTTATGAGTCCGGAGACCTACCTTTAACAATTGGCAATGAGCGGCGGAGGGCTGTAGCTATCATTCGTAGGCGTTCTTGCCTGCTGTGTATATTCTTCCTTCTGCTTATTGATTTTATTATCTTTTACTGTGCGACGGGCGCAGAAGGAATATTTTGTGAGTTTTAATAAATTTTACGCGGTCTTTTTTATCGTATTAAGCCAATCTGTTTGGGCGCATAGCCCTGCTGAACGGCCGAGCCTTCCTTATAATTTTTATGCAGCGCCTCATCAGGTGGTTGAGCATTTTGGCAAACAGTCTGGTTGTAGTGGCAGGTTGCGAGCAGGTGCTATGCGTTCGTCTCTTGGTGCGGTTAATACACTGGCGGCGAATGCTGTTGGTGGCGAGTTAGGTTGCTACTTTGCTGTTAACGAGCATGTAACGTTTCATGCGGCGCTTTTTGGAACAGTGGGCGCAGGTTTAAATCGTAGCAATGATGACCGTGTGCACGGTGACTTTTTTAACGAAAGAACTGACGGTTATTTAATGCTGGGAGAGGCGCATTTAATACTGTCTTTTGATTCGTTTGAAGCTAACTTAGGCCGCCAAAGACTCGATACACCGCATATGGACAGTGATGACCTTCGCTTGGTGCCGAATTTGTTTGAAGCGTACCTTGCTGAGTTTCATTTGGCGGATAACTTACACGCAGGTGCGGGTTTTGTTCGTACGATGAGCGGCTGGGAAAATGGTTTGGATCAATCGCATTTTGAAGGTGTAGGCGATGCGTTTGGTGGCGATGGTCACCGTTCTTGGTTGGCGTGGGTTGCGCACGAAGGTGACTTTGCTGAAACGAGCCTTTGGTATTACAACGTGACGGATAATGTGCAAATTATATATGCCGATATAAGCCACAGCGGAAACATGGGTAATATTGAATATACCGTTGCAGTACAAGCAGATTGGGGTGAAGACATTGGCTCGCGCAATATGGGCGTGGTGGATGCAAAAACGTGGGGTGTTTTATCGGCCATAAACTATAACGATATAACGGCAACCTTTGCGTATAACCGCAACCATACGAATAACGGTGCATTGCCAAGTCTTGGCGGTGGTGCGTTTTTTACATCTATGGAAGATCAAACGTTGGACGCTGTTGCAGGCGATAGAGCCGAAGCGGTGCTTATTGGTTTGGAATATGCGGTAAGCCATCACGTAACATTAGGCAGCGCTTTTGGGCAATTTAATGCACGCGATAAGTCTGATTACGATGTGGAAGAGACGGATATATACCTAAGTTATGGGTGGAGCGATACGGCGATGCTTGATTTCGTTTATGCACACGTTAACGATAAGAATGTAGCGGGTAAAGACCATCAGCTACGTGCGATATTGACTTATAATTACTAAACAACACCGTCCTAAAATAATTAAAACAGAGAGCTTATGAACCTGAATAAAATACCTGCCACTATTGTTACTGGTTTTTTAGGTAGCGGTAAAACCACTTTATTGTCGAATGTCATTAAACAAGCGGCAGGCAAGCGCATTGCGGTTATTGTGAACGAGTTTGGCGAGCTGGATATTGACGCTGACTTACTGAGAAATTGTCCGTTAGATTGTGAAGATGGCGAGGCGGAGTCGGCTTCACTGGGCGATGGTATTTACGAACTGGCGAATGGCTGTATTTGTTGCACGGTGGAAGAAGAGTTTTTACCGGTGATGTTAGAGCTAATAGAACGCCGTGATGATATTGATCATATATTGATTGAAACATCGGGTTTGGCTATTCCTAAACCATTAGTGCAGGCATTTAACTGGCCTGAAATTAAAAAGCATTGCACGGTGGATGCGGTTATTACCGTTATTGATGGCCCCGCTGTTTCTGCTGGCCGTTTTGCAGACGATGAGGCGTTGGTTGAAGCGCAGCGTTTGGCAGATGATAGCTTAGAACACGACCCAAGTTTGCGTGAACTGTTGGATGACCAACTAAGTGCCGCAGACCTTGTTGTGGTGAGTAAAAGTGATTTATTGGATAACGCCCAAAAAGAGCGCGTTAAAGCGATTGTGCAACACGCCGTGCCAGATGCCGTTAAAACATTGTATGTGGACCACGGTGACGTACAGTTGGACGTGTTAATTGGTATTGAATCGGCTGCTGAAGAACGCATAGATGCCGTGCATAATCACCACGACCATCACCACGAGCACGGCCATCATCACGAGCATGCACACGATCATTTTGACTCGTACGTTATTACCTTAGGCGAAGTGGATATTGAACGTTTTCAACAGGCTTTAAATGGCTTGCTACAAAACCACAATATTTACAGAGCAAAAGGCTTTGCAGCGATACCAAATAAGCCCATGCGCCAAGTTGTACAGGCTGTTGGCAAACGCTTAGACTTACACTTTGACCGCTTATGGACAGCCGATGAGCCAAGACAAACTCGCTTAGTTGTTATCTGTAAAGACGTGACTGAACAAGTGATAACGGATGCGTTGTCTGTAGCAGTTATTTAAGTTAAGTGCATTTATTAGCGGCAAAGCCGGGCGGTTTTTCAGACGATGAAGGCATTGTCGATTTACAGCAAACGCCTGCTGAAATCATTGTTTTATCGGCGGCAGATGGCACTTTATCGGCGTTAGCCGCGAGTGTTGAATCGTTGCCGGATTCGTTCCCCAGTGTGCGTTTGGCAAATTGGATGAACCTAACAAAACCCGCCGCGTTTGATTTGTACGAAGCCAGTGTGCTGGAACATGCAGAGCTTATTGTATTGTCGCTACTGGGCGGTAAAAACTATTGGCAATATGGTTTAGAACGTTTGGTGGACTGGGCCGCTGCGGCTAAGCCATCGCAAAACCGTCGCTTAATTATTGTGCCGGGGGATGATGCCTTAGACCAAGCCTTGTTAGATGCTTCAACCGTTGGTTCGGCAGAGGCGTTTCGTGTTTGGCGTTACCTTAGAGAGGGGGGTGTAGATAACCATCGTCAGTTGCTTCAATACCTTGGGGCGCAATACTTTTCACAAACGACTGACTGGCAAGAGCCACGCACATTACCCACGTGCATGTTGTATATGCCCAGCAAAGCACACGCCAGTTTGGCAGATTGGCAACAGCGCTGGCAGCAAAATCCTGATGCGCCAACGGCGTTATTATTGTTCTATCGTAGCCATTTACAAAGCGGTAATACGGCGATGTTTGATGCGTTAATAACGTGTTTAGAAGCAGCGAATTTAAACGTGTTGCCTATCGCCATTAATTCATTAAAAAATGCGGAATCGTTGGCTTTGGTGAATGATTTATTGCTGACGAGTCAGGCGAGTATTATTTTAAATACAACGGGCTTTTCGAGTAATACCGTGTCTAGCCCCGAACTTAGCTCGCAGCCTAGCCGTGCAGTGTCGCCATTTGTTGTGGATGTGCCAGTTTTACAGCTAATGCTTGCCAGCAGTAATGAGGCGTATTGGCAATCGTACAGCCAAGGTTTAAGTAGCCGTGATATTGCCATGCAAGTTGTACTGCCAGAAATGGATGGGCGCATTACAACCCGTGCGATTAGTTTTAAATCGGAAGCGTATTATTCCAAACGCTGCCAGTTGTCGGTTGTGCGTTATGTGCTTCATCAAGAACGTGCGGAATTTGTTGCCGAGTTAGCGGTGCGTTATTGCGCATTAACAAAGAAAGACAATGCGCAAAAACGTGTGGCGTTAATTTTGGCAAACTACCCCACAAAAGACGGGCGAATTGGTAACGGTGTGGGGTTAGATACACCGGCTTCTACGCTGAATATTTTAAACGCCATGAAGGCGGCAGGTTATCCATTACAAGACATACCTGATGATGGAAACGCCTTAATTGAAGCCTTGCTTGAGTCAGTCACCAATAACCCTAATACCTTGCACCAATTGCCGTGCTGGCAAAGTTTGTGTGTGGATGAATATAATGGCTTCTTCGCCGCGTTACCTCTTAAAACGCAACAAGCCGTTTTAGAACGCTGGGGAACGCCCGATAAAGACCCTAAATACCGTGAGCACCGCTTAATGATTGCCGGTATCCGCTTGGGTGAAACGTTTGTGGGCATACAGCCTGCACGTGGTTTTAACTTGGACTTGTTGGCGAACTATCACGACCCCGACTTAGTACCGCCGCATAGCTATTTAGCCTTTTATTTTTGGTTAAGACACTGCTACCAAATAGATGCAGTTATACATGTGGGTAAGCACGGTAATTTAGAGTGGCTTCCGGGCAAAGGTAATGCCTTATCTGCAACCTGTTGGCCGGATGTTATTCTTGGCCCAACACCGCACTTTTACCCGTTTATTGTGAATGACCCAGGTGAAGGCGCACAAGCAAAACGTCGCACGCAAGCGGTGATTATTGATCATCTAATGCCACCGATGACACGCGCAGAAGTGTACGGCGATTTAGCCGAACTTGAAAACTTGGTGGATGAATATTATCAAGCGCTGGGTATGGATGCGCGCCGTGAGCAATGGCTTCGGGATAAAATTTTGCAACAAATTCGGCAAACGCATGTGCTGGAAGAGTTGAATATTACTCAGCAAAATGATGATGAGTTGCTGGAACAATTAGACGCTTATTTGTGTGATATTAAAGAGGCGCAAATTAGGCATGGCTTGCATATATTGGGGCAATTACCCGCGAACGATAAACTAGCCGATACCTTGGTTGCTTTGGTGCGTTTGCCGCGAGGTGTCGATAATATGGGTAAAGGGCTTCTGCATAATTTAGTGGATGATTTAAACCTTGCTCCTTTCGACCCTTTAAAAAATGAGCAAGCTGTTTGGTCGGGTAATAAGCCCGATGTGTTGCAAACTATTTCAAACAGCGCATGGCGAACAGAAGCCGATACCCGCGAGCGTTTGGAACTGTATGCGCTAGAGCTGATTAATAAATATGTACTGGGCGATCAAGAAATAGACGCGATGGTACAGGCAAGTTTGCCGAACACATCGCAACAATTAACGTTTATAAAAAACACCGTATTAGCGGCACTGCACCGCAGTGTGGAGCAAGAGACTTCGGCGTTATTAAAAGGATTAAGCGGGCGCTTTATAGAACCTGGGCCATCGGGTGCGCCAACCCGAGGCCGCTTAGATACGTTGCCAACAGGGCGAAACTTTTTCTCGGTTGATAACCGTTCTATTCCATCAAAAGCGGCATGGGCAATTGGCAAGCTTTCAGCCGATGCGTTAATTGAACGCCACTTACAAGACCACGGCGATTACCCCGTTCAACTGGGGTTATCGGTATGGGGCACGGCAACCATGCGAACCGGCGGTGATGATATTGCCCAAGCGTTTGCCTTAATGGGCGTTAAACCCATTTGGGCGGTAGGCTCGCAACGGGTTATAGATATTGAAATAATTCCCAGCATGTTGCTACAGCGCCCGCGTGTGGATGTGACCTTGCGAGTGTCGGGTTTTTTCCGCGATGCGTTTCCCAATGTTATGCGCTTGTTTGATACGGCTGTATTGGCGATTGCTACATTGGATGAGCCGGGCAACAGCAATACCATTAAACAGCATGTTACCGCACGGGCGCAGGAACTTAGCGAGCAGGGCATGAGTGAAGAAGAGGCGTTTCGTGAAGCCAGCTTTCGCGTGTTTGGCAGCAAACCAGGGGCGTACGGCGCAGGCTTGCAAGGTTTGATTGATGAGCGTTGCTGGGAATCGACAAAGGATTTAGCCGAAGCCTATGTTAATTGGGGCGGCTATGCGTATGGTTCGGGTGAATTAAAAGACGGCGTGCAGGCAAAACGGGCGTTTCAGCAGCAGCTTAGCCAAGTGGATACGGTGGCGCATAATCAAGATAACCGCGAGCACGATATATTGGATTCGGATGACTATTATCAGTTCCAAGGCGGTATGAGCAATGCGGTGTCGGTATTTAAAGGGGTAGCTCCAGTTGTTTACCATAACGACCATTCAAACCCAGCCGCACCTAAAATACGTACGTTAAAAGAAGAGCTTAACCGCGTGATTCGTTCGCGTGTGTTAAACCCAAAATGGCAAAATGCAATGCGTGAACACGGTTATAAAGGCGCGTTTGAAATGGCTGCCAGTGTGGATTATTTATTTGCTTATGATGCAACCACGCAGTTGATTGATAACTACCAGTACGAACAAGTGGCGGACAGCTTGATTTTTGATGAGAAAAACCAAGCGTTTTTACGAGACAATAATGTCAATGCATTGGAAGAAATGGCCGAGCGTTTATTGGAAGCCACACAGCGCAATATGTGGTCGGATAGTGAAGAGTATGCTGAAAAATTACAGGGCTTATTGTTGGATTTAGATAATCAAAAAGAAGGGGCGCAATGAGTTTCGCAGCACCGCATACGCTAATGGTTCAAGGTACAACATCCGATGCGGGTAAAAGCATTTTGGTGACTGCTATTTGCCGCATACTAGCGCGGCATAAAATTAAAGTTGCACCGTTTAAATCACAAAACATGGCGCTTAATTCAGCGGTAACAGCCGAGGGCGGCGAGATTGGTCGCGCACAAGCGGTGCAGGCGCAGGCGTGTTATTTAGAGCCATCTATCACGATGAACCCTGTATTACTTAAGCCAAACAGTGAACGCGGTTCGCAAGTTATTGTGAACGGTAAGGCCATCGGTAATATGCAAGCAACTGAATACCACCAATATAAACCGGCGTTATTAGAGCTGGTTGTTAATACGCACAATAAGCTTGCAGGCAGTGTGGATGTGGTGATTGCAGAAGGTGCGGGTAGCCCTGCGGAAATTAACCTACGCGAGCATGACTTAGCCAATATGGGGCTTGCCGAGGCGATAGATTGCCCCGTTATTATTGTTGCCGATATTGACCGAGGCGGTGTGTTTGCCCATTTATACGGCACTTATGCGCTCTTAAGCGACACCGAAAAGAAGCGGGTAAAAGGCTTCGTTATTAACTGTTTTCGCGGTGATCCAGCGTTATTAGAAAGTGGCCTAGAATGGTTGGAACAAAAAACCACCGTGCCAGTGTTGGCGGTTATTCCATTCATACCGAATTTACACATAGAAGCGGAAGACAGCTTAAGCAGTAGCCAGCGTGACCAGCAAGCCAGTGGTGAAGAAAACAAAGTGAAAATTGCGGTGCTTATGTACCCACGTGCCAGTAATCAAACGGACTTTGACGTGTTACGTGCGCACCCACAAGTAGATTGCCAATTTGTTACTGAGGTGGCCGATTTTAAAGGTGCAGACCTTATTATTTTGCCGGGCAGTAAAAGTGTAAGAGATGATTTGGCTGGGTTAAAAACGCAAGGCTGGGAAAAGGTATTACAACGCCATTTGCGTTTTGGCGGCAAATTGTTGGGTATTTGTGGTGGCTTTCAAATGTTGGGTGAAACGGTGGATGACCCCATTGGCGTAGAGTCATCAGCGGGTTTAAGCGAAGGTTTGGGTTTTTTATCTATGCAAACCACCTTGGCGAAAGAGAAAGTACTGCGCAATGTTTCAGGCGTTTGTTTAAGTACGCATGCAAAGGTTTCCGGTTACGAGATTCATGCAGGTGAGAGTACGGGTGATGATTTAAGTTTGCCGTTGTTTTCTATTAAAGCCGTTGACGACAATGAAGCTGAGTTTATGGATGGTGCAAAAAATGCCGATGATTCTGTGCGTGGTACTTATATTCATGGCGTGTTTGACCAGCCGGATATGTTGGCAGCCATGCTTTTTTGGGCGGGTTTAAGTGAAGTAAAACCGTTCGACTATAACGAATACACAGAACAAAACATTGAAAAATTAGCAGACGCAGTAGAAGAAGTATTGCCGCTTAATATGCTGAAAAAACTATTAAGCATGGGCGAATAAGTATGCTGACTTTTATCGTTGTTATTAGCGCATTACTGCTGGATTTTATATTAGGCGAGCCGCGGCGTTATCATCCTTTAGTCTTGTTTGGTACGTGGGTGGAATGGTTAGAGAAGCGTTTAAATACGCCGAATAATAAGCGTGCAAAAGGTATTGTAGCAGTTTTGTTAGCGATTGTTCCACTAACGGCATTAGTCGTTATTTTTGAAAAAACACTATTAGAATCAATAATATTTCAGACTTTATTCGAGTGCTTTATACTATATATAGCCATTGGCTGGCATAGTTTAGTTGATCATGCGAAAAACATTGCCAAGCCTCTGCAAGCAAATGATATTGCACAGGCACGGCAAGCCGTTTCTTTTATTGTAAGCCGAGATACCAGCCAGTTAGATGAAGAAGGCATCAGCAAAGCGGCTGTAGAATCTGTTTTAGAAAATGGAGCGGACGCAGTATTCGCCCCCATTTTTTGGTTTTGTATTGCCGGTATTCCGGGCGTTTTTATATATCGCCTTGCGAATACATTGGATGCGATGTGGGGTTATAAAAACGAGCGCTTCTTAGCGTTTGGCTGGTGTGCTGCACGGTTAGATGATGTTTTAAATTATATTCCCGCTCGGCTTGTTGCGTTAAGTTATGCCTTGGCTGGGCAAACAAAGCACGGCTTTAATAGTTGGTTTCAACAAGGCCACCAGTGGGATAGCCCCAATGCAGGCCCCGTTATGGCGGCAGGCGCAGGTGCTTTAAATGTAACCTTGGGCGGCGCGGCTACATACGGGGAAGATACGCACCAACGTATCACCTTGGGTGTAACGGCTAAGCAGGGTGGGAAAAAAGCGAATGCAAGTTTGATCTATTCAGCCTGTACCTTATTAACAAAAAGTTTGGCGGTGTGGCTTGTAGCCTTAATGCTCATCGCCATATTGCAGGAGTTGCTATAAATGGCACATGAAAATAGCCCGTTATTTACCCCATTGCACGGCGGTGATATTAATGCGGCAAGTGAACGTTATGGCATTGCGTATGATGAATGGGTGGATTTATCGACCGGTATCAACCCTAATTCGTACCCACATGACAGCATAAAGGCAGAGGCGTTTAAATCGCTACCGTACCTGCAAACAAGTTTTTATGATGCCGCAGAGATGTATTACAACGAAGAGGTGATGCTAGCCGTTTCTGGCAGCCAAGCCGTTATACAAGCGCTGCCAGAGGTGTTGGCAAACAAGCCATTGCTTGCGCCAGCAGTGGGTTACCAAGAATATACAAAACATTGGTTGAAGGCCGGCAGGGACGTTGTTCCATACGTTTCTTTTGACCATGACGAAGCGCACAATCTGATTACCGATGCGCTGACTCAGCAAAACGACCAGCATCTACTTATTATTAACCCAAACAACCCAACGGGCTTGTTGTTTACCGCAGATGATATTTTTAAATGGGCTAATATGCTGGCTGACGGTTGTTGCGTCATTGTTGATGAGGCTTTTGCAGACATAGAACCAAGCCGTAGCGTACTGGGAAAAGATAGACCAGAAAACGTGATTGTTTTGCGTTCATTTGGTAAGTTTTTTGGCTTGGCCGGTGTGCGTTTAGGTTACGTTTTTGCTAATTGTTTCATTTTAGAACAATTAAATACACGCTTGGGTTTATGGCAAATTAATGGCCCAGCACAATCCTTGGCAATATCCGCTTTTAACGATGTGGCTTGGCAACAGCAAGCACGGCTTACGATTAAAAAAGAAGCGGAAAATTGCCAGCAATTGTTTCAGCCAGTGATGGATTTAATGGGCGTGGATCGGCAAACGCATCAAGGCTTATTCTCTACATATCAAATGAGTAAAGCATCGGCTTATTTTGTTTTTGAAACGTTTGCTCAACAAGGGGTTTTAATGCGCGTTATTGATGTTGATTCAAACATGTCATTATTAAGAATTGGGCTTCTTTCCAAAGCATCGAACGATAAATGGAATAAGGTGTGTAACGTGGTACAAATGTTTCTCGATGCTGTGAAGACTAAGAACGATTCAAAGGTTTTATTATGAAGTATTACCCGCTGTTTTATAAGCTAGAAAAAAAGCGATGCTTGCTAATAGGTGGCGGCGCTATCGCCTTACGCCGTGCAAATGCATTACTAAAAGCAGATGCTATTATTGACGTTATATCGCTACATATTAGTGATGAACTGGCGGCATTGTTACAAAATAACGATGGTGAATTGGTGCAGGCAGCGTTTTCAACGAGTGCCATTACGCAACACTACGCGTTGATTATTGCGGCAACCAATAGCCGCGATGTGAATGAACAAGTAGGCGTTTATGCACGGCAAAATAACGTGCTCTTTAATAGAGTGGATGACCAGCAAGCGTGTGACTTTATATTCCCCGCAGAGATTGATCGTTCGCCTTTAACGATTGCTATTTCCAATAGCGGCTCATCGCCCGTGTTATCCACCATTCTAAAACAGCAAATAGACCAGTTTGTACCCAATGCTTATGGCGAGCTGTCTTCATTTGTTGGCGAACACCGCGATACGGTTAAATCCATTTTGCCCGATTTACAGCAACGCAGAAGTTTTTGGCAAACTGTTCTAAACGGCAGCATTGCAGAAGCCTTTTTAGCAGGCAAACAAGACGAAGCAAACGAACTGTTAGCCGAGGGTTTGAAAAACCCACAAGAGCTGATGAGCAAAGGTGAGGTTTATTTGATAGGTGCAGGGCCCGGTGATCCTGACTTGTTAACGTTAAAGGCTTTTCGGCTACTGCAACTGGCCGAAGTGGTGATATATGACCGCCTAGTGTCTGATGAAATAATGGCGCTGATTAATAAACAAGCCAAACTTGTTTATGTGGGTAAACGGCGGGATGACCATGCTGTTCCACAAGGCGGCATTAACCAATTACTGGTTGATTATGCAAAGCAAGGTAAACGTGTTGCGCGCTTAAAAGGCGGCGATCCTTTCATCTTTGGCCGTGGTGGTGAAGAAATTGAAACCTTGGCAGAAGAGAATATTCCCTTCCAAGTCATCCCCGGTATTACGGCTGCGAGTGGTTGTTCATCCTACGCAGGTATTCCGCTTACGCATCGTGACTATGCGCAATCGGTTCAATTTGTAACAGGGCAATTGCAAGACGGTAGCGTTAATTTAAATTGGGAAGAGCTCATCTCACCGGGCAAAACCTTGGTGTTTTACATGGGGCTTAAAGGCTTGCCGATTATTTGCCAATCATTAATTGATAACGGTATGCGAGCGGATATGCCTTGTGCGTTAGTTGAAAAAGGTACAACAAAGAAGCAACGTGTTTTAGTGTCGAACGTATCGGAATTGCCAAAAACATTGATTGAGAATACAGTGGCTTCACCCTCGTTGTTTATTGTTGGCGAGGTGGTCAACCTAACTAAAAAACTTAACTGGTTTAACAGATGATGAATGACCACAGTTTTAGTAAAGCAGAAAAAGAAGCGCTGTATAAAGCCATGGCGCAGCGACGTGATATGCGTCATTTCAACTCAGAGCCTTTAGACGCTAAAACACTGGATAAAATTTTATATGCCGCGCACCTAGCACCTAGTGTTGGGTTAATGCAGCCGTGGCGGTTTATTCGAGTAAAAAACAGCGACTTACGCAAGCAACTACATGCCATTGTTAACGAAGAGCGCATGAAAACGGCTGAAGCTTTGGGTGAACGTAAAGATGAGTTTTGTCGACTAAAAGTGGAAGGTGTTCTTAGCTGTAGCGACGTATTGATTGCCGCATTACCCGATAAGCGAGAAAAACACATCTTTGGCCGTAGAACCCTACCAGAAATGGATTTGGCATCCTTATCGTGCGCTATTCAAAACATGTGGTTAGCCGCAAGAGCCGAAGGTATTGGCATGGGTTGGGTTTCTTTGTTTGAGCCAGAAGCACTCAAAAAACTGTTTAAAATGCCAAAAGGTAGCCATCCTGTGGCTATTTTATGCATTGGGCATGTTGATGAGTTTTACGAAAAACCCATGCTGGAAATAGAAGAATGGGCTAAAACGACACCGTTGGATGAAAAGGTTTTTGAGGATTATTGGGAGGAGTAATGTTTTATTACATTTACCCCTCGAAAACTAAAACTCATCCAAAAAATTTTAACACGCTGCCTCTATGTCCAGTACCGTTTAGTCTTGGACTGTAAGCCAAAAGTAGTAATGTCCGCTTTTATCCCAAGTTAAAATGTCCGGTTTTAGGAAGTTGGGGTTGGTTTATGTTTTTCAGGGTAAGTGTGCCGTGGATGGTCAACTTTAGGCTTATAAGCAGGCTTCCTTTGCTGCTTTAGCTCGGCTTGATTAACCGCATGATTAATGGTTTTTTCATCCAGTAATTGTGCGGCTACCACACCTTTTCTAAAGACTTTGTAGGGAAGTTCATGGCCGTTGTGTAAGAGCGTTATTTCACCTGAAAACGTCTTGTAATCCCCCCAATAAATAATCGGAATGGATTCAGCCGGTCACTGCAACAAATCAATAGAACCGCGATAAAAGGTTGGTGTGATGCCATATTTAATGAATGAAAAAAACTTATCATTTGGGAACTATGGAAAAAAGGTTCCCCGATGATCAACATTGCTAGAACAATTGAGAAGCCACATGCGACTATTTTTTCTTATTTAAGGTATCACGGAGGTATTGAGCCATACCGGCGACAGAGGTCTCCACCTGGCTCAAGTTGACCTGCCCTAATGATCGCTCTATGCATGTATCTCATGAAATAATTTACAAAATCTTCTTTATACAAATACGTGGGCTGTTTAAAAAAAGATGCGTAACCATTTACGTACTAAGCGAAAGTTATGCCACTCAAAGCATCATAAGGTAGGCACCAGAGGGGAAATTGTCGACGGGGTTTCGATACATGAACGTCCAGCCTCGATAGAAAGTCGAACAGTACCTGGGCATTGGGAAGGCGATCTTATTGTCGGGTCGAAGAATAGTTATATAGCAACAGTAGTAGAGCGGAAAACGCGTTTCACGATCTTAGTGAGCTGCCACCACTTTCTTAGACAGTTTCTAAATTCTCAAAATACTGCTTTTCA
>LWTL01000103.1 GCA_002101235.1 Cycloclasticus sp. symbiont of Bathymodiolus heckerae | reverse complement strand
GTGCTGCTTCAAGCCTAAATTCAGGGGTAAATGTTGGTCTGCTTCTTCTCATCATGCGCTCACCTTTTTATCTTGAGATGAATAATATCACCTCTAATTAGGTGGCCAACTTAACTATGCCACTACAGTCATGACATTTTGATTGTCAGATACAGGACAGCCTGCGCTTGTAGTGAGTTTCTTTTTCATATCTTTTCCTTATTATTTAGAATTAACGGCAGTAATGATAATAGAAGTCTTTCTATCGGTAAAATCGATTATTTATATCGCATTGATAGGCTGTGTCAATCATAGCTGCTTTAAATCTAACGACTATAAAATGATTTCAACAGCCTTGTAACAGATGCGTTTTAAACGCACCTGTTACAACTGTATTAACGTTACTTGCTCAGAATATCAAAGCGATCTAGTTTCATCACCTTAACCCATGCATTGGTGAAGTCATTTACAAACTTCTCTTGTGCATCATCAGATGCGTACACTTCAGCAACTGCTCGAAGTTCAGCATTAGACCCAAACACTAAGTCCACAGGTGATGCCATCCATTTTGCTTTTCCTGTTGCACGATTAACCCCTATATAAACACCATCTGTTTTTGTCGATTTTTCCCATCGAGTAGACATATCAAGCAAGTTAACAAAGAAGTCATTACTTAATGCTCCTGGCTGTTCGGTGAGGACTCCCAATGAAGTGTTGCCAGTATTAGCATCTAAAACTCTTAAGCCACCAACTAAAACGGTCATCTCAGGTACTGTTAAATCGAGATAATCAGCCTTTTCAATAAGCGCTTTGACTGGTGACATGCGACTTTTGGAGCTGTAATAATTACGGAAACCATCTGCCTTTGGCTCAAGCACTGCGAAAGAATTTATGTTCGTTTGCTTTTGTGTTGCATCGGCACGTCCAGGTATGAAGGGAATTGAAACATTATGCCCTGACTCTTTAGCCGCACTCTCAACTCCAACCGCGCCGCCTAGCACAATTAAATCTGCCAAAGAAATACGCTTATTACTTGACCCTTTATTAAAGCCCTTCTGAATATTCGTTAGCTTTTTTAATACCCCAGCTAACTCTTTAGGGTCATTAACAAGCCAGCTTTTTTGTGGCTCTAAACGAATACGTGCTCCATTTGCCCCACCGCGCATATCTGTTTCACGGAAGGTTGAAGCCGATGCCCATGCTGTTTTTATTAGTTGACGGCTTGATAACCCAGATTTAGTGATTGCTGATTTCAAACCTTTAATATCACTATTGGTGACCAAGTCGTAGTTAGCATCAGAAATTGGGTCTTGCCATAAAAACACATCTTGAGGAACGTCTGCACCTATATATCTAGCGCGTGGCCCCATATCGCGATGCGTTAATTTGAACCATGCTCGAGCAAAAGCTTCATCGAATTTTTTTGGGTGCTTTAAAAAGTCTTGCGCAATTTTTTTGTATGCCGGATCAAATTTAAACGCAAGGTCTGTCGTAAACATAATTGGCGCATGGCGTTTGCTTGGGTCGTGCGCGTCAGGAACAAATTTCAATTCGTTTGCGTTCTTAGGAATCCACTGCGTTGCACCTGCAGGGCTTTTTGTTGTCACCCATTCAAAACTAAATAAATTTTGTAGATAGTTCATACTCCATGCCGTTGGCGTAATAGTCCAAGCTCCTTCTAAGCCGCTAGAAGTAGTATCTTTACCATTCCCTGTACCACATTTGTTTTTCCAACCAAATCCTTGCTCTTCAACATTGGCAACCACCGGCTCAGCTCCCACACACTTTCCTGGTTTATGCGCACCATGTGCTTTACCAAACGTGTGCCCCCCTGCAATTAAAGCAACGGTCTCTTCATCGTTCATGGCCATTCGAGCAAATGTGTCTCGAATACCTTGAGCCGCTAAAAGTGGATCAGGATTACCATGTGGTCCTTCAGGATTAACATAAATTAGCCCCATTTCAACTGCTGCAAGTGGTCTTTTTAATGTCTTGTTTCCATGAAAGCGTTTCCCATCAGTAAGGAATTTCTTTTCTGTACCCCAATTCACTAGCTCAGGCTCCCAGTCATCTTCGCGCCCACCAGCAAATCCAAGCGTTTTAAAGCCCATAGACTCCATTGCAACATTGCCCGTTAAAACCATCAAATCAGCCCATGAAATTTTACGCCCGTATTTCTGTTTAACCGGCCAAATCAAACGACGCGCCTTATCTAAATTCACATTATCCGGCCAACTATTTAAAGGAGCAAAACGTTGCTGACCTCCTGATGCACCGCCACGTCCATCAAATACTCTATAGACACCCGCACTGTGCCAAGCCATTCGTATAAAAAATGGTCCATAGTTTCCATAATCTGCAGGCCACCACTCTTGAGACGTCGTTAAGATTTTCTGCAAATCTTTTTTAACGGCATCAATATCGAGTGTCTTAAATTCTTCGGCATAGTTAAAGCTTTCACCCATTGGGTTAGACTCATCAGTATTCTGGCGCAGTGGCGCTAGGTTTAGCTGGTCTGGCCACCAGAAACTGCTTGATGTAGGCTCGTTCTCTGCTGATGCGGAACCTGAGGATAGAGCTAAGGCAATCGCTGTTGCCAATACGGCTGATTTATTAAACATTTTTATCTCCTAATACATAATGAAAGAAACACTACATTTGAAAACTTTTATGCAGTTGATCTTCATCATAAGTGGAGACATGTCGTTCCGTATATTTGAATATATAGAAGCTGATGTTCTAATTACTAGTACATTAACTTAGGGCTTGTTTACAAATTGCTTTAAGCGCTTCGATACTCGCCATGCAAGTAGAGTTAGGACGTAGAATGAAAACAAGCTCTCTATGAGGTGATGGCTCATTTAAGTGAACAACACTAAGTGATTCATGCTGTTCCGCCAATTGTTCTACGGCCATTTCGGGAATTATCGTTGAGCCTAAATTACCCAAGACCATCTGGATTAGGGTATTAAGCCCGGTTAATTTCACGTCTTGCATTGCTGTTTCTTCCAACATATTGCAGACGCTTAGTATGTGGCCTTTTAAACAATGTCCATCTTCCAGCAGCAGCAAGTCGGAGCGTTTCAACTCATCAGCCGTGATTTCTTTTTGCTCTGAATGCTCTCTTCCTTTCAGCGTTACCCAGTAAAAATCTTCTTCCCAAAACTTCAGTGTTATCAAACCTTCACAAGGAAAAGGCAATGCCAATATTGCAGTATCTAACTCACCGCGTCTTACCATATCAACCAAAATATGTGACTGGTTCTCAACTATGTTCAATTGTGCCAGCGGGTAACGTTGATTTAAAACAGGGAGTAATTTGGGTAGTAAGTAAGGCGTGATGGTTGGGATTAAGCCAATCTTTACAGGATAACTCATCGGTTGTTTTTGAGTATCCGCAAAATGTTGAAGGTCATCTACTTGCAGCTTAATTGAGCGAGCCTGTTGCAGAAGTTCCTTGCCAACCGGCGTGACTAGAACCTTCTTGTTATCCCTTTCAAAAATCTGAATACCAAGTTGTTTTTCAAGCTCATTAACTCCTGTGCTTAAGGCTGACTGACTAACATGGCACATCTCAGCTGCTTTTTTAAAATGTAGCTTTTCCTCAATGGCGAGTGCATAGGTCAGTTGTTTAATTGAAATCATTTGGACTTGTTTTCTATATTTATATTAGGAACTATCAACATTAGGTCAAAGAGCCTCTAGTCAATTGACGATAACTCTACATCAAAAATTAATAACGAATCGCTTTAATGTTATCTACTAGACTCGGAGTTGATCTTTTTGTAGGGAAATTTTTTAGTAGGTAATAATTACCATTTTGATAAATTAGTGAGTTGCCCCTAATTTTTCCTTCCTTTCGGGTGAGAAACAATTTGGAGGGACTAGCAACCTTCCTTTTTGCAGAGCATTACTGTTTAAGTTGTTTCATTAACGTATCATTGTCTTCAATATGCCAATTAGATTTTATTCTTCCATTTCGGATTGTATATATATCTACCGCACTAAAAGAAATGGCTTGCCCTTTACCTTGATACTCACCAAATTCACCAGTGAAATGCCCCGTAAATACTAGCCGTAAAATAGCTTTATTTTCTACCAAAATCATTTCTTCAATTTCGCAACGTAAATCAGATACAACGGCTCTAAACCATTTTGAAGCATCTAGTGGTCCTTGAACTCCTTGCTTTCTGCCCTCTGGCAAGTTGAGGTCAATGAAATCATCAGCTAATGCATATCCAGCATAACTCTCAATACCCGTATCCCAAAAAGCAGCATAATTTTGAGCCGCTATCTTCATTATTTCCACTTGTTTAGCGCTTAAACTTTTATCAATGGTTAGCACTGCTGGTTCTGGCATTGAATAATTATTCTCTACTACCGCATCGACCCTTTCACTACTAACAGTAAAGGCAATGCCAATTAGCAGACTAAGGGCTGGCAGCGTAATACCTCTCAAATGATTTCTAATATTCATAGTTATAATAAACTCCTAAATTTATTTATAAACTGGAAAATCGGTATAACCCACTTCATTACCACCAAATAAGGTGGTTGAATCGCTAATCTCATTAAGTGGTAGGTTGTTTGCAAATCGATGGGGTAAATCTGGATTAGCTAAGAACTTACGTCCGTAAGCGACAAAATCTACTAAACCACTGGCGATAATTTCCTCACCACTTTCAGCTGTGTAATTACCTGCAACAATAATTGCCCCACTGAATGTTGCACGTAGGTTGTGCCTGAAATTTTCCGAAACTACCGGTGCGTCATCCCAATCTGCTTCCGACAGATGAATATAGGCAATACCCATTTCATTAAATGATTTTGCGGCTAATAAAATGGCATCAATTGCCTCACTGTCCTCCATGCCTCGCTGAGTAATAAAAGGAGCTAGGCGAATGCCGACACGCTCATTGCCAATCTCATCACTTACGGCTTCAACTATTTCAATGGCGAAACGAATTCTGTTTTCAATTGAACCTCCATATTCATCAGCTCTCTTATTTGCACTACGTCTCAAAAACTGATCGATTAAATAACCATTACCTGCATGAATTTCGATTCCATCAAAACCTGCTTTAATTGCATTGGATGCTGCATAACGATAGTCTTCGATGATATTTTTTATCTCGTCATGAGAAAGCTCACGTGGCACAGGGCAGTCGACCATATTACCTACACCATCATCATTCACAATCCATACTTGAGCATCAGGCGCTAATGCCGAAGGCGCTACAGGTTTACCATCGTCATGAAGTGACTCGTGAGACATTCGTCCTACATGCCAAAGTTGAGAAAAAATTCGACCACCTGCGGCGTGTACTGCATTTGTGACCTTACGCCACCCGTTTACTTGCTCTTCAGAATATATACCTGGTGTAAAAGAATAGCCTTTGCCTTGCGGTGAAATTTGTGTTGCTTCGGTAATAATCAACCCAGCGCTGGCGCGCTGAGCATAATAAATAGCCATTAATTCAGTTGGGATATCTCCTGGCTGTAAAGCCCTAGATCGTGTCATTGGTGCCATTACAATACAATTTGGTGCTTCTAGATTAGCTATTTTTTTATTGCTAAATAAGTTTTCAAATGCCATTGGTATCGCTCTCAATATTTAATAATCTCGCATTTATCTTAATACTTGTAATGCAAATTGATAATTGCTTAAATAACCAAAACATTATTTATCTAGGCTGAATAATATGAGTAAAATAGATGACATGGAGCTGTTTGTTCAGGTAGTGAAAGCAAATGGGCTGGCAGCAGCAGGACGAAAAATCGGTTTATCACCAGCAAGTATGACAGCGCGCATTAACCTCCTAGAGCAACGCTACAACACACGACTTTTGAATCGTACAACACGGAAAATATCCTTAACTGATGCAGGCTATCGTTTTTACAATGCCTGCCTGCGTGTAATATCTGAGGTTGAAGATGCCGAAGCACTATTACAGGGTGATAATAAAGTCTTGTCGGGTCAGTTACGCATTACTGCCCCTTTCGATTTTGGGGAAGTATATGTTGCGCCGGCACTGCAAAAATTTACCTCTCTACACCCAGGTGTGCTGCCTTATTTATATCTTTCAGATGGCGTAACAAATCTAGTTGAACATGGTTTTGATCTTGGTGTTAGGTTTGGTAATTTACCCGATAGCAATTTGGTTGTTCACCGCCTTGCTGATAATCACCGAGTATTAGTTGCATCTCCTGGGTATCTTAAAAAACATGGCATACCAAAAAAACCAACAGATTTAAACCAACATTGTTGTTTGGTAATGGCGCGCCTTGGCGAGCCGCTTAATGAGTGGCGTTTTCATCATAATGATAAAGAAATAGTAATTAAGGCATCCCCCTCATTTATTAGTAACAGTGGTGCGATAATTCGCCAATGGGCGTTAGCGGGCGTGGGGATTTCGTATAAATCAATCTGGGATGTGAAACACGATCTTGCTCAAGGTAATTTAGAAACTATTTTGGATGATTTTGTGCTTGGGTTTCAAAGGGGAGATAATGCAAATACAGGGTTGCAGCTGGTTTACCCAAGTCGTCACTATCTACCTAGACAAGTAGCCGAGTTTATTCGTTTTTTTAAAACATATATTTCTAGTTATTCTTAAATCCCACGGTGTAATAGAGGTGTTTTTTTGTATATACAGCACAGCATTTTATATGTTTCGTAGCGTGCCACTCGACCCCAATTTGATTTTTGAGTAAATAAAAGAATAGCCAGCCTCGGTGATTGACCTGAGGGTATGTAAAGGAGCGGTATTTTTAGTGAGATGATGATATGGCGGCACCAAGGCGACTAGAAGTTATCTTTTGTTTGAGTCAAAAGCTCCGCTTATAGCTCTAATTAACCGGTCTGTAAAAGAGTCTTCTTTATTTGTGGTGTGCTTCAGGCTTGAGACGGTGAAAATCTTATTAAACACCCCATGTTTGATCCCGTTTCCTGATCTCTCAGCAATACGTTGTAAAAAACTTTCTGCATTAGCTGCAAAATTGTTTATATTTGAGTGGCTTAACAAATAAAGTGAGTGACCAGCTCCTCTTTTTCCTTCGATTTCGAGTATATAAATAGTTCTTTGTCCACTTTGCAACTCTAAGAACAAGGCTTTTCTTTTTCTATTCCCTATGTATGGCCATGTGTAATTTGATGGTTTTCTAGGAGGTGCCTTAAATTCGTAAAAGCCATAAGGTTTAGCCGTATCTAGTTTGTTAAAAGGAAGAGCTACTACAGATAAAGAGTTAGATCTTTTTTCAATGCTTTTAATTGCTTCAGATGTTACGTTTAGTCGTTCACTAATAGGTATTGATTCACTATCTTTAATTGCAATTTCCCATGCTTCTATCTGATTGTTTTGTTGGTGATTTCCAGTTTGAGTAGAACCCTCATCAGTTTCAGGATTAATTTCCTCATTTAATGCGTATTTTTTTTGCTCTTTCTCAGATGATTTACTTACCTTCGAAATATGTATTTCAGACAAGTGGTTAAACCTTTCAGTATAAAATGCTAACTCCTGTGCTTCAATTGATTCACTTGGCTGCTCGCCTTCCGTCAATACTGGTTTGTGCTCCCCGTCTTCTCGAACAATGGTTTGCGTTGGGTAAGGGGTGACCTTCGATGATGCTTTGCCGTTTGAGTTATATGATTCAACACTTTCTATTTCTAGTGATTTAAAAGGGAAGTTATGACTGCACTTCTCGATTGTTCTTACTAGATAGGTTGTAAATTCACCCTGATCATTTGGCGGTAACCACTGTCCTTGAACTTCAAGTTCACTATTGTCATAAAAAGGGAAATCTGCTTTAGGGCAGCATTGGGTTATTTGCCATTTCTTTTGCGTATAAAGAGAAATAACACTAATTAAAGAGCTATAGATAAGCCTCATGGAATTCATAGTGCGTGTATTTGCTATAGCTCTCGCAAGTAAAATTGCATCTGAGTCATAGCACTTCCTTCTGAGCCATATGTATACATTCAGTTGCTCTTTATCAAAAGTGCTTTTATAAACAAAAGCCGATTTAATTTGATCGGACTCCATGCCACCATTGAATAAGCTTGTTGTGAAGTAACGAGATCCAGAAAAATAGTATCGAATGACTTCTAATACAGGAACTAGAACAGTGATTTTTTTCCCATTAACCTCTGATTCGGGAAGTCTAATTAAGTTTGTATAATGATTATCCTTTATGTACTGAATATTTTTGCCGCTTAGCTCTGCTTTAACCGTTTTAAAATTAGTAATGGTTTTTTGTTCTTGGTTAATGTAGATATTAAGTGAGTCTGATGGCTCCCATACAAGTTCCCCATTTTTCCAAACAGTACCTGGCTTTAAGAAAAATTGGTTTGTTATGTCTTCTAATAACGAGACTGTTTCTGTCGTGATCTTCTCTCTTGCATTTATTGAGTTTTTGAATCGGTTGTTAATCGCGATGGATTTAATTTTTTAAGGTTTTGGTATTCCGGTGAATATTCACAGAAATTGACTCTTAGCGTTGTGAATGTTTGGTCTACACGATAATCGTTTGTTAAATCTATTCCTGTAACAATATCTAAACGGTAGTAAGTATCTTTCTTTAAGCGTTCTCTAACGTTCTTTAAAATAAATTTATTAGTCATGCCACTGCCTTTGTATGCAGCTTAATTACGTAGGTGTTCAAATGAGTTCTCATTTCTAAATTCAGCAAAGATGATTATTAAATAATTTTGTATATTATCAGTTAATTTTGTAATTATTAAATAATTTTGGAGTTTACATTGGCAGCGCTGCGAAGCGTCGCCAAGGTAACCGCAGGGGCAAGGGTTCATTGCGGCGATTAATTGGAATCGAGCGGGAAATTCAGTTTGGTGATTAGCGCGTGAGATGGATATTTTGCCGTTTTCAATCGGCTCGCGTAATACCTCTAGTACTTTGCGCTCGAATTCGGGCAGTTCATCTAAAAATAAAACACCGTTATGAGCAAGGGAAACTTCTCCGGGTTTTGGGTGGCTGCCGCCGCCCACCAAGGCAACGGCTGAGGCGGTGTGGGGATCTAAACGGTGGTATTTGCCATTGTTTGAAGTTGATAGCGTGCTGGCTTATTGAATAGACGGATGCGGTTTCAACGGCTTCTTTTTCACTGAGTAAGGGCATGATGCTAGGCAAGCGTGAAGCGAGCATGGACTTCCCTGTTCCTGGTGGGCCAAGCATCAGTAGACTATGGCGACCAACGGCGGCAATCTCTAGTGCGCGCTTGCTATGTTGTTGGCCGTGAACGTCGGCAAAATCAGCAATTAGTTGAGAGCCTTCGCTTGGGTTTTTAGGTGATGTGAAGGCGGGTAAAGTTTGCTGGCCACCTAAGTGTGCGCATATGCTTAATAAATGAGGAGCGCCTAAAATCTCAACATTAGATATAAGAGCCGCTTCTTCTTGGTTCTGCGTGGGGAGGCATAAGGTTTTGTTGGCGGCTTGGCAAGCTAAAGAGGCTGGGAGGGCGCCTTGAATAGCGCGTAGTTCACCACTAAGTGACAGCTCGCCAAGAAATTCATAGTCCGCTAATGTGTCGTTGGGTATTTGACCGGATGCGGCAAGAATACTGAGGGCAATAGGCAGGTCGAGTCGCCCGCCTTCCTTGGGTAAGTCTGCAGGTGCAAGATTAATGGTGATTCGTTTAGCAGGAAACTCAAATTGACAGTTAATAATTGCGCTACGAACGCGGTCTTTACTTTCCTTTACTGCAGCTTCAGGCAAGCCAACAATGTTTAAGCTTGGTAGGCCGTTGGCTAAATGCGCCTCAACGGTCACTAGCGGGGCATTAATACCAGCGGAGCTGCGTGTGTATACGGTAGCGAGAGACATGGAATCCTTTCCTTGTGATTTTGCCCTTGAGGGTAGAGTTTATTTTTCTGAAAGCTCAGTAATCTTTTTTTCTAAAGCGTCTAGTTTTTCACGTGTTCTTAAAAGAACGGCGTTTTGTGTATCAAATTCTTCACGTGTAACTAAATCAAGTTTTGAAAACTGTTGTTGTAAAATAGCCTTAAAATTTTTCTCAGCTTCAATTTTTAAATCGTTAAATCCGCTTGGAAGTTGTTCACTTAAAGACTTTGCTAGTTTTTCAATGGTTTGCGTGTTGATCATAATGTGTTTAGTAATGTATGGGTTATTATTAAATTGCGCACCTGTTTGGTGCGCAAAAATGTTGTTTCGGCTCTTTTCGGTGCGTTATTGTTGTTTTATTGTGAATAAAATCAACAAGTAGCTTGGTGTTGTGTTAATCTAACAACATGATTATTACGTTTGTGTGACTGTAGTTTGTGGTTCACAAAACATATCATACAATTAACTAAAAATAAGGAGTTAAAATGAAATTATTAAAAACAACTGCGATTGCTAGCTTACTAGTAGCTTCAAGTGCAGCAAGTGCTATTGAAATCAGCGGCAACGTTGCATTAACAACTGACTACGTATGGCGTGGTATTTCACAAACTGGTGGTTCAGCTGCTATTCAAGGCGGTTTTGATGCTGACTTAGGCAACGGCTTGTATGCTGGTGTTTGGGGTTCAAATGTTGATGGTGATATGTACAACAATGCTAGCATGGAGTTAGATATTTATGCTGGTTGGGCAACTGAAGTTGCTGGCGTTGGCGTTGATCTAGGTGTTCTTCACTATGCATACCCTACTTCAGATTCTGATAATGACTTCACTGAATTATATGTTGGCTTATCTTATGGTCCAGCTACTTTAACGCAGTACTTTGGTGTTGATGGTGAGAGTGATGATATCGGCGATAAGGACTACGGTAATTACACAGATTTAGGTTTAGAATTAGGTGAGTATGCGGGCGTTTCTCTTGCTGCACATGTTGGCTTCTATGACCGTAACAACGCAGACGATTACTTCGACTGGAAATTAGCTGCATCAACAAGCTACTTAGGCCTAGACTGGGAAATTGCTTATACAGATGTTGATAATGCAGAGGGTTCAAATGTAGACGATGATTCAACAGCTACATTGACTATTTCTAAGTCTCTATAAGTTAAGCGTTAATTCGTTTTAAAAACGCCCCTCTTTGAGGGGCGTTTTTTTATGCGCGTAAAAAAGATCTAAGAATGAAAGAAGGCTTTATTACAAGCACCATGTTGGTGCGGTAAGCCCATAGTATTCAGAATATGAAATGCTTTTAATTAATTCAACTTATTGAAATGTATCCTTATTATATGTTTGGCACGTTGTATGCATTATCTGCGGAGTCAATGAGACATATAGAAATAAGGATAAAAAATGAAATTAGTAACAGCTGTATTAAAGCCATTTAAATTGGATGATGTGCGTGAAGCGTTATCTGATATTGGCGTATCTGGCATTACCGTCACTGAAGTGAAAGGTTTCGGTCGTCAAAAGGGTCATACGGAACTTTATCGTGGTTCTGAGTATGTTGTGGATTTTTTGCCTAAAGTAAAAGTTGAAATTGCGTTGTCAGACGACCAAGTTGATCAAGCAGTGGATTCAATTATTAAAGCGGCAAATACGGGGAAAATTGGAGACGGTAAGATTTTTGTTACGAATCTTGAAAAAGTTGTTCGTATCCGTACCGGTGAAACTGGCGCAGAAGCGCTTTAAATTAATAAGAACAAGAGGATTTAAACGTGGATATAAACGCGAATAATATATTAGAACTGCAATACGCGGTCGATACCTTTTACTTTTTGGTATGTGGCGCGCTAGTAATGTGGATGGCAGCTGGCTTCTCGATGTTAGAAGCTGGACTTGTACGTTCAAAAAACACAGCAGAAATTTTAACTAAAAACGTAGCGCTGTTTGCTATTTCTTGCATCATGTACTTAGTGTACGGCTATGAAATTATGTACGGTGGCGGTGCAATGTTGAGCGGTATCGAGCTAGATGGGGCGGCAACGGCAGATGCGTTAACAGCAACTGTATTGGCTGAATCACAAGAAGCAGGCTTTGATGGCGGCTCTGTTTACTCAAATGCATCAGATTTCTTCTTCCAAGTTGTGTTTGTTGCAACAGCGATGTCTATCGTTTCAGGTGCAGTTGCTGAGCGTATGAAACTCTGGTCATTCCTAGCCTTTGCTGTTGTGATGACAGGTGTTATCTATCCAATGGAAGGTGCATGGACATGGAACGGTGATGATGTTTTTGGTCTTTATAACTTAGGCGACCTTGGCTTCTCAGATTTTGCTGGTTCAGGCATTGTGCATATGGCTGGTGCAGCAGCAGCGCTATCGGGCGTTTTATTGTTAGGCGCTCGTAAAGGTAAATATGGCCCTAATGGTGAAATTCACCCAATTACAGGTGCAAACTTACCATTAGCAACATTAGGTACATTCATTTTATGGATGGGTTGGTTTGGCTTTAACGGTGGTTCAGTACTTAAGTTAGGCGATATCGTCAGTGCAAATGCAGTGGCTATGGTTTTCTTGAACACTAACGCAGCAGCAGCTGGTGGTGCAATGGCTTCATTAATTGTTGCCCGTATGTTATTTGGCAAGGCTGATTTAACAATGCTATTGAACGGTGCACTGGCTGGTCTAGTAGCGATTACGGCGGAACCTTCAACACCTACTGCTCTACAAGCAACATTGTTTGGTGCTGCTGGTGGTGTATTGGTTGTGTTCTCAATTGTTGCATTAGATAAAATGAAAATCGATGATCCTGTGGGGGCGATTTCTGTTCACGGTACATGTGGTTTATTAGGCCTTTTATTAGTACCTTTAACAAACGACGGCGTGAGCTTCTCTGGTCAATTGATTGGTGCAGCGACTATCTTCGGATGGGTGTTTGTATCAAGCTTTGTTGTATGGAGCATTCTGAAAGCTGTTATGGGTATACGCGTATCAGCAGAAGAAGAATACGAAGGTGTTGATCTTAGTGAGTGTGGTATGGAAGCATATCCAGAGTTTACTAATAAGTAACACGTTTAGTGAGTACTAAAAAAGGGCGCCTAGGCGCCCTTTTTTATGCTTAAAAGAAAAAACTATTCAGTTAGTAATGTTTGAGCCTCGCGGTACTTAGCAGCCGTTTTGTCGGCAATTGCAGCGGGTAAGGCCGGGCCTGGATTAGTTTTATCCCAATCGAGAGTCTCTAAATAATCACGAACGATTTGCTTGTCAAAACTGGCGGGGCTTGTGCCTACTTTATATGCTTTAGCATCCCAAAAACGTGATGAGTCAGGCGTTAATACTTCGTCAATTAAGTGTAGAACGCCCTCGTCGTCTAGGCCGAATTCAAACTTAGTATCGGCAATAATAATATTACGTTCCAATGCATATTTAGCGGCGGTTGTGTAAAGCGTTAAGCTGATGTCGCGTACTTGCTTCGCTAAATCTTCGCCCAATAACTCAATGGTTTGCTCGTAAGAAATATTTTCATCGTGTTCTCCAACAGCCGCTTTTGTTGAAGGGGTGAAAATAGCTTCAGGCAATTGAGATGCTTGTTGCAAACCCTCAGGTAATTTAATGCCGCAAACCAGTCCTGACTTTTGATAATCCTTCCAGCCTGAACCAATTAAATAGCCACGAACAATAGCCTCAATAGGCAATGGATTTAGCTTTTTAACAACGATGCCGCGTTTCTCAAGACGTTGACAATCTTGCTCGTTATCTAATACGTTCTCTAATGTTAACGTAGATAGTTGATTGGGAATAAGGTGAGATAATTTCTCAAACCAGAAATTAGACACTTCATTTAGCACAATGCCCTTGCCAGGAATAGGATCGGGTAGAATAACGTCAAAGGCAGACAGGCGATCGGTGGTGACGATCAGCATATGTTTGTCATTAATGTCATATATATCGCGCACTTTTCCTTTATGGATAAGTGGCAGGCTGTCTAGGTTGGCGTCAAGTAGAGAAGCTGGAATAGTCATTTGATTGAGTTGCTTAATAAAAAAGCTGCTAATCATCTAATTTAATTAACAATTTTGCAAGTAAAAGGTGTGAAACGATGAGATGGACAGGGAAAGTACTGGGCGGCATATTTGGTTATATGACGTTTGGCACATTAGGCGTGTTGTTAGGCGTTTATATTGGCCATAAGTTTGATACGGGTATGACTCAGAATCCGTTTGATCCAGAGCGTCAACAGCGCATTAAAAAAACCTTCTTCAAGTCAACGTTTGCGATTATGGGACATATAGCCAAAGCAGATGGGCAAGTGTCGCAGGAAGAAATTCAAATGGCGCAGCGAGTGATGGCGCAAATGGAACTGTCTGCCGAAATGAAAAAAGAGGCGGTTGCGCATTTTAATCGCGGGAAGTCGGCTGATTTTGATTTAGATGTTGAACTGGGTGAGTTCAAGCAGGCGTGTCAGCGTCAAAAGAACTTAGTTCGTATGTTTATCGAGGTGCAATTGCAAGCTGCTTATGCGGATGGTGTTTTAGATGATGCAGAGGACGATATTCTGCGGCATATCTGTGGGCAGTTAGGTATCCCTCAATTTGCGTATGAGCAGTTGAAGCGCATGCTTGGCGCAAGTCAGCGTCGAGGCACACATCAGCAAACCGGCTCTACTCCAGAGGAGGCGTATGCTATTTTGGGTGTTAGCGAATCTGCAACAGATGCGGAAGTGAAAAAGGCTTATCGTCGCCTTATTAGCCAACACCATCCGGATAAACTGGTATCAAAAGGTTTGCCGGACGAAATGATGAAGATAGCCAAGGAAAAAACGCAACAAATAACAGAAGCTTATGACACAGTTCGAGCGTTAAGAAAGAAAAGCTGATATATTTTTACTTCAGACTATATTTATTACTTAACAAGGTAATTATTAGCGGTTAACGACAACGGAGCGTTTTAATCACTTTATGGACGAAGAAACATATAATTTAGGGGCGAAGCAAGGCAAAACGGATCACTACTTTAGTGATGATATCCGCCATTATCAGCAGTTGTTCGAGTTAAACCCTAGCCCAATGTTGGTTTGCGATGAGAAGGGCTTGCTTGAGTTTAATACGGCGACGTTGAAAATGTTCAATGCGCCTTCCCGAGATGCTTTTTTTGGTTTGCATTTATCATCCCTTGCGCCTGACTTTCAGCCTAATGGAGTCTCTTCTAAACAGCTTTTTAATGAATTGATTCTTGAGGCTAACTCAGAAGGGACTGCCAGTATTGAGTGCTTATGTAAAAGGCTAACAGGGGATGAGATATTTCCTGTCGAAGTTGTGATGAGTTTACTCAGCTTTCCTGACAAAGTGATTCATCAGGTTACATTAGTCGATTTGTCGGGCCACCAGCATTGGCAAAATGCATTAGAAATAAAAAAAGAAGTCGTGGAGTTAACGCTAAAGTCAGTGGATAGCGGAATTGTAACAACTTCACCTGATGGACTTATAACGTATATGAACGAAGCCGCGTGTGAGTTAAGCGGTTGGTCGTTGGCCGATGCGATAAATCAACAAGCATCAAAAATACTCAATGTTGTGGCGGGGGAATACGGTCTCCCTATTGATATTTGTCATTGTTTAAGTAATACCCCTGTCGAACGGGTGCGTAAGTTTCCGAGTGATGCTGTGCTTATTACAAAAGACGGCAGTAGAAAAAGTGTGCACGGAACATTAGCTGCACAGTACCCTTTACATACAAAGAATGTAGGGTGTGTGATCACAATTATTGGAGATGAAGAGCGAGCGGCGTTGAGTGACGAAATGCAATGGCATGCAACACACGATGCATTAACTCGATTGCCGAATAGGGTTTTATTAGCGGATCGTTTTAAGCAGGCGATGTTTTTAGCTTCTCGTCATAACAATATACTGGCTGTATGCATGATGGATTTGGACGAATTCAAACCCGTGAATGATACTTACGGGCATGCGGTAGGGGATGAATTGTTGGTAGAGGTTGCTAGCCGGATAAAGAAGTATTTACGTCAAGAAGATACCGTCGCACGCTTAGGTGGAGATGAGTTTGTTATTTTGATCGGTGATGTTTCCAATAAGCCTGAACTGTTTCAAGCCCTGCAACGTTTAAAAGTAGCGGTGTCTGAGCCATATGTTATTGATGGTCAGCAGATTAATATCTCATGTAGCATAGGAGTTGCATTGTATCCTGAAGAGGATGTTGATTCAGATACCTTACTAAGGCATGCGGATCAGGCAATGTTTGTTGCTAAGCAGTCAGGGCGAAATAGAATTCATTGGTTTGATGTAGAAGAAGATCAGCAAGCAAGTAGTTCGCAGAAAGTGATTGCTCGTATTGAGCAAGCTTTATTGAGTGATGAACTTGAATTGTATTATCAGCCAAAAGTAAATATGCGAACGGGCACAATTGTTGGCATGGAGGCTTTGTTACGTTGGCAGCACCCTGAGAAGGGGCTGGTGTTTCCCTTAGAATTTTTGCCGGTTATTGAACAGCACGACTTGATTATCAGTATTGGCGATTGGGTAATGGAGTCAGCGTTAAAGCAATTAACGTACTGGCAAGAACAAGGAAAAGATTGGTCTGTGAGTGTCAATATTGCGGCTAAGCATTTTCATTTACCTAGCTTTTATACGCGTTTAAAAAGGATGCTCAATAACTACCCTGATGTGAGCCCTTGTAAGCTAGAAATTGAAATTTTAGAGTCGGTCGCACTGGGGGATATCCAGCATGTTCAAACAGTAATTGGCGATTGTCAGGACTTGGGTGTGCGCTTTGCCTTGGACGATTTTGGTACGGGTTATTCATCATTGAGTTATTTGAAACGTTTGCCAGCGGATACGTTGAAAATTGATCAGTCCTTTATACGGGATATATTAGACGATAAAGGTGACTTGGCACTCGTGCAGGCAATTACCAGTTTAGCGGTCACATTTGAACGTGATGTGGTAGCCGAAGGTGTGGAAACAATAGAGCACGGCGGCTTGCTGATGCGATTGGGGTGCGATGTTGCGCAGGGCTACGGTATTGCAAGACCAATGCCGTCCGGTAAAGTGATTGCGTGGTCTAAGCAGTTTGTTGCGGCTCCAATGTGGACGATTTGGGCGGCCTCAGAGTGGGACTTGAAAGTATTTCCATTATTAGTGGCGCAGCATGATATTCGTGAATGGGTAGATAATGTTATTGCCAAGATTGAAGATGCAACGCTGCCTGTTTTGGGTGCAACCTTGAGCGATGAAAGTAAGTGCCGGTTTGGTAATTGGTATAAATCTGACGGCCTTAAACGTTATGGTGAGTTAGATATATTTAAAAGAATAGACCCCGTACATCGTAGTCTGCATACAGTGGGCGATGAAATTATTCAGTTGTATATTGATAATAAGACACCAGAGTCCCAAGAAAAATGTAAAGAACTGCACCTTGTTAAGGATGAGCTATTGGGTATGTTAGATCAGCTACATCTAGAGGTGTTTTCTCACTAATGTGCTTATAAAGAAAATATATCGCTATTGTTCTAAGTTTTTAGTCGATAAAATCAAGTAAATTCAAACGTAATAGGAAGTGTTATGCCATCATTTGATGTGGTTTCAGAAATAGATATGCACGAGTTGACCAATGCGGTTGATCAAGCGAATAAAGAAGTAACAACGCGTTATGATTTCAAAGGAACGGGCGCAACGTTTGAATTAGCGGGTCATGATGTGACGATGACTGGTGAGGCTAAATTCCAATTAGGACAAATGTTAGATATTTTCCGAATAAAGCTATCTCGCCGAGGTGTAGATGTGAATTGTATGGACGTGCAAAGCGCTGAAGAGTCTGGCTTGAAAGTTAAGCAAAAGATTATTATTAAAGAAGGCTTGGATAGTGAATCAGCTAAAAAAATAACCAAGTTAATTAAAGAAAAGAAATTAAAAGTCCAAGCGCAGATCCAAAAAGAACAAGTGAGAGTCACCGGTAAAAAGCGCGATGATTTACAAGCGGTAATGGCTATGCTTAAAGGTGAAAGCTTAGGGATTCCTCTGCAGTATAAAAATTTCCGCGATTAGATATCTATACCGGCAAAGGCTTGCCTGTTGGTTAATAAAGCCGGCAGGTTGTGGAGCTGAAATTAGCTTTCGGCGCTCATAACTCTTTGCTTTCTAATGGGAATATAGTTTAGGCACATCAATTGCACTCTTTCTTGTACAAATCAAGAAATAAGGAAGATGTGCCATGCGATTTTTAACAGTTTTTAATGTGACGCTTTTGATGCTACTGGTATCAGTGGTGGTATTAATCTCCCCTAGCCATTTACTGGCCTTAATCAATATACCCGGTCTATTGGTTGTTTTAGGCGGTACGTTGTGCGCAGTGCTGTTGAGCAAGCCACAACACAAGGTACTGGGGCTTTTACGAGAGTTACCCGTAATTGTTAAAGGGCAATCGGCTGAATTTCGTATACGTGCAGAATTCCAGCAGCTTCTACGTTGCGCCCATTTATATCGCTCTGGGCAAGTGCGGTTGCTGGAGCAAGAAATCAAATTGGCAAGGCAACCTGTTTTAATTAAAGGCGTTCAGCTTATTTTGGACAGGTGTTCACTGGATGATGTGAATAATATTATGCGCAAAGAGAGCGCCCGGACTTTGTCGCCGATCCAAGAAAAATCACAAATTTTACGTTTAATGTCTAGTTATGCGCCTGCCTTTGGCATGTTGGGTACGTTATTGGGCATGATTCATATGCTGTATGGCTTGGGCGAAGTAGGTTTGGAACAAGTGGGTGTGACGATGGGGTTCGCATTGTTAACGACTTTGTATGGGTTGGTAGTAGCAAATTTAATTTGTAAGCCACTCGCGATTAAGCTGGAAAAGCAAACTGCAGAACACGCGGCTCATTTGAATGCTCTATTAGAGGGTTTAGCGATGATGTATGAAAAAACGCACCCGATGGTTATTCGCGATATGTTGGAAGCGCACGGCATTCCTGAAGAAAGTACCGTAGTTGCAAAGAAAGTAACAAAAACTAGTTTGGCTAAACTATTGCCTCTAGCGGCGTCTCATGTCGATTGAGCGCAGAAAGAGTATGGTGGTAGATGCTAGCCATTCACCAACAGATGATGATTACGAGTCATGGGCCGTTAGTTATATAGACCTTCTGTTATTGATGGTCACGCTGTTTGTTTTATTACTCAGTTATCAGCAGCAGGAAATTAAAAAAGCCAGCGAACAAGAGGCTTCTTCACAGGCTCAGCCAATAATCAAACCCGACAACCGCGCGTTTCTTGATCAGGTGTATATGAGCGACCTAAAAGGCCGCGTTAGCGTTGTAGAGGAACAAGGTACTATCAAGCTAGCGATGAGCGGCAGTATTTTATTTTTCCCTGCAGACGCTACGTTAAGTCGTTCGGGAGAGCGAGTATTGGATGAGTTGGCTGTGATGTTGAAACAGCGCCCTTGGCATATTTTGGTGGAAGGGCATACCGATAATCAAAAAATATCCACGCCGCGATATTTATCTAATTGGGAACTGTCATCGGCTCGGGCAACCAGTGTTACGCGATATCTTATTGGGCAAGGGATTACGCCAAAGCGTTTAAGTGCTATTGGTTATGCTGAAACGCGGCCTTTGGTCAGCAATGATAGTGATCAAGGTCGAGGTAAGAATCGGCGAGTAGCTTTGGTGTTACGGGCGCCGGATTAACGCTCTCTTTATTTGATGATGATTGTCTAGCGTAATGGTTAAGTCCGCGATGTCTGGCATGTTTTTAAGTTGGGAAAGTGTGAGTCGTTCGTAGTGTGCAATAAAACGCTTGAGCGATTTTTGGGTGCTCATTAAATGTCGCTCATGTTGATGCTTTTCGGCCAGCTTTTGTTCTTGTAAGCCGCGCCATTTCAAAACGCAATCAACGTTAGGTATTTGTAAAAATATTAAGCAATCGAGTAAGCCAAAAAACTCTTTGTAATCAGTTTTAAGATGCTCGTTAACGGTGCGTCGCCAAATCAGCTTTTCGTCCTCATTCTTTTCGAGAGGGTTAGTAGCATGAGTTAATTCGTCAGTGGTTTGCGGCTGGGTACCAACACACCAGCCTTCAACAATAAGAATATCGACAGGGCCTGTGCATCTAGGCCATAGGTTTTTAGGGGAACGGTCATCGTTGCCTTTGTCAAAATGAGGAATAGGGAGGGATTGACCTGCTTTTAATGTAGATATTTGTTGAATGAGGCTCATGCCCAAAGCTGTGTCGTGAGTGCCAGGCACGCCACGCGTTTTAAATAGCGGATGAATATCTATCGCCATTTGCTCACGTTGTTGCCGTGTTTTGTATATGTCGTCTATGGAGAGAACAACGGTATTGAGTCCAAAACCTTGAGTTAAGATATCGGCAGTTAATTGAGATAACGTAGACTTTCCGCTACCTTGAGCGCCGTTAATGCCAACAACCAGTGTGCGACTAACGGTGGATTGTTTCTCGCCTAACCAAGATGCGAAAGGGATGTAAAAAGAAGCTAAATAATCGCCTAACCCCTCATCAATGGCGAATTGTTGAAGCCTATTTTTGAAGGGTGAGCGTAATGATTGGTGTAGCTTTTCTGTTTGCTCAGTCGTGAGCTTATTGTGTTCAATGGGCCAAATAGTATTCATATGAATATGTCCGGCAAATCGGCCTATATTAAACTGAAGGCCAAACCGATTAGGCCGCCAAATACGCCACCCCATACCACTAGCCAGCCTAAATGTTCTTTAATCATTCGTTGAATAATATTTTTGACCATATCAGGTGTTAATTCATCGAGTCGTTTTTCAACAATCTCTTCAATATCTTTGATCAGGTCGCCACTAATTTGTTGTGCATTAATGCCTTCGTGGAGTGCTTCAATAAATGCCTCACTTTCTGTCATTTCAACCAATGTGTGGCGAATTTTCTTACAGAAAGGTTCTTTCAGTGGGTCTAATGCTTCAACGCCACCGACCATTGCTAACATGCTGCCGAATGATGATGCGCTGATGACATCAACGAGGCTTTGGAATAGCTTGTCGTAATCAAGACGGTCTAATAGAGGCTCTACATTAAATAATTTTTGTGCAGAATCTTCTTCGCGTTTCAAAAAACGTTCGATGTTTTCTTGAGTGAAAAACTGCCGCATGATGAGGTCTTGAATGCCGCGTTTAAACTCTTCAAAGTGGGCAGTAATAACGCCAGAACCGTATAAAAAAGGCACCTTTTCAAACAACATGTGGATAGCAATCCAATTAGTAATAGCGCCAGATAGCGCAAAAACACCAATAGCTTTTATGTTTTCGGCGTATTGCGGGGCAAAGAAGCTAGCGCCAATAATGCCAGAGGCAACAAGATTGGTAACAATGCTTTTATTGATAGGCGACTTTCTTTGTTCAGGAACCATAGTGAAAAAGTGTGTGTTCAGTTAAGTAAATAAGTAACGGCCTGCGGTTGCGATAACAACAACAGCAACCCCAATAATAAGGTTAACGCCAATAAGCATACGAATTTGAGCAAGGTTTCTTCCTGCTTCTTCCCAGTTATGGTCGATAACAGCGCGGGTAAGCTTACGTGTGGGTGCAAAGAAAACATGCATGAAAATAAGCGCCATAATAATGCCCATGCTCATCATAATGTGAATATGAACACCAAGATTTTTCATGCCGCCAAACTTATTAGCGATGAGCCAAAAGCCTGTGCCGAGTAAGAGCGCGACAGAGACCCATACCCACGGGAAGAATTTAGAAAAAACATTTGACCATAAAGTGAGTCGTTGAGGTGCTTCAAACTGTACAGCTGCAATGGGGCGTAAAACAATGTAGGCGAAAAACATGCCGCCGACCCAAATGACGGCAGACAGAACGTGCAAACTTATAGCGAGAGGTATCATGTGATAGTTCCTTATTTAATGATTGGTTGTTCGAATGTATGGATTAGCCAGCTGTGTATTGAATGGACTAAAGTTTCATCCAGACCATTGAAGCTGTGATCAGCGCCAGATATTTCAACTTGACGATTGAGCGAGTTGTTTTTCTTTAGCGTTAATTTTCTTGAAGGTGCGAGTTTTGTCACGCTCTCTAAATCTTGGCTGCCATAAATATCCAGAATTGGGATGCTGATGCTTTTCATTAGCTCCATGGAGTTAGCTTCGGGTAAATCGGATGGTAGTGTTGGTAGGCCGATCAGTACCAGCGCATCGCACGCCAATTGTTGCTGTCCAGCTAAAAAGCTCGTTGCCATAATAGCGCCTAAGCTGTGAGCAATTAACACGCAGGGCCTATTTTTAAAGTTTTCGTGCATGTAGTTTAGAGTGGACTGAATGCGCGGGTGACTTTCTTTAATTAACGCAAGGTTGTCGCTAACTGAACCCTCAGCAGTAGTAATAGGTAGTTGAATGGAGGCGGTGACCCAGCCGAGTTCTGCTAATTGACTGCGAAGTGGGTGGATAATTTGCGGAGCATTTGGATTTGCCCCCATGCCATGCAAAATAATGATGCTGCCGCGAGGTTTGTCGGGTTCGTTGTTATTTATTAATGCAATAAATTCAGAGCCACTTGCTTTTAAATCAACGACTTCACCAATGATTATGCTGTCTTTGATATAGTCAGCGATGCGTTTTTCACGCGCCATGTCAGATGCAAGCGCAAGGCTTTGAATACACAAGCAAAAAACGAATAAAAAAAGTGCTAACAGTCGGTTATGCATACAAGGCAGAGTGGCTAAGATGGTTCGATGTGCTCATGGTGCATGAGAGGGCGTAAAAAATCCAGTGAGATGCCGTCTTTGGCGTAAAATTATCGCATGGAAGTGCAGCGACTTATTTTTAAATTGGCTATTTCGGCAGAACAGTACTTGTCTGTTTATAAAGGTCATGCCAAAGCTATTTCAACGTTGTCTATAGATGGGCGGCGTATCGAGTTTTCTGCTGAAAAGGTTAAACCGTTTTTAACACGTGATGGGATTTATGGCGTATTTGAAATGCAAATCAATGAGAAACATCAATTTTTATCTATAAAAAAGTTGCGATAGGTGAGTATATAAGGCGTTAAGAGGCAATTGAGGTGAAATAAATCGCAATTTCGGGTAACCTTTATTTTTTACTGAACAGTTGCCAATAAAATGAAAATACCTTTAATTGCCCCCTCTATTTTAGCTGCAGATTTTGCTCGTTTGGGCGAAGAGGTCGACAATGTTTTAGCTGCCGGTGCAGATGTTGTGCACTTCGATGTGATGGACAACCATTATGTGCCTAATTTAACTATCGGGCCGTTGGTTTGCGAAGCATTACGCAATCATGGTGTAACAGCGCCGATTGATGTGCACTTGATGGTTAACCCAGTGGATAGGATTATTCCTGACTTTGCGAAAGCTGGCGCAAGCATTATTACTTTTCACCATGAAGCAACTGAACATGTTGATAGAAGCTTAGGCCTGATAAAAGAGTTAGGTTGTCAATCGGGCTTAGTGTTCAACCCAGCAACGCCATTGAGTTATTTAGATTATGTGATGGATAAAGTAGACGTTATCTTGCTAATGTCGGTTAACCCCGGATTTGGTGGTCAAAGTTTTATTCCTTCAACGCTCGATAAACTTCGCCAAGTTCGTGAACGTATTGACGTCAGCGGTTTCGATATCCGCTTAGAAGTGGACGGTGGTGTAAAAATCGATAATATTGGTGAAATTGCAGCCGCAGGTGCAGATATGTTTGTTGCCGGTTCAGCTATTTTTAATACCGATGATTACGCAAAAACCATTACCGATATGCGCGCAGAAATTGCAAAGGCTGTGGGTTGAAAAACTTGCGGAATAATTGCCAAACCAGATTGATAGCGTTTGACCTCGATGGCACGCTGCTCGATAGCGTCCCCGATTTAGCAAAGTCCGTGCAGTTAACATTAGAAGAGTTAGAACTGCCAACGCAGCAACAAGCAGAAGTACGAAACTGGATTGGCAATGGTGCGCGAGTTTTAGTGAAACGTGCTTTATCAGGTGACATGAAAGGCGCAGTTTCTGATGAGTTATTTGAAAAAGCGTATCCCTTGTTTTTAAAACATTACGCTAAAAACTTAAATTGTGATAGCGCGCTTTATGACGGTGTTGAAAATACCTTGCGTGATCTTAAAGAAGCGGGCATTCCCTTGGCATGCATTACGAATAAGCCAACAGAATTCACCTTGCCGCTGCTTGAAGAAATTGGCTTGTCCTCTTTTTTCGACAAAGTTGTGTGTGGCGATACTTTTGAGCAACGCAAGCCTCACCCTATGCAGTTATTAGAAGTGGCAAAGGTTTTTAATGTTGAGCCAGCACAATCGATTATGGTAGGTGACTCGGTAAACGATATTAAGGCGGCGCAAGCGGCGGGTTTTTATTCTATATGTGTGGATTACGGTTACCACGGCGATTATGATGTACACCAATTAGGCGCAGATGTTGTGATCAGCCAATTTTCAGACATTAAACAATTGCTGCAAAAAGCAGCGTAAACGGCGAGTTTTAAAATGGGCACATTAACGTTAATGAAAAATCGATGGCGGTTCGGCTGGCAACATTAAGCAGTAGAGCATCCCATTGATGAAGTAATTAAGAGAACAATAATGACACCCGAACAATTTAAACAATACGCCGATCAGGGCTATAACAAAATTCCTCTGATGAAAACCATTCTTGCCGACTTAGAAACGCCGCTTAGCGCCTATATGAAATTGGCGAACGAGCCCTACAGCTATCTTTTTGAATCCGTACAAGGCGGAGAAAATTGGGGCCGTTATTCCATTATTGGTTTGCCGTGTAAGAATGTTATAAAAATCACTGGCAACACCATCGAGTTAGAGTCAAACGGAGTTGTTGAACAGACGTTAAACAGTAAAGAGCCTTTAGATTGGGTTCGCCAACATGCGGCAACTTTTCGCATTCCTGAGGTGGTTGGTTTGCCACGCTTTAGTGGCGGTTTAGTCGGTTATTTTGGCTATGAGACCATTCATTACATTGAGTCAAAAGTAGCGCAAAACAGTAAAGCAAAAAGCGACCCCATTGATTCGCCAGATATTCTATTAATGGTGTCGGAAGATGTGCTAGTTTTTGACAACGTGAACAATCAGTTGATGATTGTGACCCATGCCGATCCAGCCGATGAAAATGCGTACGCGCAAGGCATGTCGTATCTCGATGATTTGATTCGTAAATTGCAAACAACGCACGTTACATCGTCATTTGGAGAAAGTGCCACGCCAGCTGTTAACGAAGCCGATTTTGTATCAGGTTTTACCCAGAAAGGTTTTCAAGATGCAGTAAAGCGCGTTAAAGAATACATTGTGGAAGGCGATGTTATGCAGGTTGTGTTGTCGCAACGCATGACGATTCCTTATGTAGAACCCGCGATCGATTTATACCGCGCATTGCGTTGTTTAAACCCGTCGCCGTATATGTATCACCTGAATTTAGGTGATACCGATGTTGTCGGTTCATCGCCTGAAATTCTGACACGCTTGGAGGATGAGCAAGTCACTGTTCGGCCGATTGCAGGCACGCGACCACGTGGTGCAACGCGCGCAGAAGACGAGGCGCTAGAAAAAGAATTATTGGCCGACCCGAAAGAATGCGCTGAGCATTTAATGTTAATTGATTTGGGTCGTAATGATGCAGGGCGCGTATCAAAAACGGGCACAGTCAAGCTGACCGATAAAATGATTATTGAGCGTTATTCGCATGTGATGCACATTGTGTCGAACGTAACCGGTGAAATAAAATCAGGGCTCGATGCGGTGGATGTATTAGAAGCCACATTCCCAGCAGGTACCGTAAGCGGCGCACCTAAAATTCGTGCAATGCAAATTATTGACGAGCTAGAACCTGTTAAGCGCGGCATTTATTCCGGGGCGGTAGGTTACATATCGTGGTCTGGAAATTTAGACACCGCCATTGCTATTCGTACAGCGGTTATTAAAGACGGTAAATTGAATATTCAAGCTGGCGCAGGCATTGTGCATGACTCCGTGCCCGAGAACGAATGGGCGGAAACAATGAATAAAGGCCGCGCAATATTTAAAGCGGTGGCCATGGCGCAACGCGGATTAACAGAAGGTGAAATCTAATGGCTGCGTGTAAATTGGTAATGATTGATAACTACGATTCGTTTACCTACAACTTGGTGCAATACTTTGCCGAGTTAGGTGCGGATGTGCATGTTGTGCGTAACGATCAAGCCACGGTGGACGAAGTGATAGCTATGCAACCGGATAAGCTGGTTATTTCTCCCGGTCCTTGTACGCCAACGCAAGCGGGAATTTCGGTTGAACTCATCAAAAAAATGGCAGGGCAAACGCCTGTTTTAGGCGTGTGTTTAGGGCACCAAAGCATTGGAGAAGTCTTTGGCGGCAAAGTGATTCATGCCAAGCAGATTATGCACGGTAAAACATCGCCGATGTATCACAATAATACAGGTGTTTTTAAAGGCTTAAATAACCCGTTTAAAGCTACGCGCTACCATTCCTTGGTTATTGATGCGAACAGCTTGCCCGATTGTTTAGAAATCACCGCGTGGACGCAAACAGCCGACGGCGAGTTAGATGAAATAATGGGGTTAAAACACCGTGAATTGGATATAGAAGGTGTGCAGTTTCACCCAGAATCTATATTGACCGAACACGGGCACGACTTACTGCAAAACTTTCTAAACAAAGGTTAGCCATGGATATTAAACAAGCCTTAGAAGCGGTTATTAATCAGCAAGATTTAACCACTGCACAAATGACCGATGTTATGCGCCAAATTATGGCAGGTGAGGCAACCGATGCACAAATTGGTGGTTTTCTTGTCGCGCTAAGAATGAAAGGCGAAGCGCTGGATGAAATAGAAGGTGCAGCCATTGTGATGCGTGAGTTGGCATCTAAAGTTGAAGTATCTGGCGACTTCTTGGTGGATACTTGCGGTACAGGCGGAGATGGCGCTAATTTATTTAATGTTTCAACAGCCAGCGCTTTTGTTGTTGCAGCAGCCGGTGGCAAAGTTGCCAAGCACGGTAATCGTTCTATTTCCAGTTCAACCGGCAGTGCCGACTTACTGGAAGCTGCAGGCGTTAATTTAAGCCTAACGCCAGAGCAGGTAACACAATGCGTGGATGGCTTAGGCGTTGGTTTTATGTTTGCGCCTGCACATCACAGCGCGATGAAGCACGCCATTGGGCCACGAAAAGAACTTGCGCAGCGAACCATTTTTAATATGTTAGGCCCTATGACGAACCCAGCTGGCGTTAAGCGGCAAGTGATAGGTGTTTTTGATCAAGCGCTTTGTAAACCCATCGCAGATGTATTGCAGCGCCTAGGTAGCGAGCATGTGCTCGTTGTGCATTCACATGATGGGTTAGATGAACTGAGTGTAGCAACACTATCGCATGTGGCTGAATTAAAAAATGGCGCGGTAGTGGAATACGACCTTAACCCAGCTGATTTTGGTATTGAATGCCAAACGCTAGAAGGCTTGTCGGTTGCAAGCGCCGATGAATCGTTGTGTTTAATTAACGATGCGTTAACCAATGCAGGCACGTGTATCAGTAATAAAGCGGCTGATATTATTGCCCTAAATGCAGGCGCAGCTATTTATGCGTCAGGCTTAAAGCCTACGTTGAAAGACGGCGTGGCAAAGGCGATTGAGGTTATTAAATCAGGCGCGGCACATCAAAAAATGATGGACCTAAAAGAAAAAACACAGAGCTTTAATCATGAGTGATACTCCAGACGTTTTAAAGAAAATATTGGCAAGAAAGCAGGAAGAAATTTCCGAGCGTCAAGCGCACACGTCAGTTGCCGATTTAAAAAAACAAATAGAAAGCGCATCTGCGGTACGTGGTTTTGTGCAATCCATTAAAAACCAATTAAATAAAGGCGAAGCCGCGGTAATAGCTGAAGTAAAAAAAGCATCGCCCAGCAAAGGTTTATTGCGTGAAAACTTTATTCCTGCGGAGATTGCTGAAAGTTATCAAGCCGGTGGTGCAGCGTGTTTGTCTGTTTTAACCGATAAAGACTTCTTTCAAGGTAGCGAAGCGTATTTAAAACAAGCAAGAGCCGCTTGTACATTACCGGTTATTCGTAAAGACTTTATTGTAGATTCGTACCAAGTATACGAAGCGCGTGCGATGGAAGCGGATTGTATTTTGTTAATAGTCGCAGCATTGGACGACGATGCGTTGCATAGCTTGTACCAGTTAGCCACAGAGCTAACAATGGATGTATTGGTGGAAGTGCATGATGCGGATGAGTTAACCCGCGCATTGCGTTTAGATTTGGTTTTAGTCGGTATCAATAATAGAAATTTACGTACGTTTGAAACGTCGTTGCAAACAACCGTCGATTTACTTGATCAAATTCCAGACGATGTGATTGTCGTGAGTGAAAGCGGCTTGCACAAGCCAGACGACATTAAAATGCTTCAAGGTCACGGTGTGAACACCTTCTTAATTGGTGAAGCGTTTATGCGTTGTGAAAACCCAGGTGAAGCGTTAAAAAAGTTAGTGGCTTAGGGCGTCTCTTATAATAAGGATTGTTTTACCGTTTACTTCTATAAGACCTTCTTCGCCCATTGCCTTTAGCACGCGTCCAGCCATCTCGCGTGAGCAACCGACCATTCGGCCAATATCTTGGCGAGTGATTCTAATTTGCATGCCATCAGGGTGTGTCATTGCTTCAGGTGCTTCGGTTAGGTCAATCAGTGTTCTTGCAACGCGCCCACTAACATCTAAAAACGCCAAATGCCCAGCTTTGCGGCTGGTGAGTAATAAGCGTTTTGCGAGTTGGCGACCTAAAGCCATTATTATTTCTTTGCTTTCGATTTTTAGTTCGTTGTCCAATAGAGAGTTTAGTTTGCTGTAACTAATGCCGGCTAATTGACAAGGTGAGCACGTTTGAACATAGACATCTCGTTTTTCTCGGCTGCTATCAGGTTCAAAAAAACCAGCCTCACCAATAAAGTCACCGCGGCTAAGGTTGGCAATAATAAACTCGTGTCCATCCAGTTCATCAACGCGAACGTAAGCCGAGCCTTCAATAAAATAGTACAAGGTATTAGCATTGTCGCCGGGTTGAATAATATCCGTTTTATTCGGGTATTCGTGGCGATGAAAAAAACTGATGAAACGTGCGAACGTTTCATCAGACATGCCGGAAAAGTTGAGGATGGGCTTTAGTTTGCTCATGAATTGAAGTGTAGCAGAGATTTTGAGAATCACAGGGTGGGCGATTAAAGAAGCGTGTTGTGATATTCTTTGCCGCTAAATTGACAGCAAAGGTAATAGCGATGGATGTACGAATAAAGTGGGTAGAAGGCGCCATGTTTTTGGGTGAATCTGGCAGTGGACATACCGTTGTTATGGATGGCGCACCAGCCAATGGCGGTAGAAATTTAGGCCCGCGTCCAATGGAAATGTTGTTAACGGGCATGGGCGGCTGTACCGCGTTTGATGTAAAAATGATCTTAGATAAAGCACGCCAAAACGTGACCGATTGTGTGGCAGAAATTCATGCAGAACGTGCAGATACTGTACCAGCCGTATTTACCAAAATTCATGTGCATTTTATTATTTCAGGTAAAGGCTTGGCCGAAAAAGCCGTGGCGCGTGCGGTTAACCTTTCTGCCGAAAAATATTGCTCCGCATCCATCATGCTGAGTAAAGCGGTAGAAATAACGCATGATTACGAAATAGTGGAAGTAGACGCATAGTGAAACGCCCAAACTCAACAACAGGCCTGCGACACGTTGCACTTAACGTACAAGACTTAGCAGCGGCAGAGCACTTCTATGTTGATTTGATGGGGATGGCTGTTGAATGGCGACCTGATGCCGATAACGTATACCTCACATCCGGTAACGACAACTTAGCATTACATGTTGTTAATGGCGATAAAGCAGGGCTTCAACAGCTAGACCATATAGGTTTTTTTCTCGATAAAGAAGAAAACGTAGACGACTGGTTTGAGTTCCTCAAACATCATGGTATTAAAATGAAAACACAGCCACGCAAACATCGCGATGGCGCAAAAAGTTTCTATTGCTTAGACCCAGAAGGCGTGACGGTGCAGATTATTTGTCACCCGCCGTTGGTTGGGAAGTAGACTAAAAGATTCAGCTAGAACTTTTCGCTTAATGCTCTTCTTTTAATGACAGGGTTGTAATCGCGACGCCTACCGACTTTTCATTTGAAAAGGTTTGGGTGCCAACGTGTAAAGCGGCAACTTGAAGTCCACTTTTATGCTTTATTAATACAGGCGACCCTGAGTCGCCTTTAGTGGCATCGCAATTATGGCCAACTAATGCTGTAGTGGTCAAGTAAATTTGGCCACAGTTTTGTATTCAGCCCAGTAGTTTTTCTCCGCAACATTTGGCGATAAGCCATTGTTATGTTGATGAGGCCTGACTTGGCTGTAGTACCCGATTATATATT
>LWTL01000102.1 GCA_002101235.1 Cycloclasticus sp. symbiont of Bathymodiolus heckerae | reverse complement strand
CGTGAGTTTATTGGTTTGCCGTTAAAGGAAGGAGCTTCACCACAGGCTGAGTAATGGCAAATCACCAGTATCTAAGAGACGGTTTTAGTGCTGATAGATCGATATGTGGAAAAGGCACGCCAACTTGTTTAGGGCTGGAGCGGACAGTGTTTAATTTGCCTGGGCTCTAACAATTTGTAGAGATACGGTTTCGTAATAAGCATCAACTGCCGATGCGATTGGTAAAGGTAAAGGTGAAGGTGAAGGTGAAGGTGAAGGTGAAGGTGAAGGCAGTAAAGCGGGTGTTGCCTATCGGATGAAGGATGGTTCGTTTGTTTACGTTCCAGAATAGTTAATAATTTCTTTTTTATGATAGCGAGATGCGGTGAAATTGGTCGCGTTGGTCTTATTGTTATCAATAAGAAAGGCATTATTTATGTTGGATGAATGGAGGGTCTTACATATTCGGCCAACTTGACTATTCGTGATCAATAAATGATAATTCGCTCGCTTTTGGTTTTGAGTAGATTACTCAATTAAAGGGAAGTTGGTAAGACATTGTTCAAACCCAACGCTGCCCCCGCAACGGTATATAAGAAAAGTGTATCAACAGCCACTGTGTAAAACATGGGAAGGCGATACACCGGCAAACAGCCACTTATGAGCCCGGAGACCTGCCACCAGCAAACCGGTACGTTGCGGGTGGGCAACAGGGCTGTTGTTGATTCTTTGTTCTTCCTCAACTTCATCTATTTCCTCTCGTAGCGTTTATTTAATTGGCGCGGGGCTGCGCCTTACACGAGGAAAACGCATGAAAAAAACGATCCTAGCGACGAGCATTATTGCTGCGCTTTCTTTAACTCAATCTATCGCTTTTGCTGAAGACGATACGCTTATTGTTACGGCTGCTCGTACAGCACAAACAGCCGATGAAACATTGGCATCCGTATCGGTAGTAACAAAAGAAGATATAGACCGTTACCAATACAAAACAGTTGCTGAGGCCATTAGTGGTCTACCTGGTGTGACCATCTCTAACTCAGGCGGACGTGGCAAACAAACATCAATTTTTTTACGCGGTACAGAGTCTAACCATACACAGGTTATTTTAAATGGCGTAAAACTGGCAACTAATGCTTTTGGTGCACCACAAATTGAACATATTCCACTTAATTTGATTGATAGAATTGAGTTGGTTCGTGGCCCGCAATCTAGTTTGTATGGTTCAGGTTCTATTGGTGGAACCATTCAAATATTCACCAAAAAAGGTTCAGGCAGTTTAACGCCAAATCTTTCAGTTGGCTTTGGTACGCATGGTACAAAAGAAACAAGTTTTGGTGTTTCTGGTGGTGATGCGGGCACATGGTACAACCTAAGCGGTGGCTACACAGAAACAAATGGTTTTAATAGTTGTGATGGTAGAAGTGGTGTTTTGTTTATTGGTTGCTTTGCTACTGAACCAGACAGGGATGCTTATAGAAATGCCAATGCCTCCTTACGTGTGGGACATCTTTTTGCTAACAGCTTGGAAGTGGAATTCTTTAGTTTATATAGTGAAGGTGAAAGTGAATACGATGGTTATTTTAATACAACTGATTTTTTGCAGCATACATTTTGAACAACGGCTTCATATGATGTAACGGATAGTTGGTCGATTAAAACAACACTTAGCCAAGGCCGTATTGAATCTGACAATGAAGGTGCATTTGCATCTAGCTTTTCTGATAATCAGCAAGATCACTTCAGTATTCAAAATGATTTCCAGCTTAATGACGAACAGTTGTTAATTGTTGGCTATGATTACGAAGATGACAAGGTTGAAGCGAATAGCGGCTTTACGGAAAGAAATAGTAATGCTGTTTTTGGACAGTTGCTGGGTGAATATGGACAGAGTGATTACCAAGTTGCTTTGAGACGAGAAGATAATGAGCAATTTGGTTACGATACAACAGGCAATATTGCGTGGGGAACAGCATTAGCAGATAACCTACGTTTAACAGCCTCTTTTGGAACAGCGTTCGTTGCACCATCATTAATTGATCTTTATAACCCACCATTTTTTGGTTCCCCAACGAGTAACCCCGACTTAGACCCTGAACGTTCGAAATCTTATGAAATTGGGCTTGAAGGGCAACATAAAGGGATAAGTTGGTCAGCAAATATTTATCGAACAAAAATTAAAGACTTGATTGCTTTAGATGCATTGTTTGTTCCACAGAATATATCTGAGGCCGTTATTAAAGGCCTTGAACTACAAGCAGGTACAACACTTGCGGGTGTAGATGTTAATGGTCAGTTTACATGGGTTGACCCAGAAGATAGAAGTGGCGGGGTAAACGATGAGAATGTGCTAGCTAGGCGTGCAGAGCAAACGTTCACATTAAATGCGAACAAATCATTTGGTGATTTTAGTCTTGGAAGTAAAGTGTTTGTATCAGGTCGGCGTTTTGATAATGCTGCAAATACACGCAGAATTGCTGGGTTTACAACGGTTGATTTGGTTGGAGCATACAAGGTAAATAAGGACTTAACTGCGCAAGTTAAAGTCTCTAACTTATTTAATGAAGAGTATGAAACCGTCTCTGGTTTTAATACAGATGGTACGAACATCTTCTTTTCAATTAACTACCAGCCTGTAGATTAATTAAAGAGTTGGTTTGTATATTAAAGGGAAGAAAACCTAATTTTTCTTCCCTTTTTTTATTTCCCAAGGTAGAACCCAGTGATCACCTTGGTGATCACCAAAAATGGCATCAATGCCATATACGTCGTGTAGGTTTTCGGGTGTTAATACATCGTGAGGGGCGCCTTCAGATATCTTTTCTCCCGTATCAATAAGTACTAAGTTATCGCAATAGCGCATGGCTAAGTGGAGCTCATGCAAAACGACAATAACGCTTTTACCTTTATGCGCTAAAGCTTGAAGCAATGCCATGACTTCAATTTGGTGGCGAGGGTCAAGCGAGGCGATGGGCTCGTCAGCCAATAAAATGTCACTTTGTGTAGCCAATGCTCGCGCTAACATAACGCGGGCACGCTCACCGCCAGAAAGCTCGTTAACAGCGCGGCTAACAAGATGCTCTATGTCAGCATCTTTAATCGCTTGCTCAACAGCTTGCATGTTTACGCTGTCTAATCGATGGTTGTCAATATGAGGATGTCGGCCCAGCATAACGACTCGTTCAACAGTCATGGGCCAATGGCATTCGCCTGTTTGCGGTAGATAGGTTATTTTTTTGGCTAAATCTAATCGTTCTAATGATTGTAAAGGTTGCTTGTCTAAATGAATTTCACCAGATGTTACCATTTGCAGGCCTGCCAACACGCGAATTAAAGTGGATTTCCCCGCACCGTTTGGGCCTACTAGGCCAATAAGTTTACCGCTTTGAAATTCGACACTGATATCTTTTAAAATACGTTTGCCTGACAGGCTAACGTTAATGTTTGAGGCAACTAAACTCATGATGCCCACTCCCGCTTCGATTTTAGAATCAAATGTAAGAAGAAGGGTGCGCCCAGTAGAGCCGTTAGGACACCAATTTTTAACTCTTGTTGCGTAGGTAGTAAACGCACAACTATATCGGCTGCTAATAGCAGTAAAGCGCCACCTAAAGCACTGCTGATGAGTAAGCGACCAGGTTGGTAACCTACAAATGGACGTAATATATGGGGAACAACTAAGCCCACAAAGCCAATGCCGCCACTGACAGAAACAGCTGCGCCAACAGACAAGGCAACGCCCAGTATGATTCGTTTATTGAGCCGTTGAATCTGTACGCCTAACGATTGGGCGGTATCTTCGCCAAGTGATAAGGCATCTAAGTCACGACGAACGCTGAGTATTAACCACCAACCCAGAAAGGTGGGCGGAATGATCAGCCAAACATGAGTAAAACTTCGGTCTGATAATGAGCCCATTAACCAAAAGAATATTTCGAGAGAGGCGTAAGGGTTAGGTGCTAAATTAAGCGCCAGCGCGGTTAATGCGGCGGCAAGGCTACTGACGGCCACGCCAGCTAAAATTAACGTTAGCATGCTGTTATTGTTTGCGGTTAGCGCATACAAAAACACAACGGCCACTAGAGCGCCAATAATGCCACCCAGTGGCAAAGCAAGAGGGAAGGCGGTTCTTAAACCAAAATAAAAGACAATAACAGCGCCTAGCGCAGCACTACTGGAAACACCAATAACGCCTGGCTCGGCTAAGGGGTTACGAACCATGCCTTGTAATGCAGCACCGGATAAGCCTAATGATGCACCAATAATAATGGCCAGTAATGTTCTAGGAAGCCTTATTTCATAAATGATTAAGGAATCTATGGAGTAATTCCCATTAAGAATATCGCTTAATCCGCCAATAATATTCAGGCTAATGTTTCCCGTATTTAAGGAAAGAGCAAAGAGTAAAAAGACGACTACGAGCAAAAAAAGTGCTAAATACCTTTCTCTATAGTCATCAGATAAGTGATCGAGATTTTGGCTTTTCATGGTGTGTTTTTACGAGGTGTGTAATTCTGCTGTAAATGAGCAATAGCCGAAGTAATGGCTGGACCTGCACAATCCCAATACCGATCGGGCATATCAATGGTTTGTGCCGTTTTAGTTGTAATGAGTTTTTGCAAAGCGCGATGCTTTAATACTTGATGGGCCATAGAGTCGGTGTTTTCTCGATAACGCCCAAGGATTAGCACATCCGGTTCGGCTTGAATAAGTGCTTCCATCGATAACGGGGCTATGTGATCTAAGCCGAGTTCGGCGGCAATGTTTTTAAAGCCGGCAAGCCTTAATGCTTCGTCAACAATTGTTTGTTTGCCAGCGCTAAAACCGTTGGCATAATAAATAGCGGCACGCGGGTTACTTGAGAATCGGTTCTTGTTGAGTTCAAGTAACTCATTCGACATGTTTTTTACGATAAGGTCAGCTTCCTTTTGAGCACCAACGTGCCTACCTAGCATGAGGAGTTGTTCTTTAATTTCGGGCACGGTTTTGGGTAAACCAATGCGTAGAACAGGGTAGTTAAGTTTTTCAAGCAGATTGTTGATTGGTTGAGTTGTAAATTTTCCGGCAACAATCAAGTCGGGGTTTAAGGCGATAATTTCCTCAATTCGCCCTGTGTGTGTTTGAAAGTTAGCCGCTTTTTCATGCTGAAAGGATATACCCGAGTCCATCGATAAGTGAGTGATACCCACAAGGCGATCAGGCGGAAGCATGTCCATTAATAACTGATCAGCACACAAGTTTAACGACACCACTCGTTGAGAGAAGGGCTGGTTGTTGCGAGGTATTTGAAGTGCGGGCTCGGCAAAAGTTACTATCGTAAGGAGTAACGTATTGACTAAGACAAAGCAGCGTAGAAAGGTGAAAAAATTAAGGAATATCATCTTAATTAATTATAAGAGCTAAACGGGGTTAGATCACGTTTATTATGTAAAGAGAGGGTAAAACAAGCAGGCTGGCTCTTTGACCTGTTTGTGATAGGTTGAGCATGTGTTTATGTCTGCCCGCACTTGAAATCAAAAAAAAACCTGCCGAAGCAGGGTTTTTAATATCTATTAAACTAACTAGATTATGGTAAAGCGATGTTGATACCAGCACCAATCATAAGTTCGTAGTCAATTTTAGCTTCGTTTTCAATCAAAGTTCCACCTAGCCCGCTGCCGCCAAGAGCAGTATCTGCAACTGTAGAAAGAGTAGATAAAGTGTCTTTCTCATTTTCACCAAAAGCATAAGCTGCATAGGCATCAACTGATACGGCATCAGTGATTTTATAGCCGATACCTGCTGTTATAGTGTGGTTCCAAATTACAGGTAATAATGAATTTTGAACTATTGTAATAACGTCAACAGAAAGGGCTCCCAAAGCACCATTAGCGCCTGGATCATCATATAGCGGTACAGAACCAAGTCCATCCAAGCCACTAAGTGTGCCATTTGGGGCGTCGCTTAAAATGTCTTCAGCATAACTATAACCTACACGATAGGTGAAATCACCAGCTTCATACTGAGCGCCAATGGCAAGTAACCACTGATCTTCGTATGCATCTTCATATGCATGTGCGTCAGACCAGTTTTTCCATATGGCATCAGCTTCAATCAGAAGTCCAGGCATGATGACATCGTTAAGAGCAATGCCTAAAATAACTTCAGCTGGTTGCTGTAGTGTCAAATCTTGGTAGCCATCAGCAGCAATGCTGCCTCCAGCGGCGGCGATTGCTGTTGGGTCGGCATGAATTATATTTTTAAAGTTATATTCAACGGGGCTTTTAACTGTAGCACTTACGAGAACTCCTTCTTGAACTTCGTAAACAGCACCTAATGAAGCTCCAAAACCGATATCATGGACGCTTGAAGTTGTTCCGCCGAAATCAGCTAGAATGTCTGGACCAACAGCTATGCCAGCGCCAGCGCCATTACCGCCAGTATTAACAAGACCATTTAAAGCAGTCAGTCCTTGTGTTGCTCCAGCTGTGCCTAATTGAGCTAAGCCAAAACCAACAGTCACAGATGCGCCTAATGAAAGTTGATCAGTCGCTTGATAAGCTGCGGCTAGGTTTGCATTGAATGAAATGACTTCAACAAGTAAAGGTAAAGTAAAGTCGCCTGCGCCAGGCAATAAATTGATTGGGTCATCGCGATAATCAGCACCAAGACCCGCGTCAACTTCAAGACCAGTACCAATTACTAAGTTTGGTGATACTTGAATAGTTAAACCGAAGTCAGGAATGATGTAGTTGTCAGCATCAGAAGTTGATGTGTTTGATCCGCCCAGAGAATCTGTTTGTACATTCTCAACGCCAGAAAGGCTCAACCAGCTTGCGCCAAAGTTCATGTTAATGCCTTTGAACTGAGATAATGTTGCTGGGTTACCAAACACAGCAGCTGATGCTTCTTGTGGCATTGTGTATGCTGCGCCAGCCATGCCGCCAGCACGTGCTTTTCCTGATAAGTTAAGATCAGTACCTGCACTGATCGCCATAGCACCTGTTGATGCAACTAGCATGGCCATGCCAGCTGCTACGCCAAGAGCTAAAGGTTTTTTGTTAAATGTTCTCATTATGAGTTCCCCTTAATTATTGTTTATAAATAGCTTTAAATTTAAAGTTACTAATAGTTTTATTTGTGCAAGCACTATATTGGACTTTTACCAAAAAAGCAACAGTTACTTCTTTCTCGCTAAGTGTTTGTATTTGGTAATAAAAGTTTTTTTTGTAAAGCTCTAAAAATTTAAATTTTTGTAATAATCTAAACTTTTGGGGTTTGCTAGAGCTTCTGTATTATTTACGGCCTGTTTATGAATTAATTTTTTTATGGCTACTTCTACTTTTTTACCGTTATGTGTATAAGGTATTTCAGGTGTTTGTAATATTAGGGCAGGTACGTGGCGAGGGCTGCAGCGCTCTTTGATTGCTTTTTTAATCGTGAGTATTAATTCGTTTGTTAAAGTGGCTTTATCTTGTAATTGTACGAAGAGGAGTATTCTCTCGTCTCCTTCCCACTGTTGCCCTACAGCAACAGAGTCACTTATTTCAGGTAAAGCTTCTACTACACGGTATAAATCTGCTGTTCCTAAGCGAACACCGCCAGGGTTTAAGGTGGCATCGGAGCGGCCAAAGAAGCGAACACCGCCATCAGCGTTGATATCTATATAGTCTCCATGACACCAAATATTGTCGTAGACATCGAAATAGGCGTCGTGATATTTTTGTCCGCCTTCGTCATTTAAAAAGTAAATAGGCATAACAGGAAAGGCGGCACTGCAAACCAATTCACCTTGCTTGCCTATGGCGGGCTTAGCTGTTTCATCAAATGCTTCTACTTTCATGCCCAACATTCTGCATTGAAGTTCGCCGCGCTTAACAGGCAACCAAGGTACGCCGCCAGCAAAACAGGAGACGATATCTGTGCCACCTGAAATAGAAGCAAGCAGTACGTCTTCTTTCCAGTCGTTATAGACATAATCAAAACTTTTTTCTAACAAGGGTGAGCCTGTAGAAAGAATAGTGTCTAACGATGGGTAGCTTGATTGCTGTTTGGGGGTAATGCCCATGCTTTCTAGGGTATCGATGTATTTTGCGCTGGTGCCGAAAATATTGATATTAAGCTCATCAATCATTTTGAGTAAGAAGCTGGCGTCAGGCTTTAGTGGGTTGCCATCGAATAGCACGATAGTGCCGCCGGTTGCTAAACCAGAGACTAACCAGTTCCACATCATCCAGCCACAAGTGGTGAAATAGAACAGTGTTTTGTCACGGCTCATATCAACATGTAATTTATGCTCTTTTAAATGCTGCAGTAATACGCCGCCCACGCAATGCACTATGCTTTTTGGTAATCCGGTTGTGCCGGATGAATACATAATATAAAGCGGGTGATCGAACGGTAACTGTTCAAACTTAAGAGGCTCTGGATTTGAAGCGAGAAAATCATCCCAAAATACGGCGTGCTTAATAGAGTCCAGGGTTGGTTTTTCTACGTATTTTGCGACGATAACCTTTTCAACAGACGGCAATGAATCAATGACAGAGGCAAGTTTATCTAAGGTGCTGATATATTTGCCACCGTATAAATAACCATCGGTAGCAATAACAACTTTCGGGTTAATTTGTTGGAAACGATCGAGCACGCCTTTAATGCCAAAATCTGGCGATGTGGACGACCAAATGGCACCTATGCTGGCGGTTGCTAACATACCGATAACGGTTTCTGGTACGTTAGGCATAAAAGCCGCAACGCGATCACCTTTTGTAACGCCCATTTTACGCAAACTATGCGTTAGTTTTTCGACCTTATCGTAAAGCTCACAATAGCTGTATTGTGACTGTATTTGATCTTCACCACGGAAATGAATGGCAATGCGATCATCACGAAAGCGCAATAGATTTTCAGCATAATTTAGGCGTGAACCGGCAAACCATGTTGCCCCCGGCATTTTGTGAATATTATCCACAATATTGGTATAAGGCTGCGAATGAATAACGTCGTTGGTTTCCCAAATGTTTTGCCAAAAGGCGGGGATATCATCAACAGACCAATCGTACAGTTCGGCATAGCTATTGATAGACAGTTGGTAGCGGCTATTGATGCTTTGTGCAAACTGCCACACTTGTGAGCTTTCAATGCGCGTTTGTGAAGGAGTCCAAAGTTGTTTATTCATAATGTTTTAGTCTTTTATAGGTGCTTTAAGGCGGTTGTACAAAGCTCAGTTTCAAGCTGTTTTATATGATTGAGTTGTTTGGCGGCATATTCAAATTTATTAGGGTCTTCTTGGATGAAGGTGTCTTTAAATATAGAAGCCAATGCTTGCCATTGTTCGGCGCAATGTCTGAAACCTTTTTCAAGGCTTAGTGTTGTTATTTCTGGAAGGTAGGCAGATGCTTCATTAAGAAAATCAGCATAGATAAAGCGGAAGTTACCACCACCAGTGCCGCGTTTTTCTAATGATTGATAGGCAAAGCGTGCGTGCCATTGCCAATCGTCGTACTTGTGCCATGTTGGGATATCGGCAATCGCTTTTTCCATAGCAATAAAGCCTTCTAATGGCTGTGAATCCGAAAGCATATAGTTCATCGCTGATTTAATGGCATCTCTTAGCATGCCCTCAGTGACTTCAAACTGCATAATCGGTGCACTTGTGTATGAGTAGCTACTCATAAAAGGCTGACAGTTAATGGCGGTAGCTTTTTTAAACTGTCCAGTGGGAATGTTTTGTAACTCTGCTGAAAAGGATTCGGCAATACTGACGTGCTGCGTATTTTCATCTAACCCAACGACTAATATTCCATGGCCAAAAAAATCAGCGGGTTCGTAGTAGGGCAGTTCGGTTAGTGCTGTTTTAGCTAAAACAGGGCGGTTTTGTTGTATAGACTCTTTAATGAGTGATGGCTGCCATGCAATGGGTGAACCTATTCGTTGGTAAAACTTCTCTTCAAAATTACTGCAACGGCCATTTATTCTAGCGGTAGGTGAGAGCTTGTCATCTTTATAGTAAACAAAGCCCAAACCTTCAGCTAAACCAAAGGCCATCGCCTCACTTATTTCGCAGTCATCAAAACGCGCTATATCGGCAATGCAGGTACTAGAGCAGTGCAGACCTTGGACGTGCGTAAAACCTTTTAATTGATGAATGCTTTGTTCGTGCATGGGTGATTAATTCAGCACATTGCCAATGCGGCTATTGTTGCTAACGCCTATTTGGTGAGTGATGTATTGTCCCGCTTTGGCCAGTAATTCAAGGTTTATACCTGTTTCAATCCCCATGCCGTGCAACATGTAGACAACATCTTCAGTCGATACATTACCCGACGCTCCTTTTGCATAAGGGCAGCCGCCAAGGCCAGCAACAGAGGAATCTATAGAGGCGATGCCGTATTCTAAACAAGCGTATAAGTTGGCTAATGCTTGGCCGCGTGTATCGTGAAAATGCAGGCCAATTTGGTGAGCTGGGGTTTGTTTAAGTACCTCCTCCAACATTTGCTTGGCTTTTAACGGAGTGCCAATACCAATGGTGTCGCCGAGAGATACTTCGTAACAACCCATGTCGATGAGTGTTTTGGTGACGTAGGCTACTTTTTCAGCAGGAATATCGCCGTCGTAAGGGCAGCCTAATACGCATGACACATAACCGCGCACACGAATATTATTATCTAAAGCAGGGCGTATAATGTCTTCAATACGCTTTAACGATTCATCTATTGAGCAATTGGTGTTCTTTTTTGTAAAGCTTTCTGATGCGGCCGAAAAAACAGCAACCTCTTTTACGCCACAAGCAAGCGCGCGCTCAAAGCCCTGCGCGTTGGGTGTAAGCACAGTAAAGTTTGTTGAGCTTTTTAAATCAAGTGCGTTCAGTACATCCGACGCATCGGCCATTTGTGGTACCCATTTTGGACTAACAAAACTGGCCACTTCTATATCCTTTACGCCAGCTGTTTCTAGCTGATGAATAAGGGCTACTTTGGTTTCCGTACTCACTTCTTGTTTAACGTTTTGTAGACCGTCTCGAGGGGAAACATCAACAATGCGAATGGACGTCGGGTATGCCATGTTATAACTCTTCTTTGAAGGTGACGAGTGTTGCATCAGCTTCTACAAAATCACCCGTTACGCAGAACACTTGGTCAATTTCGCCATCAAACGGGGCAACTAATGTGTGCTCCATTTTCATCGCTTCTAAAATAGCCAACGGTTGGTTTTCGGTAACGGTGTCGCCGCTTGCAACCAATACTTTTAGGAGCTTTCCTGGCATAGGAGCAATAACATTAGAAGCGCCAGCAGCATCACTTATATCGGTTGCAAAAGGATCTACTTCGTTTAACAAATACCAACGGTTTTTCCATGAAATAAGCACCGTATCATCATGCCGTAAAGTGATGAAGCGTTCCCAGCTGCCGTTAATTTGCAAACGTAAAACATCGTTGCTTGCTTCTTGCGCTATCACATCTAAATCGTTTTCTTGGTGGAAAATAAAATGGTTTTCACGTTCGCTAACAACTACTTCAATATCATCGCTTTCTTCATAGCAGAAGAACAAACTGCGTTCGCTTTGGCCGTTAGGTCGCCAGCCAGTGGTGTCAAACCAAGGTGAGTTAGAATCACTAGCGTTTAAGGCCATCGTCGCAACGGATTTTTGTTGATCAAGTAATAACCGTACACTGGCCGCTAATAGAACGTTTTGAGGTAACTCCACACGACTGCTGTCTAGAATTTCATCCAGTTTTGCATCAATGTATTGGGTGTCAATTTTGTTATCAATAAAGTCAGTGTGTGTTGAAAGCGTTTCTAAAAAGGCGATATTGTTTTCGACACCAATAATACCGGAATCGCCCAGTGCATTAAGCAAGCGGGCGCGGGCTATTTCACGCGTTTCACCCCATACCACGAGTTTTGCAATCATCGGATCGTAAAATACGCTGATGGTATCGCCTTGTGCTACACCGGTTTCAATGCGGCAATTTTCATTTGCTTGTGGAAAGCGTAGGGCGTGTAATTTGCCAGTAGAAGGCAAAAATAAGTTGTTAGGATTTTCGGCGTATACACGGGTTTCAAATGAATGCCCTGTGCTGGTTATTTGCTCTTGCGTAAGGGGCAGGGCTTCGCCAGCGGCAACACGAATTTGCCATTCAACTAAATCTTGGCCAGTCACCATTTCAGTTACTGGATGCTCTACCTGTAGACGCGTGTTCATTTCCATAAAGTAGAAAGAACGGTCTTCGCCAACAATAAACTCAATGGTGCCAGCGCCGTTATATTGAATAGCACGAGCGGCATTAACCGCAGCTACACCCATGGCTTCACGCGTGGCATCATCTAAAAAGGGTGAGGGCGTTTCTTCAATGATTTTTTGATGACGACGTTGCAGTGAACATTCACGTTCGTGCAGGTGGACGTAGTTGTCTTGTGTATCACCAAATACTTGGAATTCAATATGACGTGGTTTGCCAATGTAACGTTCAAGCAATACGCGGTCATCGCCAAAAGCATTTTGCGCTTCACGCATCACGGCATCTAATAAATCGTTAAATTCTTCAGCAGCAGTTACCACGCGCATACCTTTGCCGCCGCCGCCAGAAACTGCTTTGATAAGCAACGGATAGCCAACCTTATCGGCTTCTGCTTTTAAATGTTCAGCGCCTTGTTGTTGGCCATGATAGCCCGGAACAACTGGTACATTAGCTGCTTCCATTAAGTGTTTAGCCGCATCTTTTGCGCCCATTTTTTCAATGGATTCAGCTGTTGGGCCAATAAAAGCAATGCCTGCTTCTGGACAAGCACGTGCGAAATCACTGTTCTCAGATAAGAAACCATAGGCGGGGTGAATCGCATCAACGCCAACGCGCTTAGCGAGCGCTATCAATGTATCTGCTTTTAGATAAGACTCATCGGGGCGAGAACCACCAATATGATAAGCCTCGTCGGCCAGCTTTACATGACGAGAGTTTTGATCGGCATCAGAATAAACGGCAACACTGGTGATGCCCATTTTCTTTAACGTAGAAATAACACGGCATGCAATTTCACCGCGGTTAGCTATTAATATTTTTTTAAACATTATGGATTACCTGATGAGTTACATTCTGAAGACGCCGTACTGCGCGTCTTCTATCGGTGTTTTTGCTGCAACAGCAAGGGCAAGGCCTAATACGCGGCGTGTGTCTCTTGGGTCGATAATGCCATCGTCCCAAAGCCGTGCAGTGGCGAAGTAGGGGTTACCTTGTTCTTCAAACTGTTCAGTAATAGGCTTTTTGAATGCGACTTCTTCATCTTCGGACCAACTTTCGCCTCGCAGTTCAATAGAATCGCGTTTAACTGTAGCTAAAACGCCTGCTGCTTGTTCGCCACCCATGGTGGAAATACGTGAGTTTGGCCATGTCCACAACATGCGAGCACCAAAGGCGCGGCCACACATACCGTAGTTGCCAGCACCATAAGAGCCACCTATTAATACAGTAAATTTAGGCACGGTAGAGCAAGAAACAGCCGTGACCATTTTTGCGCCATTTTTAGCAATGCCTTCTTCTTCGTACTTTTTACCCACCATAAAACCAGTGATATTTTGTAAGAACAATAAAGGGATTTTGCGTTGATTACACAGCTCAATAAAGTGCGTGCCTTTAAGCGCAGACGGTGAGAATAAAATGCCGTTATTGGCAATAATGCCAACTGGATAACCATGAATATGCGCAAAGCCGCAGACTAAAGTAGGGCCGTATAAGGGTTTAAATTCTTGGAATTCCGAACCATCCACGAGACGTGCAATAATTTCACGCACTTCAAACGGTTTACGAGCATCTTTCGGGGTAACGCCTAAAATCTCATCCGTTGGGTATAAAGGTTCACGAGATTCACGCACTTTTACATGGATGCTTTTGGTATCGTTTAAATGGCTAATAACGTCACGGGCAATGTTTAACGCATGCGTGTCATTTTCTGCAATATGGTCGGTTACGCCGGATTGTTTGCAATGAAGTTCAGCGCCGCCCAGTTCTTCAGACGAAACAACTTCACCCGTTGCCGCCTTAACTAAGGGAGGGCCGCCGAGGAAAATAGTACCTTGTTCACGTACGATAATGGCTTCATCACATAAAGCAGGGATATACGCGCCGCCTGCTGTACAAGAACCCATCACGACTGCAATTTGGGCAATACCGGCTGCTGACATGCGTGTTTGGTTGTAGAAAAACCGCCCGAAGTGGTTCCTGTCTGGAAATACATCGTGTTGCAACGGTAAGAACGCGCCGCCAGAATCCACAAGGTAAATACACGGCAAGCGGTTTTCACCGGCAATTTCTTGTGCTCGTAAATGTTTCTTAACGGTTAGTGGGTAGTAAGTACCGCCTTTAACGGTTGCATCGTTGGCTATCACCATTACTTCAACGCCATGCACACGGCCAATGCCGGTAATGATGCCAGCGGCAGGCGCATCGCCGCTATAAAGACCGTAAGCTGCTAATTGAGAAAGCTCTAGAAACGAACTGCCTTTATCGAGCAGAGCTTTAATACGGTCACGGGGTAATAATTTCTCTCGCGCTAAGTGTTTTTTTCGTGCGCGTTCGCCGCCACCTTGAGCAGCAGTGGTGATGCGTTCGTTAAGCTCGCTAACCAAATCGCCCATTGCGGCTGAGTTTTCTTTAAACTCCGCAGAGGCCGTTTCTAATTTAGATTTTATAATAGGCATTACTTTACCTTTGTGTTTTAAATTTTTGTTTTAATTAAATAAGTTCTATTGCCAAAGCCGTAGCTTCACCGCCGCCAATGCATAAACTGGCAATACCTCTGCGTAAATTTCTTTCTTTTAAAGCATGCAATAAAGTGACTACAATACGTGCGCCAGATGCGCCAATAGGGTGACCTAGGGCGCACGCACCACCATTCACGTTTACTTTTTCAGGGTTGAGTTTTAACTCTTTAATCGCTGCCATGGTAACGACAGCAAAGGCTTCGTTAATTTCGAAAAGATCAACATCGTCAATTGTCCAATTGCATTTGCTTAAGAGCTTACCAATGGCATAAATAGGCGCTGTACTGAACCAGTCAGGGTCATCAGCATAGGTGGCATGCGCTGTGATTCGGGCCAACGCTTGAAGCCCTTGTTTTTTTGCTTCGGCTTCATCCATGAGTATTAATGCAGCTGCACCGTCGGAGATGGAAGAGGCATTAGCAGCCGTTACGGTACCGTCTTTTTTAAAAGCAGGACGTAAGGTTCTGATTTTATCAATTACGGCATTACCGGGTTGTTCGTCTTGGGTTAGCTGTTTGTCGCCTTTGCGTGATGTGACAGTAACGGGCGTTATTTCAGCATTAAAAGCACCCGATTTAATGGCTTTATTGGCACGCTCCAATGATGCAATAGCAAAGTTATCTTGTTGCTCGCGCGTGAATGCGAATTTTTCGGCGCACATTTCAGCAAAGCTACCCATTAATTTGCCCTGTTTTACATCTTGCAAGCCATCACAGAACATATGATCTAACGTTTCACCGTGGCCCATTTTTTGCCCCGTGCGTGCTTTAGGCAATAGATAGGGCGCATTACTCATTGACTCCATGCCGCCTGCGACAACACAGTGTGCATCACCCGCCAAGATTTGGTTATAACCATAGATAATGGTTTGCATGCCTGAGCCGCACATTTTGTTTACTGTATTGCAGGGTGTGGATAGAGGCGCGCCGCCTTTTAATGCCGCCTGCCGAGCAGGGGCTTGCCCTTGTCCAGCGGGTAGCACGCAGCCAAAATGTACACTATCAATGGAGTCAGGTTTTACACCGGCTGACTCTATAGCGGCTTTAATAGCCTGAGCGCCTAAGTCGGATGCGCTTAACGAAGAAAACTGTCCTTGGAAACCGCCCAAAGGCGTTCGCTTAGCTGCAACAATAACAACGGATTTATGACTCATAATATTATTAAACTCGGGCTTATTTCGTTTCTTCAAATAACTCACGACCGATCAGCATGCGACGAATTTCGTTCGTGCCCGCGCCAATGTCGTAAAGTTTTGCATCACGTAATAAACGGCCTGTAGGGAATTCATTAATGTAACCATTTCCGCCCAGTGTTTGAATGGCTTCAAGCGCAACTTTTACCGCATTTTCAGAAGCAAACAAGAGTAAACCAGCCGCATCTTTACGTGAGTCATTACCTTTGTCATATTGCTCGGCTACACGGTATGCATAAGCACGTGTTGATTGTAATGCAACATACATATCGGCCATTTTTCCTTGCATCAATTCAAACATACCAATAGGTTTGCCGAATTGCTTACGTTCGTGAACGTAAGGAATACAAATATCCATGGCTGCCTGCATAATGCCGATAGGGCCGCCAGATAACACCATGCGTTCCGTGTTTAAGCCACTCATCAGTACTTTTACGCCTTCGTTAACTTCGCCTAGTACGTTCTCTTCTGGTATTTCACAATCTTCAAATACTAACTCACAGGTGTTTGAACCACGCATACCGAGTTTGTCTAGTTTTTGAGCGGTTGAAAAGCCAGGCATGTCCCTTTCAATAATAAAAGCAGTCATACATTTTGAGCCAGCTTCTGGGCCAGCTGTCCGCATGTAAACAACTAAAATATTGGCTTCCGGGCCATTGGTTATCCACATTTTGTTGCCGTTAGCGATCCACTTATTACCTTTCTTTTCAGCGCGACAACTCATGGAACCGACAACATCTGACCCCGCGCCGGGTTCGGACATGGCCAATGCACCTACATGTTCGCCGCTACATAATTTAGGCAAGTATTTTTGGCGTTGTTCTTCATTGCCGTTTAGATAAAGATTGTTAATACATAAATTAGAGCAAGCTCCGTATGAAAGAGCGATGGACGCAGACGCACGCGAAAGCTCTTCCATAACTACTAAGTGAGAGAGGTAATTTAAGCCTGTGCCGCCGTACTCTTCAGGGACAGTCATACCAAGTAGTCCCATGTCGCCAAACTGCTTCCAAAGATGTTGAGGAAATTCATTTTTAAGATCTGTTTCTTCAGCAATCGGCGCTACTTCACCTTCGGCAAACTTACGTACCGCATCTCTTAATTCATCTATTTCATCGTTAATGTTGATATTAAATGGCATGCTTTTCTCTTTAAATTATTGATTATCCGATAATGGTAACATCATTTATTTTCTAACACCAGTTAGAATCTAACAATGATTAGAAAACATCACCTTGTTGTGTTATTGTTGTCGGAAACAAACATCAAGCGCATGATGTTTCCTGAAAAGATTGAGGCTTAAAAGTGAACCCAAAAGTAACTAGAATCAAACCTGTTCTTAAAAAAGATAAAACCCGAGAGGTCCTTTTAGATAAAGCGGCTCAGATGTTTAGTCGGCAAGGTTATCAATCTACATCGTTAAAAGAGATAGCCGCTGCTGCGAATATGAAAGCGGGAAGTTTGTATTATCACTTTGCCTCAAAAGAAGCATTAATGGCAGAAGTGCTAGACAGAAGTATTCAATTTATCAGCGATACCGTTGCAGAAGAGATTGAAAAGCTTAATGAGAACTATACCTTTGAAGATGGCTTAAAAGCCTTTATCAATGGGCATCTAACCGCTATTTTAAAACACCCAGACTACACAACAACAACGATTAGAAATAACGGGCAAATACCTAAAGCCGTTCAACTATCTGCGCATACAAAACGTGAACATTATGAACAGCAATGGCGGCGATTAATGGCTCAAGGGCGAGAAGAAGATTTTATTAGACCCGATCTAGACGAGCAGCTCTTTCGCCTAATGGTTTTAGGCAGCTTGAACTGGTCCTCTGTTTGGTATAAGCCGAGCGGTGAAAGTATTGATTCTTTGGTTAAGCATTTTACGCAAGTCTTCTTAAACGGCTGCCGCTAAAGGAGCGCATGATGAGTTACGAGTTTTTAACATTCAATACCGATGACCGCGGTGTTGCGACAATTACCTTAAATAGACCACAAGTACATAACGCATTAAACGCGGGGCTTATTAAAGAGTTACAAATGGTTTGTCATGAAATAAATGACAGTACATATATTAGAGTGGTCGTTTTGACGGGAACAGAGGTGAGTTTTTGCGCTGGCGGTGATTTACGCTGGATGGAAAGCAACATCAACAAGTCTCGCGAGCAACGAATGGAAGAAACTGGCGAACTAGCTACAACGCTTTCCATGCTGAACAGTTTAACAAAACCGCTGATTGGCCGTGTTCAAGGGCCAGCTTACGGCGGTGGCGTGGGTATGATTTCGGTTTGTGATTTTGCCATAGGCGTGAACACAGCGACCTTTGGTTTAACGGAAGTGAAACTTGGGCTAACGCCTGCCACTATATCGCCCTATGTTGTTAAACGTATTGGTGAACGAAATGCCCGTAGAAACTTCTTTAATGCGCGAATATTTAAGGCCGACGAAGCCATTAGAATGGGTTTATTAAGCGATGTTGTTGAAGCCGATGATTTGGACGATGCCATTGAGCGCGAAGTAAAACTAATATTAAAGTGCGCCCCCGGTGCGATTGCATCAGCTAAGAAATTGATTGCTTATGTTGATTCGCATAATGCCGCGGAAAATACAATATATACCGTGAATAATTTAGCCGATGCATGGGAAACGACCGAAGGCATTGATGGCATTGATGCCTTCTTAAATAAACGTAAAGCACCTTGGATGTAAGGAACAGATAATGAACTCAATTTACTTTACAGAAGAACATAATATGCTGCGCGATCAGATACGCCGTTTTGTAGAACAGCGTGTTATGCCTGTTGCAGAGAAATGGGAAGAAGCGGGCAAAGTTCCTCGTGAAATTTTACAAGAAATGGGCGAACTGGGACTTTTAGGTATTCGTTACTCAGCTGACTTTGGTGGCAGTGAAATGGGAGCGTTAGGGTCGGTTATTTTGGCTGAAGAACTTGGGCGTTCAACCTTTGGTGGCTTTACCGTAACCGTTATGGTGCATACCGATATGGCGTCACCTCACTTAGATAACTTTGGTAATGAAGAACAGCTGTCTAAATACATGCCAGATATTATTTCAGGCAAAAAAATAGTGGGTGTTGCAGTGACTGAACCGGATGCAGGCTCTGATGTTGCAGCAATGCGAACCCGTGCAGTAAAAGATGGCGATGAGTATGTGCTGAACGGCACAAAAATGTTTATTACTAATGGTGTTTATGGCGACATATTCTTTGTTGCAGCTAAAACGGATGTAGATGTAAAAGCCTCCAGAGGTGTTTCTATTTTTGTCGTTGAAAAAGACACGCCTGGATTTAGCGTGGGAAAAAAGCTGGATAAAATGGGCTGGTTATCATCTGATACCGCCGAGCTGATATTCGATAATTGTCGCATTCCCGCCGAAAATTTATTGGGCGAAGAAAATAAAGGCTTTTACTCCATCATGCGCAATTTTCAAAACGAACGCCTTGTACTAGCAGCGCAATCAATGGGCGAGGCATCTAAAGCAATTGAGTTAACGCTAGAGTATGTAACAACACGCAAAGCCTTTGGTGGCGTACTGTTCGATAAACAAGTTATTCGCCAACGCCTTGCCTCGTTAGCGGCGCGTGTAGAAGCGGGAAAACAACTGGTTTATCACTGTGCATGGCTCGATGAGCAAGGGCTGGACTATATAAAAGAAGTCTCCATGGCTAGCCTTTTGCTGTGAATTGGTGAATGAAGTGATGTACGATTGCTTACAGTTTCATGGCGGCTTTGGTTATATTCGCGAAAGCGCCATTGAACGAATGTACAGAGATGCACGCATCCAAACCATTGGCGGCGGCGCAACAGAAGTGATGCTTGAAGAAGTATCTAAAAGAATGGTTAATTAAAATAGGAAAAGACATGTCAGAAATTAAATTAGTCGGCGTTGTTGGCGCAGGACAAATGGGAAGAGGTATTGCGCAAGTAGCGGCTGCTTCAGGTTTTCAAGTTACGTTGTTTGATATTAATGAAGAAGGGCTAGATTTTGCGCTGAGTTTTATTAATAAACAACTTGATAAAGGCGTGGCTAAAGGAAGGCTAACGCAAGACGTGGCAGACTCAACATTGGCGGCTATTTCTAAAACAACTAACATGCAAGACCTTAAAGATTGCGATCTTGTTATTGAGTCTGCTACAGAAAACAAGGAAATAAAGTTTAGTATTTTCAAACAATTAGATGAAATAGTTAAACCTGGCGCTATTTTGGCGTCTAACACATCATCTATCTCAATTACTGAAATAGCAGCTGTTACTAACAGACCAGAGTTAGTGGCTGGTATGCACTTTATGAACCCTGTTCCGGTGATGAAACTGGTGGAAACAATTACAGGGCTTGAAACATCCGATGCAACGATCGATTGCGTAGACGCGGTGTCTGAAAAAATGGGCAAAACAGTTGTAAGAGCCGACGATGTTCCGGGGTTTGCTGTTAACAGAATTCTTGTTCCGATGATAAACGAAGCATTTTATGCCTTGTTTGAAGGCGTTTCAGATGCGAGAGGCATCGACAACGCCATGAAGTTGGGCTGTAACCAACCAATGGGGCCATTAGAATTGGCTGACTTTATCGGGCTTGATACCTGTTTAGCCATTATGAATGTTTTATACGAAGGCCTTGGCGATACAAAATACAGACCTTGCCCACTCCTTAAAAAGTATGTGGCGGCTGGACGATACGGCGTAAAAGTTAAGAAAGGTGTTTATGAATACTAAATTTGAAACCATCACGTTAGAACAAAGCGGCGATTTTGCGACGCTTTCTGTTAGCAGAGAAAAAAGCCTCAATGCCTTAAATGCGCAGGTACACACCGAGCTTAAAGAATGTCTTACGCAGTTAAAAGAAAACGCAGATAACTTACGCGGCCTTATTTTTACAGGCGCAGGTGATAAAGCCTTTATTGCAGGTGCTGATATTGTTGAAATGAGCAGTATGACGCCTGAGCAAGCGTTTAACTTTGCGGTATTGGGTCAAGACGTTAGCTTGTTGTTTGAAGAGTTACCGTTCCCCGTTATTGCTTGTGTGAATGGTTTTGCCTTGGGTGGTGGTTGTGAAATGGCCATGAGTTGTGACTTTATATATGCGACTGAAACGGCTCTTTTTGGGCAACCTGAAGTTAAGCTTGGCTTAATTCCGGGCTTTGGTGGAACCCAGCGGCTATCAAAATTAATAGGTAGAAATAACGCTAAAGAGCTTATTTATACCGGCCGTAACGTAAAGGTTGATGAGGCAAAACAGTTAGGGCTTGTTGTGAAAGTGTTTGCAACAAAAGAAGACATGCTAGAAGGCGCTACAAAAACACTGGGGAAAATCAGTGCAAACTCCCCATTAGCGGTGAGTACAGCCAAAAGTGTGATGAATGAAGGCAATGATTTAACGATTGCAGAAGGGCTTAAAGTTGAAGCAAAGCATTTTGGTGAAATTTTCACTTCCTACGATATGAAAGAAGGTACCAGCGCGTTCACTGAAAAGAGAAAAGCTAATTTCAAAGGCGAGTAAATAACAATCAATAGATTTTTTAGAGGTTAGAAAAACATGGATTTTTACAAGATAGAAGATTTAGAAATAGGTATGTCCGATTACATACAAAAAACAGTCACAGAAGCAGATATTGTTTTATTTTCAGGTATTTCAGGGGATTTCAATCCTGTACATATTGATGAGGAATACGCTAAAAAAACGATATTTAAAACGCGTATTGCACACGGAATATTATCTGCCGGATTTATTAGTGCAGCATTATCAACAAAGCTACCAGGACCTGGTTGCATTTATATGGCTCAGAGCTTGAAATTTAAAGCCCCGGTAAGAATTAACGACACGGTAAGAACAACCGTTACCATTACTGACGTGAATATAAAAAGAAAAATAGTTAAGCTCGAAACAATCTGTAGCGTTGGTGATACGAAAGTTATTATTGGCGAATCCACAATGATGATGCCATAAAAGAAGCCAACGTAATAAGTACAAAATAAGGAGAACAAAAATGCCTCTTCAAAAATTATTAAAAGAAAAAGAGACCACGGCTGAAGTAGTAGCAGGTTGGGTAAAAAGCGGCGATATTCTTGATTATGGCATGTCCATTCAACAACCGGATGTTTTTGATGTTGAGTTGGCTGCGCAAAAAGATCGTTTAACTGATGTTACTGTTAGAGGCACTTTATCTGTGGCCGCTAGGCAAGTAATAGAGTGTGACCCAGAACAAAAACACTTTACGTTTGAGAATTGGCATTTTTCTGGTTATGACCGTAAAAAATTCTCACAGGGGCTTGAAAGCTACGTGCCCTTTAACTTTGGAGAAGGTCCTGAAATTTATCGCCAATACCGTGAAGTTGATATGGTGGTTCTTAAAACCACGCCGATGGATGAGCACGGGTTCTTTAACTTTGCCGCTTCTAATACTTATGCAAGAGCCATTTGTGATGTTGCAAAGCGCATTGTTGTCGAAACATGTACAAAAATGCCCTTGTGCTATGCCACAGAAGGAACCGTACATATTTCAGAAGTAGATGCTGTTATTGAAGGTAATAACAACCCATTGTTTGAATTACCTAATGCGCCTATTAGTGATTTAGATAGAACAGTAGCAAGCCATATTGTTCCTTTAGTTAAAGATGGTAGTTGTTTACAAATTGGTATTGGCGGCATGCCAAATGCGGTTTGTTCTGCGTTAGCAGAATCGGATATTAAAGACTTAGGCATTCATACCGAAATGTTTGTCGACGGCATGGTCGACTTAGTGGAAGCAGGCAAAGTAACCGGCTGGAAGAAACAAACCCATCGCGGAAAAATCACCTATACATTCGCGCTGGGAACACAGCGAACGTATGACTTTATCCATAAAAATGATACCTGTTTAAGCTTGCCTGTTGATGAAACTAACTTAACCCAGTTTATTGCAGCAAATAACAATGTTGTTTCGATAAACAATTGTTTACAAATCGACTTATCAGGCCAAGTCGCATCTGAAAGTTCGGGCTATCGCCATATTTCTGGAACAGGCGGGCAGTTGCAATTTGTACGCGGCGCGGTTCAATCAAAAGGCGGTTTATCCTTTATGTGTTTATCGTCTCGTTACACAAATTCAGCAGGCGAGCCCGTATCGCGGATTGTACCGGGCATTGCCCCCGGCACCGTTGTTACAACACCGCGGTCAGATGTGATGTATGTTGTAACCGAGTTTGGTATTGTGAACTTGAAGGGTAAAAGTGTTTGTGAACGTGCGCGTGCGCTGATTAGTATTGCTCACCCAGACGATAGAGAAATGTTGCATCAGCAAGCGTGTGATAACAAGATGTTATCTAAAAAATATTGGATTTAAATAATGTCTAAAACCATTTTAGTAACTAAAAGTGATGGCGTGGCATTGCTTAAAATGAACGATCTCGCCACCATGAATGCCATTACCGATCCGGTCATTTTGGAAGATGTTATTAGCGCATTTGAAGATATTCAATCGGATGACAGTATCCGTGTAGCCGTATTAACAGGCGTTGATAGAGCTTTTTCTTCTGGCGGCAATGTCAAAGACATGCTCGAACGTAAAAAGATGTTTGCAGGCGAGCCGCTAGTATTACAAAACGGTTACCGAAAAGGTATCCATCGCTTATCAACCCTAATGTACAGCTTTGAAAAACCATTAATTGCTGCGATAAATGGTGCGGCTGTTGGTGCGGGAATGGATTTAGCTATGCTTTGTGATTTACGTATAGCTTCTGACAAAGCGCGCTTTGGCTCAACATTCATTAACTTGGGCATCATCCCCGGTGATGGTGGCGCATGGTTATTAAACAAAGTTGTCGGCGCGCAACGGGCGGCAGAAATGGTGTTGTCTGGCCGTATTGTTAAAGCGGACGAAGCATTAGAGATGGGCTTAGTATTGAAAGTTGTTGCACAAGACAGCTTAGTTGATGAAGCGATGACTCTAGCGCGTTCGATTGCATGTAAATCACCTGAGGCATTAAAAATAGCTAAGCGCTTATTAAACTCAGCGGATCGTTTAAGTTTTACGGATCATCTCGATTTATGTTCTGCCAACCAAGCGATGCTCCACCATACGCCGGAGCATGAAGCGGCGTTACAAACGTTTTTTGCTAAAAAGTAGGTCTACCAAGCATTAATAAAGAAGAGGTTGCGATGATTAAAAGCACAATGATGGATTTTCCACTCACGTTACCTCATCTTGTAGAGCGATTAGGCTTATTCTTCCCTACCGTTGAAGTGGCCTCAAGAATGCCAAACAAAAGCATTCACCGTACAACCTACGGGCAAATTCAACAGCGTGCTAAACAACTGGCATCTGCATTAACTCGGCGTGGCATACAGCAAGGCGAATGTGTTGCAACACTCATGTGGAACCACGCTTTCCATTTAGAAGCGTACTTAGGCATACCCGTTATGGGCGGCGTTCTACATACGCTTAATTTAAGGCTATCGCCGGGAGACATTGCCTATATAGCCAATCATGCAGAAGATCAAATTCTAATTGTTGATGATGTTTTATTACCCCTGTATGAACAGTTTAAAGATGACGTGTCGTTTAAAGAAGTCATCGTTGTGTCATTAACGGGTGAAGCCATTCCTAACGAATATACCGATTACGAAGACTTCTTACTCACCGGCGATTGTAGTTTTACCTATCCAGACATTGACGAAAATAGCGCCGCAGGCATGTGTTACACCTCCGGCACAACTGGTCGTCCTAAAGGAGTTGTGTACAGTCACCGCTCAACTATTTTGCATTCAATGGCATCAACGATGGTGGATGCTCTTGCCATTAGCCAACACGATGTTGTTACGCCAGTGGTCCCCATGTTTCATGCTAATGCCTCGGGCTTACCTTACTCGTCGATTCTTGTGGGTGCTAAACAAGTATTACCCGGTCCGCACCTTGATGCAGAAAGCCTTTTAGATTTATACGAAAGCGAACAAGTGACGTTAAGTGCCGGCGTGCCTACCGTTTGGTTAGCTATTAAAGAAGCTCGGGAGGCAGAGCCAACACGTTGGAAAACAGCGCCTAATATGCGGATGTTGATTGGTGGTGCGGCTGTGCCAGAGTCTTTACTGCGTTCGTTTGATACGTTTGATATGCGTATTATTCAAGCGTGGGGGTTAACTGAATCTTCACCGCTTGCAACGTTGGGTCATTTAAAAAGTAATTTAAACGATCTGAGTGAAGACGAAAAATACGCCGTTAGAGTAAAGCAAGGGATTCCCTTGCCGTTTGTTGAAATACGATTAGTGGATGAAGAGGGCGTTATTCAACCGTGGGATGGTAAGGCGCAAGGCGATGCAGAGCTAAGAGGCCCGTGGATTACTAGCGCGTACCATAAAAATGAAGAGGCTGATGACAAGTTCTCGAAAGATGGCTGGCTTAAAACGGGCGATGTGTGCCAAATAAATGAAGAAGGCTACGTTAAATTAACTGATAGAACCAAAGACTTAGTGAAATCAGGCGGCGAGTGGATTAGCTCGGTAGATCTTGAAAACGCCATCATGGGCCACCCTGATGTATTAGAAGCTGCGGTTATTGCCGTTGCACATCCAAAGTGGGATGAAAGGCCATTAGCCGTTATTGTGGTTAAAGAAGGTAAAACGGTTTCAACCGAAGATATTCGCACATTCTTAGCCGATAAATTTACCAAAATCTGGTTGCCCGATGCGGTAGAAACGCTTGCCGAAATTCCTAAAACAGCAACCGGTAAATTTATGAAATTAACCATAAGAGACATGTACAAAAATTGGACTTGGGATTGAGATTGAGCCTGTCCATATTAACTTAAAGGAAATAACACATGAATTACGACAACAGAACGTTTTTAGTCACCGGTGGGTGTTCAGGTTTGGGCGGGGCAACAGCCTCTATGTTGGTTGAAAAGGGCGCAAATGTGGTCCTTCTCGACGTTAACGAAGAAGCTGGAAAGCTTAAAGAAGCCGCACTAGGCTCAAAAAGCCGCTTCGTAAAAACTGATGTCACCAGCGAAGCCGATGTGCAAGCCGCTATTAAAGTAGCCCAAGGTGACTTTGCCGGTGTTCACGGGGTGATCAATGCCGCGGGCATTGTGGTGGGCAGTAAAGTCCTCGATAGGGATGGCCAGCCGCACCCGCTAGAGCTATTTGAACGCGGTATTAAAGTCAACTTAATTGGTAGCTTCAACGTTATTCGTTTAGCCACCCAAGCCATGGTAAATAACGAGCCAACCGAAGAAGGCGAGCGCGGTGTCATTATTAACACCGCTTCAATAGCCGCCACCGAGGGACAAATTGGCCAAGCCAGTTATGCTGCTTCAAAAGCTGGTGTGGTGGGTATGGCGTTACCCATTGCACGAGAATTAGCGCGTCACGGTATCCGTGTTTGCACTATTGCTCCCGGTATTTTTGAAACGCCAATGATGGCTGGTTTGCCCGATGATGTTCGAGACTCACTGGGCAAGCAAGTGCCTTTCCCACCACGTATGGGTAAGCCTGAAGAATATGCCTCGTTGGCCTGTCATATTATTGAGAATATCATGCTTAATGCAGAAGTTATCCGCTTAGACGGCGCTATTCGCATGGGTGCGAAGTAAGGTTGATTTATGAGTTATCAAACACTTTTAACGAGTACGCCATCTGCTGGCGTAGCTTTAATTAAGCTAAACCGTCCACGGCAGTACAACGCGCTTAATACCCAGCTTCTAACAGAATTAGCGGATGCATTAGAACACTGCGAACGAGATGATGCGATTGCAGTTATTGTGATTACAGGTTCAGAAAAAGCTTTTGCTGCCGGTGCTGATATAGCCGAAATGCTCGGTAAAACCGGCGCCGAAATGCGTGATGTGTTTATTGCAAATCCCGGTTGGACGGCTATTTCGCATTGTAAAAAGCCCACCATTTGTGCAGTAGCAGGTTTGGCCTTAGGCGGTGGTTTTGAACTCGCCCTGCAAGGTGATATTTTAATTGCCGCATCCAATGCTAAATTAGGTTTACCGGAAGTGAATTTAGGTGTTATTCCTTGTGCAGGCGGCACGCAACGCATTACCAATTTAGTGGGCAAATCACTGGCGATGGAAATGGTGCTTAACGGGCGGTGCTTATCTGCCGAAGAGGCCTTAGATAATGGTGTTGTTAGCCGTATTGTAGAACCTAAAAAACTAGAAGTCGAAGCGATTACATTAGCCGAGCAAATAGCAGCGCGTGCACCGTTGGCAGTACGTGCAGGTAAACGCTGTGTAAACAAAGCGGTGTTATCAACCCTTGAAGAAGGCTTAGCGGTTGAGCAAGAAACCTTTCCTGCACTGTTTGACAGCAAAGATGCACAGCAGTTAATGAGCGCCTTCTTAAATAAAGGCAAATAACGGTTATATGGAGTAACAGCAGTGAGTTATAAATCTATTTTACGGTCAGACGCTTTTAGCAAACAAAACATTATCGTCACCGGTGGTGGCAGTGGTATAGGCCGTTGTACAGCGCACGAGTTAGCCTCGTTAGGCGCGCATGTTTTATTGGTTGGGCGAAACCAAGAAAAGCTTGAAAACGTGCAAGCAGAAATTATCGAAGACGGCGGCAAGAGTAGTTTTGCCTGTTGTGATATTCGCGATGAAGACGGCGTAAAAGATTTAGTTTCCGGCCTCATTGATCAGCACGGTCATATTCAAGGTTTAGTCAATAACGCAGGAGGGCAATTTCCGTCACCTTTAGCTAACATCAGCAAAAACGGTTGGGATGCTGTCGTTAATTCAAACCTAACGGGTGGCTTTTTAATGGCGCGAGAAGTCTTCAATCAGTCAATGGAAGAAAACGGCGGTTCCATCGTTAATATTGTTGCGGATATGTGGGCGGGTATGCCCGGTATGGGGCACTCGGGCGCCGCACGTGCAGGTATGGTTAACTTTACACAAACAGCCGCGTATGAGTGGGGTTATGCCGGCGTGCGCGTTAATGCCGTTGCACCGGGTTGGATAGCATCTAGTGGTATGGATACTTACCCCGATAAATTCAAAGCGATTCTTAAAACACTAAAAAATGCAGTGCCTTTAGGCCGCTTAGGCAATGAGGCTGAAATAAGCGCGGCGATTTGCTTTCTATTAAGCGATGCCGCTAACTTTATTAGCGGTACAACCATTCGCGTGGATGGTGCGGCTTCGCAAGGTAATACAGCGATTTACCCTTTACAAAAAGGCGGAAAATCAACGGCATACGATGGTTTTCATCGAGAAGTAAAAGCAGAACTATTTAAAGGCGAAAAATAATGAGCGATTTTAAACCTTTAGCAGGCATGCGCATTGTTACGCTTGCGCTGAATGTTCCCGGGCCATTGGCTGCCAAGCGGTGGTGTGATTTTGGCGCAACTGTTATTAAGGTAGAACCACCCGAAGGTGATCCGTTAGAAATATACAGTGCCGAGTGGTATCACGATGTCAATATTGGCCAACAAAAACGAAGGATCAATTTAAAAACAGCAGAAGGCAAAGAAGCGCTCGCTCAATTACTATCAACCGCCGATTTATTACTGACTGCGCAACGCCCAGCAGCATTAGAACGTTTAGGTTTGGGATGGGATGAATTACAAAACAGCTACCCGAAAATCAACCATATCGTTATTGTTGGTTACCCCGTACCAAATGAAAATGAAGCAGGCCATGACTTAACTTACCAAGCCTCTTTAGGCTTATTAACGCCACCAACCATGCCAAAAACGCTGGTGGCTGACATGGCCGGAGCTGAACGTGCCGCACTAGAAGGTATGGCGCTTTTAATGGCGCGTAAAGCGGGTGAAAAAGGTCAGCAGGTTTTTATTCCGCTATCAGAAGCGGCTGACTATATGGCACAGCCATTAAGCTATGGCTTAACTAGTGAAACTGGGTTATTAGCCGGTAACGTTCCAGAATATGCACTGTACGAAACAGCCAATGGTTGGCTGGCTCTGGCAGCACTAGAGCCACATTTTAGTGCGCGCTTAAAGCAAGAACTTGGGTTAAGCGAATTAAGTCATCAAACAGTTGCAGAAAAACTAAAACAAAAAACAGCAACCGAATGGGCTGTTTGGGCAAAGCAACGAGACATTCCCCTCGTGAGCCTCTAATTTAAGAATCAATAGTAGACCCCGTGTTGTGATGAAAGTAATTGTAGGTGGCGCTGAAATAGCGCGATTCTAGTGCTATAAGGCATCTCGAATAAGCTGGCATAGGTATTGCTTTGTGATTATTGTAAATACATAAAAGCAATATGGAGAGATGACTATGGAAATGCCTGTCGCGTTAAATTTACCGTTAGGGAATGCAGCTGTTACGACGACGGACTTATCTGTTGCTAGAGAAAAGCCCGCAACTGACCGAGGTTTTTCTGACCACTTAGAGAAGAATGTGGATCGTTTGAACGGGGAGCAGAAAGAGGTTTCCTCAGCATCAGTACAAGAGCCTGACAAACCAGCAAATACAAAGCGTGTTGTGGATAGTGATGATGCGAAAATAGTGGCGTCTAAACAGGTAGGTGATGTTTCGCCGGTAGTAGAATCAGAAGAAGTGGCTGTGCCAGGTGTACTTCCTGCAGGCTTGGCAACGTTACTAGAAGAGGGCGAATTAATAGCGCAAACCCCGGGATTGATAAAGGCGGTAAGTGTTATTTCAGATAGGCGTGAGCTAGGTCTTGATCTCGATGGGTTAACGGCAAGCGGCAATGAATTGCCAGCGGCAGCCTCTTTAGA
>LWTL01000101.1 GCA_002101235.1 Cycloclasticus sp. symbiont of Bathymodiolus heckerae | reverse complement strand
GTGCTGCTTCAAGCCTAAATTCAGGGGTAAATGTTGGTCTGCTTCTTCTCATCATGCGCTCACCTTTTTATCTTGAGATGAATAATATCACCTCTAATTAGGTGGCCAACTTAACTATGCCACTACAGACGGCGTGTTTTAAAAAAGCGTGCAGCCCATAGCCACTTGTCTAGGCGTAACTTGATTAAAGGTGCTTTTTGTTTGCTCATGAAAACTTAAGCCAATAACTCGTCCAGTTTTCCATCTTGCTCAAATGCATAAATTTGCATGCAGTCACCGATGTGTGAGTCGCCGTTAAAAATTTGTGGCACGGTTCTTTGTTGGCTTTTTTGCATCATTTCAACTCTTTTTACTGGCTCCTTGCTGATATTAATTTCTACAAAGGAGATGTTCTTTTTGTTTAGCAAGCGCTTTGCTTGGATACAGTAAGGGCAAAATGAAGAGGTATATATAATGATGTCTGACATGAAGGGCGCCGATATTGAAAAATTGAATGTTAACAGATTTATAAGTTTGTTAAGGTGGATTAGCCTGTTTCTACTGGTACAACGATGATGTTTTCAGTAGAATTGGTCAGATACAAAACATTTTCAATAAAAATGAAGAGAGATTGAAGAAATGAAACGATTATTAGTTAGTTTGTTAGGTTTTGGGATGATGTTTTCAGTTACAGCATATGCCGTTGGTGATGTTGGAGCTGGCATAATTAAAGGCCAAACATGCTTAGGTTGTCATGGTGTTAAAAATTATAACAATGTATACCCAACATTTCATGTGCCTAAATTAGGTGGCCAACACGCAGGTTATTTAATAGCGGCTATGAAAGCTTATAAGTTAGGTACGCGTACGCATGACACGATGTTTGCAAACGTAGCTGATTTATCTGAGCAAGATATGGCAGACATTGCTGCTTACTTTGAACAAGACGGCAAATAAGCGTTATAACGGAACAGCTCACGAGGAATAAAATGAAACAATTAATTAAAATGATTTTCGCAGTAGCGCTTGTTGCTGCATCAGCAAGTGTTTTAGCATCAGGTGATATTGATGCAGGTAAAGAGAAGTCAACATCATGTGCAGCTTGTCATGGTGCCGATGGCGTAAGTGCTAGCCCAATGTTTCCAACATTGGCTGGGCAACATGCAGATTATATGGTCCATGCGTTAAATGGATATAAAGCAGGTAAGCGAAGCAATCCTATTATGCAAGGCGCAGCTGCGTCATTAAGTGATGAAGATATTGCTGATTTGGCGGCTTATTTTGCTAGCCAAACTGGACTGAAAACACTGAAAAAATAAACAGCTTAACCTTAGGGTTGAGATTGTTTTTAAAAACGCGCATTTTTTGCGCGTTTTTTGTTTCTACAGAGTATTAAAGGAAAATCATGAGTGAAGAGATAGCCATAAGAATAAAAAAGAATGATGCAGGAGAGTTAGTCGAAGAGTGTGAGTATTTAGGCGACCTTATGCATGGGAAACGAATAATTTGGCACCCGTCTGGTGTGAAAATATCGGAAACAACTTTTGTAGAAGGCGTTATGCACGGCGAGCACACCTCCTGGTATTTGGGTGGTAATATTGCGTTAAAAGCGGAAGTGGTAGACGGTAATTATCATGGCTTATTTGCAGCCTACTGGCCTAATGGTCAAAAGCGTGAAGAAGGTATGCTGGAAAAGGGCGAGCGCGTTGGTGTTTTTAAATCTTGGTCTGATAGCGGTGAACTATTAGCAGAGAAAAACCACGACGACTAAATGTTCGGTAAAGCTGTTTTCTGGCAAAAAATATCGAATTGCCCTACAATGACGCGTTGCAATAAAAATTAATTAATTGAGGCGAAAAAATGAACGATAAAACTCCACAAGAATTATTCGAAAAAATGGCATCAAAAGGCCACGGTATGTTTAAGAACTTTTCAAAAAACGAGTCGCACGAAATGATGTCTCAGTTTGGGAATTCATGGAATACAATCATGTCTCGTGCGATGGAAAGCCCAGAAGAATGGGTTAAAACCATGTCGGGGTTTTATCAAGATCAGTTTAATCTTTGGGTTAACATGTTTAACCCTAATGCTGAAAACAGTGTTCAGCCAGCTCGTGGCGACCGTCGTTTTTCAGGTGATGAATGGGAAGAAAGCCCAGTTCATAATTATTTAAAACAGTCTTATTTACTGTCTAGCCGCTGGTTAACAGGCATGGTTGAAGATTCAACTTTAGATGATAGAACGAAAAGTAAGTGTGATTTTTACACACGCCAGTTTATTGATGCAATGTCACCTTCAAACTTTGCATTAACGAATCCAGAAGTATTAAAGGAAACTATTGAAACTAAAGGTCAGAATTTAATGGCTGGCCTTGAGAACTTGATGCACGACATGGACAAAGGCAGCATCACGATGACTGATGAGTCTGCGTTTACGCTAGGCGAAAATATCGCCACAACGCCAGGTTCTGTTGTCTTTGAAAACAAGTTAATTCAATTGGTTCACTTTAAGCCAATGACACCGAAAGTGAATGAACGCCCAGTTTTGATCATTCCACCGTGCATTAACAAATACTATATTCTTGATTTATCAGAGCATAACTCATACGTTCGTTACTGTTTAGAGCAAGGTAATGACGTGTATATTATTTCTTGGAGAAACCCAGATGAGACATTGGGTGATGTAACTTGGGATGAGTATATTTCTGAAGGAACAATACCTGCGATTGAAGCAGTAAAAGATATTTCAGGCGCTAAGAAAATCAATGCGGTGGCTTGGTGTATTGGCGGCACAATGTTAGCCACAACATTATCTGTATTAGCGGCCAAACGCAAAAAACCTGTTGCTAGTGCGACATTCTTTACAACGTTATTAGATTTTTCTGATCCAGGTGAGTTGGGCGTGTTTATTGATGAATCACAAATTCAGCAACATGAGCATAAGTTAAAAGAAGGCGGCGTGATGCCGGGTAAGCAGTTAGCATCAACATTTGCTATGTTACGTGCGAATGACCTTATTTGGAGCTATGTTGTTAATAATTACCTAAAAGGTAAAACGCCTCCTCCGTTCGACATTCTTTATTGGAATAGTGATTCTACAAACATGACAGCTGCGATGTACACATGGTACTTACGTAATATGTACTTAGAGAATAATCTAGCAAAACCAGGTGGTGTTGAGCTTTGTGGCGTTAAAATTGATTTAGGTAAGATTGATATTCCTGTGTATTTCTTATCAGCTATTGAAGATCATATCGCTCCCTGGAAAACGACATTTATTGGTACTGAGCTTGTTAAAGGCCCTGTTGAGTTTGTCTTGGCAGCAAGTGGCCATGTGGCTGGTGTTATTAACCCAGCAAGTAAAAACAAGCGTCATTTCTGGAAAGATGGTGAGCTTGGTAAAGGCGATGATGCTTGGTTAGAATCAGCAACTGAAGTTCCTGGAAGTTGGTGGGGTCACTGGGATGAATGGTTGAAAGCTCAAGGTGGAAAAATGATTGATGCACCTAAAGAGCTAGGTAATAAAATATATGCTGAACTTGAACCTGCTCCTGGTTCATTCGTATTGGCTAAATCAGCGTAGTCTATGCTGATGCATGTTTGATTCGTTAAACATAATATAGAATTTAAAAGCCACCGTTAATACGGTGGCTTTTTTATGAGGTGAGTAATGAGTAAAACAATACAATCTCCCTGTGTTCGGATGTGCACATTGAATGAAATAGATATGTGTCTTGGCTGTGGGCGGATGTTGAATGAAATAACATCTTGGACATCTTATTCTGGAGAGGCACGAAATAAAATAATGCAAGAGTGTCCAAAACGACTAAAGGCTGTCGAGGTTAGAACTAGCCCTTTGAATGATGAGTGAGCGTAGCGCGTAAATACTTGATGTTATTCGCCTTAAGGTCTTGATTACCCCTTGTGTAAGGGTAAACTAAATGACATTAAAATGATGATTGGGGAGTTCGCATGAATGCTGAAAAAATTGTTTTCAGTTTCTTTATTGTTTTGGCGCTGACACTGAATTTTGGTTTCTTTATGGGTGAAATGGATGATTTCACGCATCATAATATTTATGAATTATTTGCGACGATAGTGGTTAATCTCATTGCAATGGGGCTTAAGTTGGGTGACCGTACGCAGGTTGGTGCGGTTCTCTTATCAACGAGCATGGTCGCTAATTTACAATTGATTGCTGGCGCACTTGTTTGGGGCTATGCGACCCAGATTACGGGTGAAGGTTTGAATGAGAGTAATGTGTCTGTCATTGTTTCTCTCTCTGGTGGGGCATTAATAGCGAATGTGATTTCTGTCGTGATGCTTGTGTCAGAAACGCTCATGTCACGTCGGTAATCGTTTAGTTTATGTCTGACTCATCACTGGGCAGAGTATCGTTCATTGTTTTGCGCCATATGCGCGCGCCTATTATTGTACTTATTTGCGTGTACGCAGTATGCATGTTGGGTATGGTCTTAGTCCCAGGGGTACCGGATGAAAATGGTCAAGCGACCTATATGTCATTCTTTCATGCATATTATTTTCTAGCCTATACCGCTACAACAACGGGCTTTGGTGAACTACCAGTGGCGTTTAGTAATGCACAAAGAGTTTGGGCGGTTTTCTGTTTATATGTGAGTGTTGTTACGTGGCTGTATGCCGTCGGTAAAATAATCTCATTACTTAAAAATCCCCACTTGCAATCGGCATTTGCAGAAGAGAGCTTTACTCGAGCCGTTAGAAAGAAAACCAATGATTACTACTTAGTCTGTGGTTTTGGAGATACGGGCAGTCTCTTGTTGCGAGGGTTGACCGATGCTGGATTTTCGGCGGTGGTGATAGAGCTAGATGATGAAAGAATCAAGGCATTGGATTTACGGGATTATCCGACGAAAGTTCTTGGCTTATGCGCAGATGCAACTGTTCCTCGGTATTTATTAGATGCAGGAATAGAAAGAAAACAATGTATTGGTATTTTGATCTTATCTAATGATGAAGATGCGAACCTGAAAATAGCGGTTTCAGCCCGAATATTGCGCCCTGACTTAAAAATAATTTGCCGTTCAACCTCGACGGAGAATGAAAGTGAAATTCTAGCAATTGGTGGTGATACGCATGTAGTTGATCCATTTAGAGTCTTTGCTAGTTACCTTAGTTTGATGATTTATAACCCGAGTATAAAAACACTTAATGAGTGGTTTTCACGCACCCCCGGAGCCACATTAGATAAAAATATTTGTTCACTCAAAGGGGGGGCATGGATATTGTGCGGGCATGGAAAAATGGGCCGTATTGTTTATAAAAAATTGTCAGAAAAAGGCATTGATACAACGGTAGTGGAACCGTTGGTAGAAAATATAGAGGATATTGCAGATCATGCTGTTTTAGGACGAGCTAACTTAGAAAATTTAAAGGCCGCGGGGTTGTCAGACTGTATTGGGCTTATCGCAGGCACAAATAATGATACGTTTAATTTGAGTATTATCCATCAAGCAAACCGAGTTAACCCATCATTGTTTTCAATCGTTAGGCAAAATAAGCATATGAATGATGTGCTGTTTCAACGAGCGCATGTTGATTTTGTTCTGCAACCGAGCTTAGTGATTGCAAGGATGGTTTTGTTCATGCTAACTGCGCCCTTGTTAAAGTCATTTTTTGGTCATTTAAGGCTGGTGTACGATAATAACCCCAAAGAATTAGCAGACATTACGCGTAGGTTGAGTGTTGATGTGGGAGGTGATGCGCCAACACTAAAAACCTATACGATTAATGAGAAAATGGCTCCGGCGGTTATGCAAAAATTAGCTATGTCGACGACTGTTAGTTTGGGAGACCTTTATCGAGACTCCGCTGATAGAGAGCGGCAACTAAAAGCAGTTCCTTTGGTGCATAGACGGGGTAAAGTGATTAAGGTACTGCCGCCGAATGATCTAGCGATGCTGGCTGATGATGAGGTTTTGTTCTGCATGGTGCCGAATGAGAAAATATTTTTTGAAGCGAACCTAGTAAATGAACATACATTGAGTTATCTATTAACAGGAGAAGAGCCACCAAAAGGTGACTTCTTTAGGTGGCTTCAAGCCAGAAAAGTAGCACCTTAAGATTGGCTATAATTTATTCATATAGGCTGCCTTATTCAAAGCAACCTATATGAATTGAAAGAATATTCTTTACTTAGTACTATCTAGCCAGTTTTCTATTTGTGCAATGTCGGTATCGTTCATAAGAGCCGGTGAATGAGCAGTGTTTGGAATGTTAATAAGTTTTGCATTCGGTTTACTGGATAACATCTTTTCGGCCGTCGCTAGTTGCAATAAATCTGAAGTTTCTCCACGGATAACTAAGGTTTCCTGTTCTATGTTTGCCCATAGAGGCCATAAATCTATATCTTCTAAAGGTTTGCTTTTGAAAACTACCGATATATCCGGGTCGTAATTTAATGTTAGCTTCCCATTTTTGAGTGTACGCTGGCCGAATTGAAGCATCTGCTGCCACTGTTCGTCACTCAGTTCACCAAAACCAGCGTAGATTGTTTTTATATATGCTTTAAGTTCAGCAGGGGTGTCAACTTGAGGTTGTTGGCCAACGTAATCAGCAATACGTAATAAGGCGGCTTTTGGGACGAGTGGCCCCACGTCGTTAAGAATAAGTTTTCTTATGGGGGAGTTGTTTAAAGAAGCTAAAGCCATGCCCAATAAGCCACCCATAGATGTGCCTAGCCAATCAACAGTTTCTGCGCCGGATCGGGCAATAACCATTAATGCATCAACGGTATACTGGTTATAGTCATAGGCCATTTTATTATTTAACCAGTCGCTTTCACCGCGGCCCGGTAGGTCGAAACAAATGACACGACGTTTTGATGAGAGTTTTTCTGCTAACAGGTCAAAGTCATGCCTGTTCCGCGTTAAGCCGTGGGAACAAATAAGAACGTTTGGGTTGTCGTTATCCCCCCAAGAAGAATATGCCAGTTTGTGTAATCCACCAATAGAACAAGAGGTAATGTAGTGTGTTTTCATAAGGATATTTTGTTGGTGATTTATTGTTGCAATGCATCTATAATTAATGGGTTGTATTTCAAGAATAACCTAAAATTTGGAGATTTGCATGAGTGAAGTAAGAGAAGTTGTAGCATTAAGCGCAGTTAGAACAGCGATTGGTGATTTCGGTGGAAGTTTAAAGTCAGTTGCACCGAGTGCATTGGCAGCCATTACCTTAAAAGAAGCTGTTGCTAGAGCAGGTGTTGAACCAGCAGAAGTCGGCATGGTTGTGATGGGTAATGTGATTCCAGCAGAAGGTGGCTATGCATACACAGCACGTGTTGCACAAATTGAAGCAGGTATTCCATGCGAAACTTCATGTATTGCTGTTAACCGTTTATGCGGTAGTGGCATGCAAGCAATTGTTAATGCTGCGCAAGGCATTATGGTTGGTGATCACGACGTTGCTATTGCAGCGGGCGTTGAGTCTATGAGTAATGGTTTTTATGCATCACCAGGCATGCGTTGGGGCCAAAAAATGGGCGACGGCAAAATGCTGGACTTAATGGTTTCTGCATTAACAGATCCGTTTGGCACAGGCCACATGGGCATGACTGCTGAAAATCTAGCTGACAAATACAATGTGTCTCGCGAAGATCAAGATGCATTTGCGGCAGAAAGCCACAAACGCGCAGCAGCTGCACAAGAAGCAGGCCGTTTTGATTCTCAAATCGTTCCTGTTGAAATGAAAACACGTAAAGGCGTGACAGTATTCGATAAAGATGAGCACGTTCGCCCTGAGATTTCTGTTGAGAAATTAGCGGGTATGCGTCCAGCATTTAAAAAAGATGGCACAGTAACAGCCGGTAACGCATCAGGTATTAACGATGCATCTTCTGCGATGGTATTAATGGAAAAGAACGCAGCTGAAGCACGTGGTTTAAAACCAATGGCTCGTTTGGTGGCTTACACTCACGCAGGTGTTGAACCAGAAATTATGGGTATTGGCCCTGTTCCTGCTGTAAACCAAATTCTTGCTGATACGGGTTTAACCATTGCTGATATTGATGTTTGGGAAGTGAACGAAGCGTTTGCAGCACAAGCATTAAGCGTATGTCGCGAACTTAAACTTCCAATGGACAAAGTTAACGTGAACGGCAGTGCGATTTCTTTAGGTCATCCTATTGGCGCATCTGCGAACATTATCGTTGTTAAAGCGCTTCATGAACTAGAACGTGTTCAAGGTAAATATGCGTTAGCTACTTTATGTATTGGTGGTGGACAAGGTATTGCTACACTTTGGGAACGCATGTAATAAAGCGTTTTACAAGGCAATAAAAAAGCGGGCTTAGCCCGCTTTTTTATTGCCATAAAGAAATTAAGACTGCAAAGCTTTAGGTAAAGAGAAGGTTACTTTCTCCTGAATGCCAGGGTTTTCAACAGCGGTTTTTCCGCCCCATTCTTTTAGTTGATTGATAACGCTTTGTACAAGTTCTTCAGGCGCTGATGCCCCAGCAGTTACGCCAACGGTTTCGATATTGGTAAGCCAAGACTGTTGAATATCTTCTGCACCATCGATTAGGTAGGCGGGTTTGCCTAATTTCTCAGCGATTTCACGCAGTCGGTTAGAGTTTGAGCTATTAGGTGACCCTACGACAAGAACAACATTTGATTTATCTGATAAGTCTTTAACAGCATCCTGCCTATTCTGCGTGGCGTAGCAAATGTCATTTTTCTTAGGGCCTGAAATAGTTGGGAACTTTTTACGAAGCGCGTCAATGATAGAGCTGGTGTCATCCATTGAAAGTGTGGTTTGTGTAACAAAAGCCAAATTATCAGAATCGAGTACGTTTAGACTAAAAACATCGGTAGGTGACTCTACAAGGTAAATATTGACGTTAGTGTTTAATTGCTCGTAACGCCCCATGGTGCCTTCAACCTCGGGGTGGCCTTTGTGGCCAATAAGAATAACCTCACGGCCTTTTTTAGCATTGCTGATGACTTCCATATGAACTTTGGTTACCAGTGGGCAGGTTGCATCAAATACATTGAGCTTGCGTCGTTGAGCCTCAACCTCAACTGCTTTTGAGACACCGTGTGCGCTAAATATAACGGTAGAATCGTCAGGCACTTCATCAAGTTCATCAACAAATACAGCGCCGCGTTTTTTTAAGTTTTCTACAACAAAACGATTGTGAACCACTTCATGGCGGACATAGATGGGAGACCCTAAGAGGCTTAATGCACGTTCAACAATTTCAATTGCACGGTCTACACCAGCGCAGAAGCCGCGAGGGTTAGCTAAGATGATATTCATTTAGTCTTTCTTTTTAGTTGGTTGACGGCGGTTTTTATCCCAAAGTACTTCCGACTCGCCACCTTGGCGCGCAAGTACTCGACAATATACAAACAGTAAATCAGATAGGCGGTTTAAGTATTTAACGACAGGCGGATTAATGCTTTCTTCACGCGCTAAACTAACGGTGATACGTTCGGCGCGCCGACAAACCGTGCGAGCCACATGGCAAGTGGCTGCGGCTAAATTTCCACCAGGTAAGATAAACTCTTTTAAAGCTGGGAGGTCAGCATTATGCTCATCCAGTATTTGTTCGAGTAAATCAATGTTGGCATCGTTAATAGCACTATAGCCAGGTACACAAAGCTCGCTGCCAAGATCAAATAAGTCGTGTTGAATGTCGAGTAATTGATTGGCAATGACATCATCAATACCGAAAGCAATAACGAGGCCGATTTGGCTGTTTAGTTCATCTACAGTACCGTAGGCTTCAACGCGTAATGAATCTTTATCGACACGGCTGCCATCGCCTAGCCCCGTAGTGCCTGAATCGCCTGTGCGCGTATAAATTTTGGATAGTCGGTGTCCCATAATGTTAAATGATCGCTGTTTTAGATAAGATAATACCGTCTTCGTCGGCGTATAAATATTCACCAGGATTGAAGGTGGCGCTAGCGAATGTGACAGGAATGTTTTTGTCGCCCCAGCCTTTTTTAATGCTTTTTAATGGATTGGTTTGAATAGCGCGTACGCCAATAGGCATAGCGTTTATATCGAATGAGTCTCTAATGCAGCCGTAAACAACGACACCAGACCAGCCATTTTTGTAACCCATTTCAGCCAACATGTCGCCGAGAAGGGCGCAGCGTAAAGAGCCGCCGCCATCAACAACTAATACATCGCCATCGACCTTTTCAGATAACATTTCGCGTACAAACACATTGTCTTCAAAAATTTTAACTGTTTGAATGGCTCCGCTAAAATGGGCGTTACCGCCAAATGATTGAAACATCGGCGTTACAATTTGTAAGTTATCTGAGAAGTCATCGCATAAATCAGCGGTTTTAAATGTCATGAGAGTTATTATTCTGTTTTTATCGTTGGCCTTATTATAAACCAGTTTTTCTGACGAGCATGACGACTTTGCCTTGATTACAGTGATGGCAATCTGTATCTTTACTGGATAATTAAAAAGGGAGTGTGGTTCATGATTTATCGAATAAGTAGTGTATTGATGTTAGTGCTTTTGTCTGGTTGTGTATTAACTGAAAATACGCGTGGTAAAGGCTTTAACCTTCCAGCGTTGGAATTACAAGGTGGTAGTTCAAATTCGATAGTTGTCGGTGTTCTGGACGAAAGATCTTATGTTGTGTCAGGTGAAAAACCAGCTAAGTACATTGGGCAATTCGAGCTTTCCATGGGCGGGCCTTACGATGCGTTTACAAATTCTAAACGTCCAATGGCGAATGAATTTACAGATAAGCTTCCACGCCTTTTAGGGCATAAGTTTCCACAAGTAAAAACGGTTCATTTGGAGATAGGGCTATCTAAGCAAGAAGCGGTTGATAAACTATTGGAAAGTGGTGCGAGTAAGGTTGTTCTGATTACGCTGAAGGAATGGAAAAGTCATACGGCAATCGATACTTCTTTATGGTTTGATGCGCAACTTGAAAGTTTTAATACGGATAAGCAGTTGCTAGCTTATAAACGAACACAAGGGCACGACACTTTTGGCGGTGCTGCGATAGCAGGGCCAATCACCAATGCGAAAAGGACGCTGCCTCATGCTTTTAGGCAAAAAATGCAGGCATTATTTAGCGACCCTTTAGTGATGGTGTCGTTAACGTCAGAAAAAGCACTCCCTATTGCAAAACGTGCGCTTGATGATACAACAGTTCCAGATGTTGATTCGTTTGAGCCACAGGCATGTACAGTTGAATTGATCTTATATTGGAAGAATGCAGGTATGCCGGATCAAGAGATTCTTACTAAATGTAATGGCGTTAAGCAGCCTTAAGCTGTCATCAAAATTTGGTCGTTGGCTTGTATAGCTGACGACCAGATTAATTCAAGGATGACTGTTGTAGCGTGCATGTAACAAACTGATGAAAGCACTGAGGGTTACCATTCTATTGTGTGTGTTAGTTGCTGTGGCGTTTTATACAAAACTACAGCGACTTGAAAGCACGGCTTGGGTCGACACGCTATCCGTTTCAATTTACCCCATTAATGGCGATGGGAGTGCCCGAACAGAAGACTATATTAAAGCGTTATCTGTTAATGATTTCCAAGCGGTTGAGCGGTTCCTCAAAAAGCAGTGGGAGAAGCATAGAGGGTTAGATTACGAGCCTATTGAAATTACATTGCAAGAAGCTGTTACGGCGCAGCCTCCGGTACTTTCAAATGATTCAAATGTTTTAAAGGTTATCTTTTGGAGTTTACGTTTGCGCTTTTGGGCATATCAGAATGCGGTTGATAGTAATAAGAGCTCGATCAATATTTTTGTGAGATATCACCAAGTGGATGCGGCTAAGTGGTTAGCGCATTCGCTAGGGTTACAAAAAGGCTTAATAGGTGTTGTTAATGCTTATGCGGCGGAAGCCTATGAAGGCAAAAATAATGTAGTTATTGCGCATGAATTATTGCATACAGTTGGTGCTTCGGATAAATATGATGCAACAACGGGGCAGCCAATATACCCAGAAGGTTTTGTTAATATGGATAGCGGCTATGAGCAATCGAGGGCAGAAATAATGGCCGGTAAAATCCCATTAAGTAAAACAGAATCAGTGATGCCAGACTTTTTACGCCAGTGCGTGGTTGGTAATAAAACAGCCGTTGAAATAGGATGGCTGGATGGTGTTCCTGATGCAAATCAATGAACATTATTTAATAATAAGCTAGAATTAATCTAAGCTAATAATTCTAAAGAATAAGGGAGATAAGACTATGTTTTTCCGTGAGTTAAATAACATTCAATGTAAGTCATATTTAATTGCAGACCTTGAAGCAGGGGAAGCGGCGATTATTGACCCAATTGACAGCAATATAGATAGATATTTATCTACGCTTGCTTACCATAACCTAACATTGAAGTTTGTAGCGGATACACATACACATGCGGATCATCGTTCAGCTTGTACAGCAGTTAGAAGGCTAACAGGCTGTGATGTGATGATGCACAACTTATCACCGCAGCCGTCAGTAGATGGTCGTTTTGGTGATGGGGATGAACTCACGGTAGGTAGTATTAAAATTAAGGTGTTGCATACACCGGGGCATACGCCTGATAGCGTTAGTTTTTATGTGAATGAGGATCGTGTACTAACGGGCGATGTCATATTGATTCAAGGCACCGGACGATCAGATTTTGCAGGTGGTGATGCCAGTGTCCAATACGATTCAATTATGAATAAGATTTTTACACTTCCTGACGATACATTGGTATTCCCAGGTCATGATTACCGCGGAAATACTCAGTCAACGGTAGGTGAAGAAAAAGCAACAAACCCACGTATTTCAGGTAAAACACGCGAAGAATATATTGAGATTATGGAGAATCTTAATTTACCATTACCCGAACGAATTCAAGAAGTGTTGCAAATTAACCAGAGTGAAATGGACGATGATCGTATCAAATTTCCTTTGGTGGCTGAGCTTAATCAAGTACTTCAAATGGACCCAGAATTGGTTAAAAGCCGTATAGAAATTGTTGGTAATAGCACGATTATTCTTGACGTTAGAGAAGAGAAAGAATTCAACGGTGATTTAGGGCATATTGCTGGTAGCCGCTTGATACCTATGGCTGATATACCGAGTTCACTTGAAATGTTAGAACCAATTAAAGAGAAGGAAATTATACTTGTTTGTCGTTCTGGTGTTAGAAGTACAACGGCCGCGGCTATATTAAGGGGACTAGGTTTCTCAGATGTGAAGAATATGAAAGGTGGTATGTTGCAGTGGAATAAGCAAGGTTACTCCGTCGAATAACCTGAAACATTTTCAAAGCAATAAAGAAGGTGCTTTAAGCGCCTTTTTTATTGCCTTAAATTTGCTTAGTGGATAATAATTCTAATTGTTGAATGCTGTATTGAGCTTCGCGTTTAAGTTTGTATTGAATTAAGAGAGGGCCAATAATTGGGGGTACCCAAAAATCTGGGGTGAGTTCGCTGGAGAATTGGATAACACTCATGTTGTTATTGCCTGAAAGCTGCCACTTCATCCAGCCAGATTTAAAATCGCTGTGTTCAGGAATGATATGCCCAGCAATAGAATGCTTTGAAATGGTTAGGGCTAATGTTTGTTGTTTATCGAAGCAGATGAAAGCGAAGCAAACCTTAAGTCGAAGTAATAAATTCTGATCAGGTAGTAATCGACTCGTTTTAATTAAACGGCTAAATGCATTTAACTGGTCGTAAGAGGTCAGTAGGCGATAAATATCATCAGGTTTTGCATTAATAGTTGCCGACACGTTTGAGGTGTAAGCCCCATCTACATAGTTAACAACGACAGATGGTGGTTCACTAGCGTACAGAGTAGCAGCGTGAAACAAGAGCATCAGGCTGATAATGTAAGTTAAGCGCAGTAAGCTTTTATTAGGCATAAAAAAACCCGATGAAAGGCTCATCGGGTTTTCGAAATAACTGTCAGCCTTATGCTACTTGAACAGGAATAGCGTTCTTTGTTTCTTTGACGCCGTTATTGTCATCAAGATAGATTAATCGAGGTTTGAACGTAGCTAATTCAGCTTCGTTGTATTCTGAATATGCACAGATGATTAAGATATCACCTTCTGTTGCGCGACGTGCAGCAGCTCCGTTAACAGAAATAATACCGCTGTTACTTTCAGCGCGGATTGCATATGTCGTAAAACGCTCGCCATTGTTTACGTTATAAATATCAATCTGTTGATATTCGCGGATACCTGATAAATCGAGCAGGCTTCCATCAATAGCACACGAGCCTTCGTAGTGAAGTTCACTGTGTGTCACAGTAGCCCTGTGTAACTTCGTTTGTAACATTGTAGAACGCATATTTAAGGTATTAGTTTAACAAAACGGATGGGAATTATGCCTCATATGTTGTTTTTCATCAACAATTATGTGCAATTGCAATAATCGGTTAAAAATCATGAAGCTAGTCAAATTCTAATTTTGGTTAGAATTTTACAGGTGGTGGTTTTGTACCGTCTTTAATGGACTCTGAAATAATGTTATTTGCAGAGCTTTTGAACTGTTCATTAAGCACGTCTATGGAGGGTATGCTTGGCTGTGATGTGCTTTGTTGGTCCTGTGGCGTTAGCAAATGTAAGGTTTGCGTGGGGAATGCCATATCTATTTTTTGTGCTCTTGCAAGCCGCAAAATATCTAATAGAAAGCGTTGGCGCTCGCGCAGTTCAGTGCTCCAGTCCGGTGTTTCCCAAAACACATAAATAAGAACATCTAAGGACGATGCCGCTAATGAATTTAGATAAACATGAAAATAATCTTTTCGCATATAGGGGTGTAGACGGATAAGTTCTCTTACGCCTTCACAGAATGCTTCAATTTTATCGGGGTGTGTATCGTAGGTGAGCGACACATTGCACTTAAGTCGGCGATATCGACGTTGCCCCATGTTATCCACTTTTGCGGTAATGAAAAGGGAATTGGGCACGGTAATGAGTGAATCATAAAAGGTGCGGATTTTAGTGCTTCTTAAGCCTACCTCTTCAACACTACCCTCAATATCATCCACGACGACCCAGTCACCTGTGTGGAAAGTTTGATCTAAAATGACAGTTATTGAGCCGAATAAATTTTGTACGACATCTTTGGCCGCTAAAGCAAAAGCAAGGCCGCCAAGGCCAAGACTAGCAAGTAGGCTTGAAACATTCAGGTTAAGGTTAGAGGCGACAAAAGTAATACCAATGACGGTAACAAAAACTTTTAGGGTTTTACGGATGAGAGGGACTAAAACGTCATCCACTTTGTTGTCAGTTTTATCAGCTTGGTAGCGTAAATAAAGTGTTACAAGGTCAACGAGGCGATAGGCCCCCCATACTCCTGAAATGCCCGCTAAAACCTTAACAGCAACCAATAAGATGATCATGGCTTGGTCAGGCAATGCTAAAAGGTTTAATCCTGCCCACCAAATAGCAGCCATAATGAGCATAGCAAGAGGCCTTAGCATATCTTCTGGGGCTTCTTTAAAGGCAGGTGTTTTGGTGTTTAAGCGAAACCTTTTAACAGAGAAATGCAGTAAAAAGGCAGTTAGTTTATCTGCGATAACACCTAATGCAATGGTGAGTAAGATGCCGAGCCATTTCCAATTCTCAAGTAAGAATGTTCGCGTACGTAGAGGCTCAGGTAATTGTTGGCGTAGTTGAATATGCCAAGGTATGAACTGAGCGTCAGCATCGTCTACTTTAAGGCTTTTTTTGGAAGCCAGTTTTTCAATAAGGTAGGGTAATGATGAGATGGTGTTTTTATTAAATAACCAGCGGCCATCACTGTGTTGTTCGATGCTAATGTCACCATTTTCATAGCGAGCGAAAACATAAGGTTTGCCCTTGTTATAGTTAGGTACTTTCTTGAGATTAACGACTTTGGTCTTATCAATAGCCTCTAGAAGTGTCCAAGCGAGATCTTGCCCTTTTTCTTGTCGAATTAATGGGTTGATGTCAGATAAATCTAAGGTGCTCATTGCGTCATTAATCCGCTTAGCTTGCCCGCGTTTTATATCGTTCATACTGTGTAAGAACGTTGTAAATGTCTCTCGTGCAGACTTTAAGCCTGATAAATTAGTAGACTCAATGGTGACAGCTACCGCTGATTTGTTAGAGGGCTCCTCAGCGAGTAATGAACCGTAATTGAGCAGTAATAAAATGGCTAAGAGAAAGTGTTTCATATCAGAGTGGTTTGTTAGTCGCGTTGAACGTGTAAGTTGTCGATGAGCCGTGTTGAACCGACAAAGGCAGCAACGACGATAACAAGTTCTTTGTCGTGAGGTGTTGCTGGCCTGAGTTCAGTATGCTCATAAATATGCAGGTAATCTGGTTTAAATCCTAGTGTACGAAGTTGGTCTTTTGCATTGCTCTCTACGGCTTCAAAATCCGTAGATCCGTTGAGAATGATTTGCTGTATATCGAGTAGAATTTGATAGAGCTTAGGCGCTAGTGTTCGTTGCTCTTCAGACAAGTAACCATTTCTGGAACTCATGGCCAAACCATCTGTTTCTCTAACGATGGGCTCGCCGACAATGGTGATAGGAATGTTTAAGTCTTCAACCATTCGGCGAATAACGGCCAATTGCTGGTAATCTTTCTCACCAAAAATGGCGACATTAGCACGCGTTAGATTGAACAATTTACAGACGATGGTGGTAACACCATCAAAATGACCTGGGCGTGAAGAACCACAAAGAACGTTAGTAATAGTCGGAACATGTACATGTGATGTGCCTGCGCCACCTCGGGGGTATATTTCATCGATGGTGGGTGCAAATAATATATCTGTATTGAGTGATGTCAGTTTTTCACAATCATTCTTAAATGTGCGGGGATAGCTATCAAGATCTTCGTTAGCACCAAATTGAGTGGGATTAACAAATAAGGTAACAACAATAATATCGGCCTGTTGTTGAGCTGTTTTAACTAGTTGTAAATGACCTTGGTGTAAATTTCCCATTGTCGGGACAAGGCCTATTTTTTTGTTGGCTAGTTGATGTGAATGTAGGGCCTCTTGTAGCTCTTGAATAGTTCGTACAATCAACATATTAAAAAGAGTGCTCGCTTGCAGGAAACGTTTTATTTTTGACTGCATTAACGTATGCGCTAACGGCACCTGAAATATTGCCAGTTTCAAGCATAAAGTTTTTGCTAAATTTTGGACGTTTGCCAAATGTAATATCGAGCATATCGTAGCTAACAAGAACTTGGCCGTCGCAATCTACACCGGCACCAATACCGATGATAGGAATAGAGACTGCTTGGGTTATTTTTCGAGCTAATTCGGATGGAATGCATTCAACAACAATAGCGCTTGCGCCCGCTTGTTCGAGGCATTTAGCATCTTCGATGATGATATTGGCTTGCGCTTCTTCTTTGCCTTGTACCTTATAACCGCCTAACTGGTTGACCGACTGTGGTAATAAACCTAAATGGCCGCAAATAGGGATGCCTTGGCTAACGATATGTTCGACGCTGTCGAGAACGTTTTGTCCACCTTCAAGCTTTACCATTTCAGCGTGGCCTTGCTGCATCAGAATAGCGGCATTTTCTACAGCACTGTGTGGGTCAGGGTAGCTCATAAAAGGCATGTCTGTGACCAGTAACGCTCGTTCAATACCGCGAGAGACTATTTTAGAGTGGTATGCCATTTCTTCAATCGTGACGGGAATGGTGCTAGTTTGCCCCTGAATGACCATACCTAATGAGTCGCCGACTAAAATCATATCGACGCCGGCATTATCAAGAACATGAGCGAAACTGGCATCGTAAGCAGTTAAGCTAACAATCTTTTCGCCTCGCTCTTTCATGGCTAATAATTCCGTATTAGTGACGTGTTTACGTGTTGATTGTTGACTCATATCGGCCTCAAAAAGCGATTATAAAATAGGTAAAGGGTTTAAAAAATGACGCCCAGAACGAGTGGAGCAAATATGTTTAAGTAACTGTTCGTAATCGGCGTCGTTATCAATGGGGTTGATATCACTGGCATTCACAATGAGTAGGGGGCTATCATCATAATGATGGAAAAATTCTGTATATGCATCTGATAATTTTTGTAGGTATGCGCCACTGATATTTTTTTCATGTTGAATGCCACGTTTTCTTATACGCGATTGTAAAACATCAACGGGTGCTTGCAAATAGACGACTAAATCAGCATGTGTCGATTGTACCGATAGTGTTTTGTACATTTGGTCGTACAGCTTGAACTCTTCTTCGGTTAAGGTCAGTTTTGCAAATAAGCGATCTTTTTCAAGCATAAAATCGGATACAATCCCGCGAGAAAAAAGGTCGTTCTGACATAAATCATTCCATTGCTTAACGCGTTCGGTTAAAAAATGTAGCTGAACAGGGAGTGCTGATTGGTTTGTATGGGTGTAAAAATGTTCAAGAAATGGGTTCTCATCAGCTTTTTCTTTGACAACATCACAGGAAAAACTTTTAGCTAACCGTTTAGCTAAGCTGCTTTTGCCGACACCGATAGCACCTTCAACAACGATGAATTTGGGTGGTTGGAGTGGTTCTAAAGTATGTTTTTCCAAAATATGTGTAGAAGCGTGTTGTGATAAAAAGAAAGAAGAAATACTTTAGCAAACAGGTGGCTATTTATCGAGACTTTTGGGCTGAACAATCGTTGGTATTGGTTCGTTAAGCTGCTCGATAAGTTGGGCTATTTTACCTAAATTAGGGATATTAAGGTGAGGGCTGATTTCTAATAATGGATATAAAACAAAGTTTCGTTTATGTAAGCCTGAGTGAGGGAGGGTTAATGTTGCATCAGTGGATTGGACGCCTTCATAGTGCAAAATATCCAAATCTAGTGTCCGTGCTTCCCATTTCCCCGTATCCCTTGTTCTTGCATGCTGATTTTCAAGTGTTTGTAGTGTCAGCAATAAAGCTTGAGGGCTGAGTTCGGTTTCTATTTCAACAACAGCATTGACGTAATTGGGTTGATCTTGCGGCCCCATAGGTGGTGTTTCGTATAAGCTTGAAGCGCGAATAAGTGTGCAATTTTTTAAAGTGCCTAATTCCTTTATTGATTGAGTAACTTGTTGGATAGGATCGGATAAATTACTGCCTAGACCGATGAAAACAGCGTGGCTCATACTAATCGCTGTCAGTTTTATTGGATTGTTCTTTTTTACGCGGCTTTCTTTTGTTTTTAAATTGATTAGGGCGAGTCATTAGTTTCTGCTCGGATGGCTCTAACGTTTGAATATGCGTCCACCAATCAGCAATTTTTTTATCTATTTCACCATGTTGGGCGCGTAATAGCATGAAATCGTAGGCGGCTCTAAAGCGGGGGTGTTCTAAAAACCGTAGGCAACGCACCCCCATTTGTTTGTGGAAGCGTGGTTGTAACGCCCAAACTTCACGCATAGGAGTCGTGATGCGCCGAGGAATGGCAATGCGGCTAATTTGATGAGCTACGACATCATTCGCGGCGGCATGAATGGCTTGCGTATCACTATTAAAGGTATGGCGATTTTGCTCGGTTAAACGTCGCACGGGTTCCCACAATATAGTCGCTAATAGAAAATATGGTGTTACGCCTTGGTTGTTAATTAAACGGCTTTCGGTATTTTTCATAGCCTGTTCAATTAAGGCTAAAGGAGCGTTAGAATCTGCTTTTTTTAAGCACAGAGCTGTTTGTGGGAATAGTGCTTCAAATAAGCCGTATTGACGAAGCATCTCAAAGACAGCGCTTGCTTTGGTGTTCAGTAATAGTTTTAGAATTTCATCGTACAAACGGGCAGAAGGAATATCTTTTAAGAGTGGGGCCATTTCTACCATGGGCGTTTCAGTTTGGCTCTCTAGTTCAAAGCCAAGCTTGGCTCTAAAGCGCACAGCGCGTAGTAAACGAACAGGGTCTTCTTTGAGGCGAGTAACAGGGTCGCCCATCAACCGAAGGGTTTTGTTTTGATGGTCTTCAATGCCCCCAACGTAATCAATTACCGTTTTCTTCTGCGCGTCTAAATACAACGCATTAACAGTAAAGTCTCGACGCCAAGCGTCTTCTTCTAAAGTGCCATAAACGTTATCACGTAAAAGGCGACCGTCTTTATGTGCATGACTGTTGTTTTTGTCGTGTTTGACGTGTGGTCCGCGGAAGGTGGCTACTTCAATAATATGGCGCCCAAAGTGAATGTGGGCGAGTCGAAATCGCCGACCAATTAGACGGCAGTTTCTGAACAATGCTTGTATTTGTTCAGGTTCAGCATTGGTGGATACGTCAAAGTCTTTAGGGTGTAAGCCGAGTAATAAATCTCGTACACAGCCACCAACTAAGTAGGCTTGAAAGCCGGCTTTCACTAAACGATCTGTAATAGAGACTGCGTGACGGTCTAATTTATCGGCAGATAGGCCAAGTTCGCGTAGTGAGTAAGTGGTAGGTTCTTTTTGAAGGGACAAATTAATAGTTAAACGACTGGTAAATAAAAGGAAGTCTTCATTGACGGGCGATATTGTAACGTATATTTGAATGACTCATTTTTATAGAGTGCCATTAGAAAAAAGCTAATAGGTTTTCGAGGGTTTCTTCGGGCGCTTCTTCTGTTAAGAAGTGACCGCTGTCTAAACCTTTTCCAGTGACTGTATTGGCTTTTTTAGCCCAAATATCCAACATATCGAAATGCTTTCCCATCATGCCGTGCTCACCCCATAAAACGAGTAAAGGGCATTCAATTTTATGATCCAAATCCGCTTTGTCGTGCTCTAAATCAATACTGGCAGCGGCACGATAGTCTTCGCAGCTTGAATGAATAGTCTCGGGTTTTCTGAAACAGCGCAAATAATCCTTAACAATGTTGGCATCAAACCGTTCAGGGTAGGTGCTCCATCGGTTCAATTTATCGTTCAGATAAAAGTCGGGGTCAGCGCCGATGAGGTGTTCAGGCACGTTATTATCTTGAATCAGAAAGAACCAGTGATAGTAGCCAGTGGCAACGGTTTGGTCGATTTGTTTGAAAATATCATAGGTTGGGACGATGTCCAATACGGCTGCTTTTAATACCTTTTCTGGGTAATCCAAAGCCATACGATGGGTAACGCGTGCACCTCTATCATGACCGGCAACATTGAAGTGTTTATACCCCATTTGCTGCATAACATCGACCATGTCTTTTGCCATTTCACGTTTGCTGTATGGGGAGTGAGTTGAATCACTGGCTGGTTTTGAGCTATCACCATAACCACGTAAATCGGGGCAAATAACGTGAAACTTTTTGCTTAAAGCGGGAGCGATTTTATGCCACATTAAGTGGTTTTGTGGGTAGCCGTGTAAGAGTACTAAGGGCGTGCCATTGCCAGCACTGGCGATATTTATCTCGGCACCTTGGGTTTTTATGGTGCTGTAAGTAAACCCATCAAGTTTAAAGACATCATTCATGCGTTAAGTAATTTTTTAAATTCATTGGGTATAGAGGCGACTTTTTTATGGTTGTAATCAAAAAATACTAAGCCAGTTTTGGCGGTGGCGACAATAGTTTTGCCGTTGTCTTTGCTGACGCGGTAAACCATGTCGCAACCACAACGACTAGGATCATCCAATGCTATTTCAATGTCTAGAATGTCGGGATGAAATGATTCGGCTTGATAGCAAATGGCTAGATCAGAAAGAATAATGCCTAAGCCTGCAACGTTTGATTCTTCCATGCCGAAATTAATGAAAAACTGTGCACGAGCCTCATGCAACATAGAAATAAGTTTGTCATGAGCCAAATGTTGTCCGTAATTGATATCAGTAATACGGACGGGCAAACTGCATGCAAACAGACTGTTCTCAGGGTATGTGATGGATAATCTGGCCATGCGGTTTTCTATAGTCTCTGCTGAATAGCGTTATAGACTATCCTGCTGAGTGTTATATTGGAATCTTTTTGAGAGAAAATTCTTGTAATGAAAGCGTTGTCTTCCGCTTGGTTCTTATTGGTTCTCGTGGTGGTTATTTGGAGTGCGAATTGGCCGATTATGAAAATTGGTTTGCGCTCAATTGATCCGTTATGGTTTACCGTAGCGCGCTTATTGATTGCGTTTGTTGCTATTTCAGCACTGCTACTGTTTATGGGGCGCTTTAAAGTACCACATAGGCAAGATTTTCCTATCGTGTTAAGCATAGGTGTTTTACTCTTTGCGGCTTTCGTCATTTTTGTTCATCTCGGTTTGGCGAATGTGAATGCTGGGCGCGCCGCGCTACTGTCCTACACAACACCGCTGTGGGTGACACCGGCGGCTTACTTCTTTCTTAATGAAAAGTTATCGAAATTTAAATTAATAGGTGTTGCGTTAGGTTTATGCGGATTGATTGTTTTATTTAACCCACTCAGTTTTAACTGGAATGATATGGCGGTGGTAAAGGGCAATGTTATGTTGTTAATGGCAGCCGTGGTGTGGGCTATATCTATCGTGCATGTGAGGCGTCATCAATGGCACGGTAGTGTGCTTGAATTAACACCATGGCAAATCTTAGTGGCGTTGATTATTGTTGTGCCAATGGCAATATTATCTAAAACAACAGTAACGCTTTGGAGTACGGAGTTAGTTGTTGTGCTTCTCTACAATGGTTTGCTGGCAACGGGGCTTGCTCAATGGGCGTCTATGCGAATTACCCAAATATTACCGGTGGTAACAGTATCGTTAGGGTTCTTATTAGTGCCTATTGGCGGGATTCTTCTTTCTACTTTATGGCTAGGCGAGCCTTTTACAGTAACGTTAGCCACTGGAATGTTATTAATTGTTTGTGGTTTATTATTTCAATTAAGTTGGCGAAAACTTAAATAGTTTAACCAATATTCAACCGCTTTAACCTCAGCATAAAAAAACGCCACCCCGAAGGGTGGCGAGTTGAGAAAGAGTACACATTTCTCGGAGGACGGGTTGATTGTTTTTTAGTGGTTATCGTTCGGCCACTAAAGTTAAAAATATATCGTCAGCAATATCTTCGGTTGTCGCCTGGCCGTGAGAGCACAGATGAAAAATCACGGTATGCGAGACATTTATTACGCGCTGTAATATAAGTGCTTTTGAATACATTAGGGTAAATCCTGCTGTGTTGCCAACGCTTTAATTGAACGTTTATTCAAATGCTGATCTAAATCAGGTTTTAATGATTATCTTTAAACTACTTGTTCTAAAGATGGGTGTGGTAGGGCTATACTCAGAACGTGATGCGACAAATTGTCACATGGGAATTTTAATTAAAACAATGCTGGTTTTTAGGTCACCTTTTTGCAGGTTTAAAAATTAGTTAAGGAGTTAGAGAATGAGTACTGTTACAGAAGATCTACATTCCGGAGTGAGTTCAACGCACTCTGGTACAGGTGAATTTTCACCCTACAAAGCCATCATGGCTGTCTTTTTAAAGACAGCGCTGCCACTTTTGTCAATTATAACAATAATGTTTATCGTCACTTTTTGGTATCAATCATGGGCGGCATGGAGTTATGGGCTAGATGCAACAACAGCAGAATTTAGTGAATACTGGATGTCGGTTTTCTTTGCGGAGAGCGTAGTTCTCTGGAGTGTTAACATTTTTGTTTGGGCTTACATTTGGGTTAAGAGGGATCGTAATGTCGCCAGCATTACACCGACAGAAGAGTTACGACGCTATATGACTTGGGTTGGCATAATCTCGGGTTATGTGTTGTCACTTTACTTTGCGGCTAGTTTTTTTGCTGAACAAGATGCTTCTTGGCATCAAGCTGTAGTACGTGATACGTCTTTCACTCCTACCCATATTATGCTGTTTTACGGTTGGTTTCCTTTCTACATGTGCTTTGGTGGAATGACGTTGTTGTATTCAATGACGCAGATACCTGCATACGCAAAGCGTCTATCAATGATGATTCTACTGGCAGTGCTGGGGCCTTTCTTGATATTACCCAATGTTGCCTACAACGAATGGGGTCACGCATTTTGGATTTCTGAAGAGATTTTCTCTTTACCGCTACACTGGGGCTTTGTTGTCTTCGGTTGGGCAGCGCTGGCTTTCGGCGGATTATTGGTTCAGGTCTTGAACCGTTTGATGGTGCTTATTCCAGAAGTTATAAAAGAAGCTGACGCTAAATAAAAGTTTAGCTATGCAAAACTTGTTTAGGAAGCAAGCGCTTTTAGAGCAAGAGAATAACCTTTAATTAAGATAATTATAATTGAGCACTTTGACCGTAGTAGATGTTTACTACGGTTAGGGTGGCTTACACACTAAATTTAACAATAGGGAGAGTATATATGGCTTATTCTGACGCCATCACACAAGCACTCAAAATGAGTACAAACGAAGAGCGGACTTACCGCTTATTCGATTTCATTGTTTTACCCATCGTCGTCATCGTCCTAGGCGCGGCTTTTCATCTACATTATATGCTGACAGCTGGCGATTGGGACTTCTGGGTAGACTGGAAAGATCGTTTGTACTGGCCACTTATCAGCTCTGTTTCGTTCGTGATTTTTGCAGCAGCCGTTCAGGGCCTACTGTGGAAGATAATCCGTATGCCAATTGGCATGACGGTGGCCGCAATAGGACTTGTGGGGATGGAATGGATTTCACGCTACCTTAACTTTTACATATGGGCATATTTTCCAATAAGCCAAGTTTGGCCGGCTACATGGATTGCTGCAGCAATATTCGTTGATGCTATTTTGCTGATTTCAGGTAGTTTTCTTATGACAGCACTGTTCGGCGTTTTCTTCTTGCCAACAATGTTTGTTATGTCAAATTACCCAATGTTAGTGCCTTTTAGAATTCCAGTAGAAGTCATGGGAACGGAGGTTACTGTGGCCGATTGGGTGGGTTATACCTTCCAGCGCGGTGGTTCGCCCGAGTATCTTCGTATCATTGAAAATGCAGGCATGCGAGTTTTAGGTGCCGAGACTTGGTTTATCTCTTGTTTATTCGGTGGTTTCTTATCCATCTTTATATATATGGGTTGGTGGGGAATTGCAGGCATTGCGGCAAAACCATTTTCTAGATCTAACCCATTTGCTGCGTCTATGGGTGGAGAAGAGCCTGATGAGAAAGATGACAAAATTACAGCAGACGCTTATCCGTTGCCTATCAGCAATGGTAATAAATAGCTGTTTGCTACTTTCAAAGGAGAAAAATATAATGAATAAATATATTAGAAACACAAATCAAGTGTCGGCTGCCCGTGTCGAACACCAAAGCAGGTATGCTTGGTTGTTGATGATTGCAATTACGCTTATGACATTCCTGCCTGTTGAAACAGTGTCGGCGCATGGCGAACGTATGCATTCACCAGCATTACGTATGCGTAGTATTCAGTTTTATGACGTAACATGGCAGGGTGCTGGCGACATGAAAGTGGGTGATCAAGTGACCATGGAAGGCAAGATCTATTTCCCATCTGAGGAATTTTGGCCGCATAACCTGCAAGCGCCGTCTGTTGGTTATTTGCAAACATCGGGGCCAGCAGCGGTTTTCTCTAAAGTCGAGTCTTATATAAACGAAGTGCCAATGGTTCAGTCTGGCGGGTTAAGTTATGGCAGTACGTATAACTTCAAAATCGTTATGCAAGCTCGGGTTCCAGGCAAATGGCACATACATCCTACTGTGCAGATGGTTGGAAATGGTCCAATTGTTGGTCCAGGAGAATGGACGAATGTGACGGGCGCTTTTGGCGATGCTGGAATATCTGGTGTGGCGGGTCGAGACAAAGAAATTATCATTGATGACCTAGCTACTTATTCGGTAGATACTATTGTTGGCTGGCATACAGTGTGGTTTGTGATGGGCTTTATCTATCTACTGTGGTGGGTTAAACGTCCATCGTTGTTACCACGCTATCGTGCTGTGCAAGAAGGAGTGGATAAAAACCTTCTCGTCACGCGTGCTGATAAGCGTATGGGTGTTGTAATGCTTGTTGCTACGGTCGTACTAACAGTAGGTGGTGCTATTAACGCTGACTCGAAACACAGCACGGTACTTCCTTTGCAAACGGGTAATGTTCCTATAGAACCGTCAGTAATTGAAGAGAGTCACTTGGTTGTGAAAGGTATTAAAAGCATATACAACGTACCTGGAAGATCAATGTCTTTAGAGATTAGTGTTGCTAATAATGGTAATAAACCCGTTAAAATTGGTGAGTTTGCAACGGCAGGAATTCGTTTTGTTATGAACCCTGCGACACTTGGAGGAGCAGCAGGTATGGCTCTAGAAAAAAGTATTGAAGGATACCCAAAAGAGTATATTCGTGAAGCTCTTGCTATCAAAGATGGTAATACAAGTGCGATACTTCCGGGTGAAACTCGTAAGTTGACGCTTATTGCTGCTGATGCAGTGTGGGAAGTTCAAAATCTGAGTGATATTATCTTGTCACCTGTTCGTCGTGCCGGTGGTCTTGTTTTCTTCTTTGATGAAGATGGCAAACGCCATAAACAGTACATAGATACAGCTACTGATGTAGCTTACCGTTAGGAGATAATAAATGGAGTGTCGCATAAGTAATAAGCGAACTCGTGGTTATGCAATCAGGGTCTTTATGACCCTGATTGCTTTTATTGCGATAGCTAATACTAACCAAGTATATGCCGGGCAAGTGGCTAGCCAAAGAGATGAACGGCAGTCGAGTTGCTCTTTTAAAATGGATAAAGAAAGTATTAACTTTTCTGCCTATCAACCGCATATTAACAATAAATCATTGTGTAGTAAGTTTCCTGAGACAACAGGTATTACCTATTTTTCATTAGATTTACTCGATGAGAAACTACGGGGACGAGTGCTTCAGATAAAGGTGACTCCTATTACGAAAGTAGGCGGTGAACTTCAAACTAGTAAACCTGTTGTGAGCATGGAAATCACCTCTTCACCGACAGGGGTAGTGACTTTTGACTATGATTTCAAAGGCGACATAGGTAGGTATCGCCTTGATGTGCTTAATGAGGTGGACAATACGCAGGGTAGCTTCGAGTTTGAAGTGGGTGCAAAAGAGTTTGAATGGGATGGTAAATTTGGACAAAAAGTAGCTTTCGGGGTTTTTGGAGCTTTTGCAGTATTTATGCTAAGCGCTCGCCTTAGGCGAAAAAATAAAGCATAAAACTCCGAGTAGTCAGAATTTCTTACGAAAATAGCGTTCTTTTATTTTGAAGGAAGGCGACTTCAGTAGTTAATCGGATTAAGTGCTGGTGAATTTATAAAAGTTAGAATGATAAGGGATATAAATGTATAAGTTATCTAGAATGATTATAGTTATTGCGTTGCTGTCACTGTCCAGTCAGTTATGGGCGCACGGTGGTGTAGTGAGTATGGGGAACGAATGTAGATTGCTCGTGGGACCTTTTACGCTAAATTTTTCGGGTTACCAGCCGCAAAATAACCAATCTGAACAGTTTTGTGATGATTTACCCGTGGTCGGCGAGTCTATTATTGTTTTAGATTTTGTTGATAGAAAGCTGCGTGAGATGACGGTTAACTTTAGAGTAATTAAAGCAGATGGCCCTCCATTAGGCACGGAAGAAGATGGGAAAGTTAAGGAAGCTGAATTAGCGGAAACACCGCTTTTTGAAATACCGGCTAAGCATTACCCAAATGGGATAATGACGATTAATCAGCATTTTACAGAAAAAGGCCATTTCGTTGGCTATGTTATCGTTGAAAATGGCGACGAGAAGTTTATTTCTCGATTCCCGTTCTCTGTTGGCTATCCTAAGAGTGGTATTTTAGATATGTTTAGCAACCCTTTCGTTGTTGTTGCCTTTATTTTAATGCTTCTTAGTATGATCTTGTTTATTAGTAAAAAGTGGGATGAGAAAAAGAAGGTTAGCGAAGGCTGATTTTATGACGCGATACTAAAAAATTCCTGTTAAATAAGTTATTTTTAGGCGTAATAATACTTTGTGTTATTACGCTTTTTTATGCCTATTACTATTCTGCTCAACTCAAATTTGACAGTTTAATTCACGAGGAGTCTGTGTTTAATAACTTTCAGTTTTTAGCCTGCAAATAGGATGTAATTGGAAAGTTTATAAATAAGCGTTAAAAGAAAAACCCCGATGAGGCTATGCCTCGTCGGGGTTTTATCTTAAATAACTCTAAGAACGAATCGCGAATGTAGCTGCGATTATTCTCTTATTAGATTTTTCTTTCTAGGCCTTTAGACTTTAGGTATGCTTTGATTGCTTCATTACCTTTTGAAATAGTAAGCTCAGCTTCAGCAGCTGCAATACAATTAGCTTCGTTACTTATGTCAGGGTTTTGTATGCAATATGTGTTTTTGTCTGCTTGAGCATGTGTATGCTGGATGTACCAGTCAGTAGTTCTAGGTGCTTCAGAGCAAGCTGCTAGTAATAATGTTGCTGTTGCGGCCAATACTATTTTTGTTGTGTTTTTAATCATGTCCTTTTATTCCCCTCAGTTTTAATGTGTACAAGTTTCTAATGTTACATTGTTTTTATTCAAAGAGAAACAAAATGCTCTTTCAGTTTCGATATAAGCTTAGATGCAATGATTGTTGGTAGTGGCTGTATTGTCTTCTGAGCTTTACGGAATGGTCTTTATTGGTGTTTCGCGGTTAGGGCGCTCCAGGCTTCTGCTTCAATGAAGACACGTTTAACTCGTGGGCAACTTTGCTTTATTTGTAAATCAATGTCAGCGATGGTTTGTTCTAACTCGCCGATATTCAAGTCGTCTTTAAAATCAACATTCAAGGTAGCCAAAACAAAGTCTGGCCCCATGTGCATTGTTAATAATTCACTGATGGATTCGACAGCATTGTATTGCGTGACAATCTGGCGTATTTCTTCTACAAGTTCGGGGTTTGCACTTTCGCCAATTAGCAGGCTTTTTGTTTCATAAGCAAGCCAAACAGCGGTGCCGCCCAAAATAAGCCCAATAAGAACCGATGCCATGCCGTCATAAAGAGGGTTGCCAGTATAGTGCGAAATGCCGATGCCGATAAAAGCAACAACCAGCCCTAGCATGGCGGCTGAATCTTCAAAGAGTACTACAAACATGGAGGGGTCTTTGCCACGTTTAACGGCCTCTATGTAGCCCCATTTACCTTTGCTTCGAGTGAACTCTTTGAAGGCAAAAAACCACGCAGCACCTTCAAACAAAAGAGCAAGGCCTAGAACATAAAAGCTCAACGTAGGGTCGCCCATTGGTGTGGGTGCGAGAATATGATGAATACCCTCGTAAATAGAAACGCCTGCGCCAACGGCAAAAATGAGAATCGCAACAACGAAACTCCAAAAGTAAATTTCCTTGCCGTGGCCGAAAGGAAATTGAGCGTCAGCAGGTTGCTGTGCTTTTTTTAAACCGTAAAGTAACAAGCATTGATTGCCGGTGTCGACTAGTGAATGAATGCCTTCGGATAACATGGCCGAGCTGCCAGAATAAAAAGCAGCAATAAATTTGGTAATAGAGATGAGTGAGTTACCTGAGCTGCCCCTAATTTACTAGACACTTTCTATAGTTATAATTAACTTAACAAAGAAGGTGAATAATTATGCGTGGAAAACGCTATCCAGAAGAATTTAAAATTGAAGCTACGAAACAAGTCATAG
>LWTL01000100.1 GCA_002101235.1 Cycloclasticus sp. symbiont of Bathymodiolus heckerae | reverse complement strand
CTGAAAATATTGTTGCGAACACGTCTACAAATTCTGCACGTGACTCTTTAAACCCGTTGGTTGATGCGTTAGCAATATTATTACCAATAACAGATAAGTCTGTTGATGCTGCATCTAAACCACTTAATGAAGTACGGAATGACATAACCTTCTCCTGTTAGTATTAAAGTATTCTTGAAATTTCGGCAAAGGGAACACTTCCCAAGCCTGATAAATTAAGTTGTAGTCCTTTCCCTACGCCACCTAAGGTCACGCTTTCAACGTCCGCTAGTATTTGAGTCTCTAGCTCAAAATTCTGGCCATCAATACGTGCTTGTGCATTAACGTTATATAACCCCGGCGCAGCATTCGTGCCATCAGCTAACTTACCGTCCCATGCAAAAGCAACTGAACCAGCGGTTTGAGACCCCAATGAAACCGTTTTAATTAATTGACCACTTTGGTCCGTAATATGAATTGACACATCCGGCGAACTGGCGGGTAGCGTTATTTCACCTTCTAAAGAGCCTCCTGGTGTTAGAACAGCTGAATCAAGCGTCACTGAGACTCTTCTACCAACTAGGTTGGCTGCTTGTAAGGCTTGATCATTAGCAATAGACGATGCAAACTCCGAAAATGATGCTTGCAAATCACCAATACCTGAAACGGTGCTAAATTGCGCAATTTGACCCAAAAAGTCACCATTTTCCATTGGGCTTAATGGGTCTTGGTTGTTTAATTGCGTCACCATAAGTTTAAGAAAATCACCCTGACCTAAGTCACTTCGTGTTGAGTCATCAACTGTTGTATTTTGTTTGACTAAACCTAAGTTCTGGAGTGCGTTAATATCTATTTGATTGGGCATAGTTGTTCTCCCTTATTGTCCTATTTTTAATGTTTGTTGTAAGAGCTGCTTGGCGGTATTAAGCATTTCGACGTTGTTTTTATAGCTTTGACTGGCAGACATCATATTGGTCATTTCTTCAATCATATTGACATTAGATTTAAAGATATAACCCCCTTCATTAGCCATCGGGTGTTGCGGCGCATATTCCTGACGTAAAGGCGTTTGACTTTCCACTACACCTAAAACACGAACACCTTTCGCTCCATTTCTTTGACCGTGATGTGACATGGCATCTTGTAACACTGCACCAAATACAGGCTGACGAGCTCGATATGTTTTACCCGTACTGCTACTAACCGTTTCGGCATTAGCCATATTGCTGGCCACCAAGTTTAGACGCGTTGTTTGTGCGCTCATGCCGCTGCCAGCAATATCAAAAATATTATATAAAGACATGGTTACTCACCCCTCAATGCTGAAAGGTAACCGGAAATTTTTCCGTTTAAAAAACGAAGTGATGTTTGATAGTCCATCGCATTTTGCGCATAGCTTGCTTGCTCAACTTGCGTGTCGACTGTATTACCATCTAACGAAGCACTTATGGGTATGCGATAAGCTAAGGCAACAGACGCTGGTGTTTTATCAAAACTGATATGTCGACTGTGTGTTTGGTTGACATGACCCGCTGACGTACTTAGGTTGTTTAACAGTGACTTGAAATCAAAGTCTCTAGCTTTATAACCAGGAGTATCGGCATTCGCCATATTCGACGCTAACACTTCAGCCCTTTTTGAGCGGAATATCAGCGCTTGTTCGTGCACGCCAAATAAAGTATCGATTGTTGTTGCCATGTGCTGCTCCTGTTTCGTTGAAAACTATAGAGCAGGAAGTGTGCCATCTTTACATTTACTTTAATATCAAGAAGTTAACAGGATATAAGCTATACGGACAAGCGGCAAAAACGGCAATAAGGCGGCAAAGCGGCAACCAAAAGTAGGCTTAAATGAATATTCTTATATTTTGCGGTAGCACTTACAGCCCGCATCGCGAATAGTTTCGAAACCTTTCATCTCAGACGGCACTATTTCTGAGCTACTTAAAAATAGATAAGCACCTGGTTTCATGACTTGAGCAATACGGTTCAAAATATCTAACTTTGTGGGTCCAGCAAAATACAACAGTACATTACGACAAAAAACGATGTCGAACTGACCTAAACCTGAAAAATTATCAAGCAAGTTCAATTTACGAAATGATACCCTTGACCGGTGTGACGATGATATTTGCAAGCCATTACGCACACCTGAAAAGTGTTTCTTTTGCAATTCATTAGGCAGCCCTCGCGAAAGCTCTATATCTGCGTACACACCTTCTTTAGCTTGTTGAAGAGTTTTATCTGAAAGGTCTGTCGCCGTAATACGTACATTAATTCTCTTGTTGCTCGCCTCAATGTATTTATCAACAACAAGGCTAATACTATAGGGCTCTTGGCCTGAAGAGCACGCTGCCGACCACACATTCAACGAAGCATTCTTTGCCGTTAATTCGGCAAACAGTTTGTTCTCTAAATAATGAAAATGCGATGTATCCCTAAACCAGAAAGTCTCATTGGTTGTCATTGCATCAACTGCCTTTATTGCCAAGTCTTTATTGGGCATTGCAATGATCATTGTGAGTAAATCTGAAACGCAATCTAGGCCCATTTCCTTCATTAACGGGCTTAACCTGTTAGCAACTAGATACTGTTTATTTGCCGCAAGAGAAATGCCACTTCTTTGCTTCAAAAAAGCTTGGAATTGTTGAAACTCTTGCGCAGTTATAGACATAGCCAACAGCTCAGATCAACGTAAAAGCTTTAATTACAGCCCTTGATCATGTCTCATACGCACTTGTATTGCAGCGGCTAACTCATCAGGCTTATATTTAGCCATGAATATATCTGCACCAACGCGCTCAACCATTGTTTCGTTAAACACCCCACTCAATGATGTATGCAACATTATATATAGGCCATCAAGCGCCGGCATTTTTCGCACTTCCGTTGTAAGCGTGTAGCCATCCATTCGAGGCATTTCCACATCCGAGATAACCATTGTTAAAAAAGAAGGCACATCAATGCCATCAACGACCCACTTTCTTAAAATATCTAAGCCTTCTTTACCATCATTGGCCAACGTGTAGCTAAGCCCTAAATCATCTAGAACTCGCTTAACTTGGTTTTGCGCCACAGTTGAGTCGTCCACAACAAGAACGTGACCTTTTCTTTCCAGACGCTTATCAATCGTTTCTGCGGAAACACCTTCTGGCGCACCAGAGACTTCACTAAGAATTTTTTCAACATCTATGATTAAGACATACTCGCCATCTATTTCAGTTAATGCCGTGACATACCCGCCGGTCTCCGTGCCCTCTGGCGGTGGGTTTATATCTTTCCAAAAAAGATTAACAATCCGATCTACGCCCCCTACTAAGAAGCCCTGAACAGAACGGTTAAACTCCGTAATAATAACAAATGAATTCTCCCCATCAGGCAAACGCTCCTCACCTATCGCCATAGACATATCCATAACCGGAATATCTTTGCCACGTAACTGAGCAACACCACGTACCACAGGGTTACCTCCTGGTATTCTTGTCAGCTTAGGAACTTGTATCACTTCCTGTATTTTGAACACATTAATGCCAAACTTTTGCCCGCCATTCAATGTAAAAATAAGAAGCTCCAACCTATTGGTGCCAGCCAGATTAGTTCGCTTATCAATGTCTGTTAATATTCCTGCCATCACTGTCACCTTGGTGCGTTATTTGCTCATTGTTACGAATGTAACCAAAAATGCGGCATATTTAATGCATGCACCTTTGTATACACCTTAATTGTATTAATCATAGACTAAATCTTATGAAACTGTTTTCAAAAACTTTAATTTTTTTATTACTCTCAACCAGTTCTGCATTTGCTACAAACAATGCCTTTATGAACCACCAAGAGCTAAAAAATGAAGCACGTGTCTACCTAACAAATAAATTAAGCAATGAAGATGCTGAATATAGCATCAAAGTCAACAGTATAGATCAACGCCTTAAGCTCCAAAAGTGCACAGCCGATGTTGAAATAGAACTCACCCAACCCTATGTAAAAGCAGGAAGAAATACGCTCAGCGTTCGCTGCCTTAGCGACGTTCCATGGCGAATATTTATGACTGCTCACGTTAAATTATTTGCCCATGCCCTCGTCTCCCTGCACCCATTAAACAAGGGCCATTTAATTCAAGAACATGATGTTACATTAAAGAAAGTTGAGCTAAATGGGTTACGTTCTGCATACCTAACCGACTCCAAACAAGCCCTTAATAAAGTCATTAAACGGCGATTAAAACGCGGTGATATCATTAGTGTCAATAATTTGTCTAAACCTATTCTTATCAAAAAAGGGGACGCTATTACCATTTTGGCAAAAAACAATGGCTTTAAAATTAGTATGAAAGGAATCGCTTTAATGTCAGGCAGCAAAGGCGATAAAATTAAAGTAAAAAATATTAAGACTAAAAAAATAGTCCACGGCATAATTTTTGATGCTCAAACCATTCAAGTAAAAATATGATAAATTCCTTAAACACTTATCAAGAAAGACCTTTAACTGCCGATATGATAAACACAGCTTATAGGAATACTTATGTCTATTAATATCAAAGGTTCAGCCAGTAAAGCCAATCGAACCACTGCAAACAAAACGAGTAACACAGGTAAAAGCAGTAAAGGAGGAGCTTCAGCTGCAAGCACGCATAAGCCTGATAATGACAGTATTGACCTTACCGATACAGCCTCAAAATTACAGCAAATAGAACAATCACTCGGTGATATTCCTATTGTGGACAGCGGCCGTGTAGAAGCCCTTACCCAATCAATTAGTGATGGCAAATATCAAATTAATAATGAAAAAATTGCTGACCGTATTATCAGCAGCGAACATGAAATAAACCAACGTAAAAAACAATGATGACAACTCACTCTAGCGAACAACTTCTCGAATTAGTTCAAACTCTTGAACACATTTCAAGCCAACTTAACGACATTTTAGAACAAGAGCAAACTGTACTAAAAGCACAAGATAGTCAACAACTGACAATATTATCTGTAAAGAAAAAAAGCTTAGTTTCGGCATTAGAAAATCACACTAAAACAGTTCATATTTTCCTACATAACATGAATGTAAAGAAAGGCTTATATGGGTTATCTAATCTCATATCTGAAATAAAATCCGAGACAGAAAAGCAACTTTTATCCACATCATGGCTTAGGACGCAAACGTTATCAGAGGCCAATAAAAAAATAAATGAAGTCAACGGTTCCATTATTGAGCTTAACCGCCGACACACCCAGCGCTCCCTCGATGTCTTGCGCGGACAAGTGGGTGCCACCAGCTCTACTTATGGAGCAGATGGTCACGCAATGAAAAACAAAATATCTAGAAACATCTCTATCGTTTAACGTGTAAATGAGCTTTCTATCCGGTTTAAAGTCTTTACTAATATCTGAGGAAAACGAGCGTGATGCTCGAGACGACAATCCTAACTTCATACAACGCCCTTCTCGCATCAAGCATATGCTCCAAATACTTACGGAGTCGCATGTCCAAATCACCATTGTGCTTGACGACAAAACGGAGCATACAAGCAGAGTTCTGAGTGTTGCAAAAGATGAGCTTGTCCTAGATCAATTCAATAACCGTGTTGCTCATAACAAAATGTCTAAAAACTGCGTTATTCAAATTAACGCAAAACATCACGCTGTCCCATTTAATTTCTCAACCACTATCAACGCTACAACGAACGATGGGTGCTATTTGGTTGCAATGCCCGATAAAATTTACCACCCGCAAAAACGTTCTTTTTTTCGGGTTCCGTTGATAAACATTGAAAAATATAAATTTAATGGTGCCATTCAGTATTCGGAAAACATCTTATCGGGCTACATCTATGATGTTAGCTTTGGTGGCATTTGTATTGCAGTCTATTCAAACTCATACGTTAAAAAAGGCACTATCCTATCCCCTGCAAGCATGACATTAAAAAATGGCGGCATCATTCACACCGACTTTAAAGTTTGCTCCGTTAAAAAGCCTCAACAAGAAGGCTTTACCCGCATTGGGTGCGAATACCTTAATATCGAACCCTCAGCAAAAAGAAGCATTCATAAGTTTATTACCGAGTGTGAACGCGAACGCGCAAAAAAATAATTATTTATAACCCGAATTAACATCGAAATAACTCTTTTGCCCTACCCCTGAAAACGCCTTTAATGCTATTATTTCTCTATATCAATTAGGCGGCTGTTTTTTTAAATTTCACATAACAATTTCACACATCTGCCTCGGTAGCTCAGCTGGATAGAGCGCACCCCTCCTAAGGGTGAAGTCGCAGGTTCGAATCCTGCTCGGGGCACCATTGAAAATATATGCTCAAGCAGGCTTCATAATTGTTTTTTAAAATTTCAACTACACTAATTCAATAAATTCAGACTGACGGACGAAACATTTAATGAACAATTTAATGCAGTTATTTAAAAGCACTTCCGCTCTAAACGGTGCTAATGCAAACTTTATTGAAGATATGTACGAACAGTATCTTAACGACCCCGACTCCGTGGGTGAGCAATGGCAGAAGCAATTCAATTCAATTCGTGAAAATGCAGAGACTGTTGACATTCCTCACTCAACAATCAAAAAACATTTTGCCGATTTAGCAAAAGCACCAACGGGTGTTCGCGTTATTCAAGGTGGCGTATCGTCCGAGCAGCTTGCTAAACAAGCCGCTGTTTCTAGATTAATGAATGCTTATCGCATCAATGGTCACAAGCAAGCTAATGTAAATCCCTTAGATTTACCTAAAACAACCTTGAGTGCCGAACTTGATATTGCATTCCACGGTTTAAGCCAACTTGACCTTAATACAGTTTTTGACACAGGCACATTACACAACACGCCTGAACAGCTTGCGCTTAAAGATATCCTCCCTATTTTAAAAGAGACTTACTGCAGCAGCATTGGTATTGAGTACATGCATATCAGTGACACCGATATGCGCTCATGGGTTCGTCGCCGCATGGAAGGCCCTCGTGGTCACTTGCAGTTAGACACTGAACAAAAAACCTGGTTATTAAAACTTCTTACTGCCGCTGAAGGCATAGAAAACCATCTTCACAGAACCTATGTTGGGCAAAAACGTTTTTCATTAGAAGGCGGCGAAAGTCTCATTCCAATGCTAGATGAAATGATTCAACGCTCTGGCGAACACGGCGTGAAAGAAACCGTTATTGGCATGGCCCATCGTGGCCGTTTAAATGTTCTTGTTAATATCTTTGGCAAAAAACCCTCTATTTTGTTTGACGAGTTTGAAGGCAAACGTTCCGCCTCTCCTACAAAGAATGGCTCTGGCGATGTTAAATACCATATGGGCTTTTCATCCGATGTTGGAACACCAAGTGGTGAGATGCATCTTGCTTTAGCCTTCAACCCGTCTCACTTAGAGATCATTAACCCTGTTGTTGAAGGGTCTGTTCGCGCAAGGCAAGATCGCCGAGGTGAAGGCGGCGAAAACGAAGTCATTGCCATTCAAATTCATGGTGACTCTGCGTTTTCTGGTCAAGGTGTTGTGATGGAGACATTACAAATGTCCCGCACACGTGCTTACGGCACGGGCGGCACCATCCATATTGTCATTAACAACCAAGTGGGCTTCACAACCAGTAACCCAGCAGATACGCGCTCTACGCTGTACTGTACTGATGTTGCAAAAATGCTTGAAACTCCCATCATGCATGTAAATGCTGATGATCCAGAGGCTGTCTTGTTTGCCGCTCAGTTTGCCGTCGATTTCCGCAAAGAGTTTAAGCAAGACATCGTTTTAGATATGGTTTGCTATCGTCGCCGTGGTCATAACGAAGCGGATGAACCTGCAGTGACACAGCCGCTTATGTATAAAACCATTCGCGCTCTACCCACTACACGTAAAATTTACGCTAACCGTTTGGTTGAAGAAGGCTCATTAACCAGCGAGATTCCTGCTGAATTAGAAGCAAACTACCGTTCATCGTTAGAAAAAGGCGAAATCGTTTCACGCCCAATGCTTGAGCATAAAGTAAATCCATTTGTTGCTAAATGGGATGCTTTCTTGTCAGCAAAATGGGATGACGCTTGCGATACAACTGTACCCGCAAAAGAGTTTCATAAAATTTCAGAACTCATGCTGACATTGCCTCCTGAGTTTGCTTTACAACCTCGCGTTGAAAAAGTATTAGAAAGCAGAACCAAAATGTCGGTAGGTGCTCAACCTATCGATTGGGGTTATGCAGAAAACATGGCTTATGGAACACTACTAAGCAAAGGGCACAACATTAGAATGACCGGACAAGATGTTGGCCGTGGAACATTCTTCCATCGTCACGCCGTCCTTCATAACACACAAAATGGTGAAACATACACTCCTCTTCGTCACTTATTGTTAGAGCAAGGTACCTTCTCCTTATACGACTCTTTCTTATCTGAAGAAGCGGTACTAGGTTTTGAATACGGTTATTCAACAACAGAACCAGACGATCTAGTGATATGGGAAGCGCAATTTGGTGACTTCGCCAATGGTGCCCAAGTATTAATGGATCAATTCATCAGCTCTGGCGAAACAAAGTGGGGACGTTTATGCGGCCTTGTAATGCTTTTACCTCATGGCTATGAAGGTCAAGGGCCAGAACATTCATCTGCTCGCTTAGAACGTTACCTACAATTATGTGCCGAACATAATATGCAAGTTTGCGTTCCTTCAACGCCAGCACAAATATTCCATTTATTGCGTCGCCAATCATTAAGTAATTTCCGTAAACCGTTGATCGTAATGAGCCCAAAAAGTTTATTACGCCATAAATTAGCGACCTCTACACTTGAAGAATTAACAGAAGGGTCATTCCAGCCGTTAATTCAGGAAATAGATGACATTGATCCTAAAAAGGTAACGCGTATTGTTGTATGTTCTGGCAAAGTTTATTACGACGTATTAGAGCAACGCAGAAAAGACGGCCTTGAAAATGTTGTTATTTTAAGAGCAGAGCAACTCTATCCTTTCCCTATTGATGAATTGCATAGCTCTTTCGATCAATACCCTAAGTTAAAAGAACTTGTTTGGTGTCAAGAAGAGCCAATGAATCAAGGCGCTTGGTATCAAATCAGACACCGTTTCTTCGATTTACTGAGCAAAAAATTAGAACTTAAATATGCAGGTAGACCCATGTCAGCATCACCCGCTGTTGGCCAGTTTAGCTTGCACGTTGAACAGCAACAAAAATTAATCCACGAAGCACTTTATTAACGCATTGACTTTAAAAAGGAACAAAACATGAGCACTGAAGTCGTAGTACCTACCCTTCCTGAATCTGTAGCCGACGCCTTATTGGTAACTTGGCATAAGAAAGCAGGCGACACCATATTAAAAGACGAAAACCTTGTTGATCTTGAAACCGACAAAGTGGTTCTTGAAGTACCGGCCTTAGCCGACGGTGTATTAGCTGAAATTTTTGAGCCTGAAGGCTCAACTGTACTGAGTGGCCAGCTACTGGCTCGCATTGAAGCCGGTACTGGTGCAGCACCAAGCCCTACCGCCGCTTCTGTTACAGAAGCCACATCTACTGAGCTACCTGCTGAAAAGAATTCAGGTTCGACAGCGGCGCTAAGCCCTGCTGTTAGAAAACTTGTTGCTGAACATGGTTTAGACACTGACAAAATTGCAGCAACAGGTAAAGGTGGACGCATCACCAAAACTGATGTTCTCAACTACATGAAATTCCAAGAATCTGCCGTTTCCGCTCCTGCTGCCGCGCCAAGTTCAACACCTACTAAAGCAGCACCAGCTGCAGCTGCTCCTACACTACCTACCAGTGACCGAGCAGAACAACGTGTACCAATGACTCGCTTGCGAGCAAAGGTTGCTGAACGCCTCATTCAGGCGCAGCAAACAACAGCCATGTTAACAACGTTTAATGAAGTTAACATGCAGCCAATTATGGATATCCGTACAAAGTACAAAGACAAATTTGTTAAAACACACGACGCAAAACTTGGCTTTATGTCTTTCTTTGTAAAAGCAGCGGTTGAATCATTAAAGTTATTCCCATCCGTTAACGCATCTGTTGATGGGCAAGACATTATTTATCACGGTTACTACGATATCGGGATTGCCGTTTCTTCACCACGCGGTTTAGTTGTCCCTGTCTTACGTGATTCAGATCTAAAAAGCTTTGCAGGCATTGAAAGCGGCATTGCTGGTTTTGGTCAAAAAGCACGTGATGGCAAATTAGGCTTGGATGACTTAACGGGTGGCACATTTACTATTACGAATGGCGGCATCTTCGGCTCTATGATGTCTACACCTATTTTAAATCCACCACAAAGCGCAATTTTAGGCATGCATGCCATTAATCAGCGCGTTATGGTTGAAAATGGTGAAATGGTTATTCGTCCAATGATGTACCTTGCTCTTTCTTATGACCACAGAATTATTGATGGCAAAGAAGCGGTGTCTTTCTTGGTAACAATCAAAGACTTCTTAGAAGATCCTGCAAGATTACTATTGAACGTTTAAAACGATTAGGAGGAACTTATGAGTTCTGATAACAAATTTGACGTCGTCATTATTGGCGGCGGCCCTGGCGGCTATGTTGCTGCAATCCGATGTGCACAACTTGGTTTAAAAACCGCCTGTGTTGATGAATTTACTGGAAAAGACGGCAAAGCGTCACTAGGCGGAACATGCTTAAACGTTGGTTGCATACCCTCTAAAGCACTGCTTGAGTCATCGCACCATTACGAGCAGCTTAACCACGGTTTAGAAAACCACGGTATTAAAGTATCTGGCGTAAAGATTGACGTACCCGCCATGATCAAAAACAAAGATGATATTGTTGGCCGCTTAACCGATGGCATCAGTGGTTTATTTAAAGCAAATAAAGTCACTAGCTTTCATGGCCGTGGCAAATTATTAGCTGGCAAGCAAGTTGAAATCACATCAAATTCAGATAACGTTTCAACCATATCAGCTGAAAGCATTATTTTAGCCACAGGCTCTCGCCCTATCGACATCCCTTCTGCTCCTGTTGATAATAAGAACATTGTTGATTCAACTGGCGCTTTAGACTTTGACAAAACACCTAAGAAATTAGGCGTTATCGGTGCAGGTGTTATTGGTTTAGAACTCGGCAGTGTTTGGAGCCGCTTAGGTTCTGAAGTTGTATTACTTGAAGCACAAGACACTTTTCTTCCAGCGGCGGATACAAAAATTGCAGCTGAAGCTAAACGTCAATTTAAAAAACAAGGCCTCGATATTAAAATGAGTGCTCGGGTCACTCGAGCCGTTTCTAAAGGCAAAAAAGTAACCGTAACGTATGAAGACTCTTCAGGTGAACACACCATAGAGCTTGATAAATTGATCGTTTCTGTTGGCCGCAGCCCTAACACGGATAACCTCTTCGCACCTGAGTCTCCTATTGAGCTTGATGAAAGAGGCTTTGTTGAAGTTGATGAAATTTGGCAGACCAACCAAGCCGGCGTTTACGCTATTGGCGATTTAATCCGCGGGCCTATGTTGGCACATAAAGCATCTGAAGAAGGCGTTTCTGTAGCCGAAGTGATCTATGGCGAAGAACCTGAGATTAACTATGATGTTATCCCTAGCGTCATTTATACCAGTCCAGAAATTGCATGGGTTGGCCAAACCGAGCAGCATTTGAAAGCCAGTGGCAGAAAAATCAAAATCGGCACCTTCCCTTTTGCAGCCAGTGGGCGCGCACAAGCGCTAGGCGATACAACAGGTATGGTTAAAATGATTTCTTGTGAAGAAACTGATCTTATTCTAGGCGTTCATATTATTGGCCCTCAAGCTTCTGAGTTATTGGCAGAAGCCGTTCTCGCTATGGAGTATTCAGCCAGCACCGAGGATTTAGCATTAACAATACATGCTCACCCAACACTATCAGAAGCACTTCATGAAGCAGCTCTCGCTGTTGATAAAAGAGCTTTACATATACCTAACAGGTAGAGTTTTTACTGAGCATTAAAATATAAAAAGAGCTGGTTTTAACCGGCTCTTTTTATAACCACTCATTTAATTGGCTTTAAGTCACAGGATTTTTACATGACCATTATCAAACAAGACGACTTTATAGAAAGTGTTGCTGCTGCTTTTCAGTTTATTTCTTACTACCACCCTAAAGATTATATTCAAGCACTAGGCAAAGCCTATGAGCGAGAAGAATCCCCTGCTGCAAAAGATGCAATGGCGCAAATCCTCTTAAATTCTCGCATGTGCGCAATGGATCAACGTCCTATTTGCCAAGATACTGGCATTGCTAATCTCTTTTTAGAAGTCGGCATGGATATTCAGTGGGATGCCACAATGGGCGTAGAGGAAATGTGTAATGAAGGCGTAAGACAAGCGTATAAACATCCTGATAACGTACTTCGTGCATCTATCGTTAGCGACCCACTAGGCGCACGTAAGAATACTGGGGACAATACACCTGCTGTTGTACATACCCGTATCGTTCCCGGTAATACCATCAGTGTTCATGTTGCAGCAAAAGGCGGCGGATCAGAAAATAAATCAAAATTCGTTATGCTGAATCCTAGCGATAGCTTGGTTGATTGGGTGCTAAAAACTGTCCCAACAATGGGCGCGGGTTGGTGCCCTCCAGGTATTTTAGGTATTGGTGTTGGCGGAACGGCTGAAATGGCCATGAAACTTGCCAAAGAATCCCTTATGGAACACATTGATATTCAAGACATTAAAGATCGCGGCCCTAAAGACCGTGCTGAAGAACTGCGTTTAGAGCTCTTCGAAAAAGTAAACGCTCTAGGCATAGGTGCACAAGGGCTTGGCGGCTTAACAACCGTTCTCGATATAAAAATCAACCATATGCCAACACATGCTGCATCATTGCCTGTTGCTATGATCCCTAACTGTGCAGCCACACGTCACGCACATTTTGTTCTCGACGGCTCGGGCCCATCATTCATTGAGCCACCAAAACTTGAAGATTGGCCAAAAATTGACTGGGCTCCTGATGCACAGACAAAACACGTTAATCTCGATACTGTAACCAAAGAAGAAGCTCAAGCGTGGCAACCCGGTGATCGCTTATTATTAAGTGGCCATATGCTAACAGGCCGTGATGCGGCGCATAAACGTATTGCGGATATGTTCGAAAAAGGTGAAAGCCTACCCGACAATGTCGATTTCAAAGGCCGTTTTATTTACTACGTAGGCCCAGTTGACCCTGTCAAAGGCGAAGTAGTAGGCCCTGCTGGCCCAACAACAGCAACACGTATGGATAAGTTTACAGAGATGATGCTCGATAAAACCGGCTTATTAGGTATGATCGGTAAAGCGGAACGTGGTCCAACGGGTATTGAAGCCATTAAAAAGCATAAAGCGACCTATTTAATGGCCGTTGGTGGCGCTGCTTATTTAGTGTCTAAAGCCATTAAAGACTCTAAAGTTATAGCCTTTGATGATTTAGGTATGGAAGCGATCAGAGAATTTTATGTAGAAGACATGCCTGTTACCGTTGCAGTAGATTCAAAAGGTGAATCTGTACACAAAACAGGTCCGGCCTTATGGCAGTCTAAAATTGCAGGTATTCCTGTAGTTTCAGAATAATTCGTTAACGCTATAAACAAAAAGCCAAGTCCATTTGGACTTGGCTTTTTAATGCCTAGAAGAAAGCGCCTACTTATTCTTTAATGACCAACTCTATGCCATCGGGGTTTTGATAACCTCTCGGTAACTTAGCACCACGCTGCGTACGCTTTCCTCGGTATACATCCAAGTCAGCCAGTTTTAAATTAATGTGTCTTTTACCTGCGTGAATACGTATAGACTGCCCTTCACTCACAACACAAAAACCAATGACACCGTCATCACCCGATGCTAAATCTTTGCTTGATATTTGCATCAACTTATTGCCTTTACCTCTATTGAGTACTGGCATTTCACTCGCGGGGAAAATCAACAAACGCCCTTGTTTACTGATAATAGCAACTAGCCCGTCGTCAGCCGTATATAAAGTTGGTGGTAATACACTCGCTCCCTTCGGTAACGATAGAAGCGCTTTACCCGCTTTGTTTTTAGTGTGCAAATCAGCAACTTTTGTTATAAAGCCGTAGCCTGCGTCTGAAGACAGCATCACCGCCTCATCTTTACCCACAATGACATAGGAAAACATAGCCCCAGCCGCTGGTTTTAAATTACCAGTAAGCGGTTCGCCTTGCCCTCGTGCAGATGGCAAGCCATGTACAGGTAAGTTATAAATTCGCCCCGTAGAGTCTAAAAAGTAAACCAGACTATTACTTCGCCCTTTGGCTGAAGCAAGGTATTCATCTCCCGACCTAAAGGTTAAACTTTTAGGATCTATGTCATGGCCTTTTGCAGCACGTACCCAACCTTTTTGTGAAATAACAACGGTCATCGGTTCATTCGGAATAAGCGCGCGCTCATCTAGTGCTTTTGCCGCACCTCTGCTTACAATCGGCGAACGCCTTGTATCACCGTGCAAAGCTGCATCCGCTATAATTTCTTTTTTAACAAGCGTACGTAAGCGCTGCTTCGAGCCCAGTATTTTTTCTAACTGATCGCGCTCTTTCGCCAGCGCGTCTTGCTCTGAGCGAATTTTAAACTCTTCTAGCTTGGCTAATTGACGCAGTTTAATTTCTAAAATGGAATGTGCTTGTACATCAGTAATACCAAAGCGTTCCATCAAAGCTTCTTTCGGCTTATCTTCCTCTCGAATAATCCGAATCACTTCGTCAATATTCAAATAAGCAATAAGCAAGCCGTCTAAAATGTGTAAACGGTCACTCACCTTATCCAAACGATAATCTAAACGCCTTCTGACGGTGTCAATGCGATAAGTCAGCCATTCGGTTAAGACTGTCTTTAAATTCTTAACCTGCGGCTTCCCTGAAAGCCCAATCACATTAAAGTTAACCCGGTACGTGCGCTCTAAATCAGTTGTTGCAAATAAGTGCGACATGAGCTGTTCAATATCAACACGGTTCGAACGTGGCAAAATAACGAGGCGTGTTGGATTCTCATGGTCAGACTCATCCCTCAAATCTTCAACAATAGGCAGTTTTTTGGCCCGCATTTGTGCCGCAATTTGCTCTAATACTTTTGCGCCAGACACTTGATACGGCAAAGCCGTAATAATAATTTGACCCTGCTCCATTTCATAACACGCTCTCGCACGTAAGCTGCCCATACCTTTTTCGTACATCGCTTGAATCTCTTCATGCGATGTAATTAATTCAGCTTCTGTTGGAAAATCCGGACCTTTAATGTGCTCCATTAGAGCCGAAAGGTCCGCTTTGGGTTCATCAAGTAAATGAATACACGCATTGGCGACTTCATTTAAATTATGCGGGGGAATATCAGTCGACATCCCCACTGCAATACCTGTAACACCATTCAATAATAAGTTGGGTAAACGAGCCGGCAACAAAACAGGCTCTTTTAGAGTCCCATCAAAATTATCCGTCCATTCAACCGTGCCTTGCCCAAGTTCGCTTAAAAGCGTATCGGCATAAGGTGTTAAACGAGATTCGGTATAACGCATAGCCGCAAAGGATTTTGGATCATCTGGTGACCCCCAGTTACCTTGCCCATCAACTAAGGTATAGCGGTAAGCAAACGGCTGCGCCATATGCACCATTGCTTCATAACAAGCGCTATCGCCATGTGGATGGAATTTACCTAATACATCACCGACTGTTCTAGCTGATTTTTTAAATTTCGCCTGATTCGATAATCCTAATTCAGACATCGCATAGACAATACGCCGTTGAACCGGTTTAAGACCGTCTGCAATATGCGGCAATGCTCGATCTAAAATAACGTACATGGAATAATCCAAATACGCTTTTTCTGTAAACTCTTTAAGCGGCAGTGTTTCGATATTTTCGTGTATTGTGCTCATGTTTTTTCTCTACAAGTCGGCCAAATTTCCGCTTTCTTCAAGCCACGCTTTACGATCAGACGCGCGTTTTTTAGCCAGCAACATATCCATTTTTGCATGTGTTTCATCACCAGGTTCCATCGCCAGTCTTACCAAGCGGCGAGTATCTGGATCTAATGTTGTTACCCGTAATTGAGCAGGGTTCATTTCACCCAAGCCCTTAAATCGCTGTACGTTAATTTTTCCTTTTAGCTTTTCAGCCGCAATACGGTCTAGCACGCCTTCTTTTTCAGCATCATCCAATGCGTAAAATACTTGCTTACCCACATCCACACGGTATAAAGGCGGCATCGCCACATAAATATGTCCTGCTTCTACCAGTGGTGAAAAATGCCGTACGAATAAAGCACACAATAAAGTGGCAATGTGCAAACCATCTGAGTCAGCATCGGCCAGAATACATATTTTACTGTAACGTAACGATTTCAAATCGGGTGAGCCCGGTTCAACACCAATCGCGACTGAAATATCATGTACCTCTTGTGAGGCTAAAACATCAATAGGATCTACTTCCCAGGTATTCAAAATCTTGCCACGTAAGGGCATAATCGCTTGAAACTCACGATCTCTTGCCTGTTTTGCCGAGCCACCCGCCGAGTCCCCTTCCACTAAAAACAACTCCGAACGATCAGAATCTTGCGATGAACAATCCGCTAATTTACCGGGTAAAGCTGGACCACTGGTTATTTTTTTACGAACGACTTTTTTGCCTGCACGTTGCCTATTTTGTGCCCGCTGTATCGCTATTTGTGCAATTTCTTCACCAATAGCCGGGTGTTGATTTAGCCATAAGCTAAAGCTATCTTTTGCCACACCCGATACAAATGCTGCGCATTCTCGTGATGTTAAACGTTCTTTTGTTTGCCCTGAAAACTGCGGGTCTTCAAGCTTAATAGACAGCACATAGTGACAACGCTCCCAAACATCATCTGGCGTTATTTTTACACCGCGAGGTAACAAGGATTGAAACTCACAAAACTCGCGTACCGCTTCTGTTAAACCTGTACGCAAGCCGTTCACATGTGTGCCGCCTTGCGCTGTGGGTACTAAGTTAACATAGCTTTCGGTTATACCTTCACCCGCATCAGTTGACCATGCTAAAACCCACTCCACCGATTCGCGTTCGCTTTTAGCGGAAAACACAAAACCTTCAGGTGGCAATAATTTAAGATGCTCTAACTGGCCTAATAAATAGTCTGTTAAACCATTTTCGTAATACCACTGTGACTTCTCAGCCGTACTTTCATCATTAAGGGTAATACTTAAACCTGGGCAAAGTACTGCCTTAGCACGTAAAACATGCTTAAGCTTTGAGAGTGAAATTTTTGACGTGTCAAAATAGCTTGGGTCGGGCTTAAAATGTACAGACGTACCTGTGTTTTTCTTTCCGACCGTACCAAGCTCAGCCAAGTCGGTGACTTTATCGCCATTTTCAAACGCCATATGCCAGCGTATTCCATCACGTTTTACCCCAATATCCACGCGACTCGATAGTGCATTAACAACAGAAATACCGACACCGTGCAACCCACCCGAGAACTGGTAGTTTTTATTCGAAAACTTACCACCCGCATGTAGCCTGGTTAAAATTAATTCGACACCAGGGACACCGTGTTCTGGGTGAATATCCACCGGCATGCCGCGCCCATCATCAATAATTTCTATTGAGCCGTCTTTAAAAAGCACAACATCAATTTTTGAGGCGAAGCCGGCAATTGCCTCATCGACACTGTTATCTAACACCTCTTGAACGAGGTGATTCGGACGCACAGTATCCGTGTACATGCCTGGACGTTTTTTAACTGGGTCAAGCCCACTTAACACCTCAATATCAGAGGCACTGTAATTACTGGTCATAAAGAAGCGTTAATTATCATCTAGTGAATCGTTTAGGGGAACTCAAAACTAATAAAACGTCTATTCGCTTTATCAGTGAAAAATGCCAACAAAGGATAATCATTTAACGCGACGCTCACAATACTTTATTCACATAAAGTACCGAAACTCACCTTAGCAGGAAATAAATTCTCCCTGCTATGAAAATGCCTCTATTTCACGTTTAACACATCGTTTATTTATAGCTAAAAATTAGCCACACTTACTATCACCACAGTTCAAGCAAGTCATGCACCCATCCATCTTAATCATTGCAACAACATTACATTTACCGCACAGTGTTGAGCCTGCTGGAAACTCGGAACTTTCTGCTACCGTGGATGTTTTCTCAACTTGAGATTTAGCTTCAAATTGCGCACGCTTTTCATTCATGATTTTTTGTTGGTGCTCACTGATTTCTTCAGTTTTTATCATGCCAATCATTTTAAGATGTGACTCAACAACATCACCGATTTCCGCCACTAACGAAGGCATAAACTTGCCACCCTTTTTAAAGTAACCGCCACTTGGATCAAATACCGAACGCAACTCTTCCACTAAGAAAGTAATATCACCACCCTTTCTAAACACCGCTGACATGATTCGCGTTAACGCAACAATCCATTGAAAGTGATCCATGTTTTTGGAATTAATAAACACTTCAAACGGCCGACGCTGTTCGTGGTCAGTCCCTTCATTAAGCATTAAGTCATTAATCGTGATGTACAACGAGTGTTCTGATAAAGGTGTTTTAATTTTATATGTTGAGCCCAATAGCATTTCTGGCCGCTTAAGGCTTTCATGCATCTGAATAATGTTACTTTTTTTAACCTCTTCAACAGCTGTTGAAGCCTCTCCTGGCACTTCATCTTTTACTACTTCATAGCCAGTAATACTTTGTGAAATTTTATGTGTCATTGTCTTATCCTCGTCCATTACCGCTGTATTTAAAGTTTTCCGTAGTAGCCTTCTTTTAAGGCATCGTACAGATTGGCGGCAGTATGTGATTCACCTTCATAGTCAATCATCTCGTTACCTTTAGCTTCTAAGGTTGAGCCATCTTCTAGCGTGAATTTATACGTTGTGTTTTCTAAGTCCGATTCTTTTACTAATACACCTTGGAAAACATCAGGGTTAAAACGGAATGTTGTACAGCCCTTTAACCCTTTCTCGTGAGCATATAAATAAATATCTTTAAACTCTTCAAACGGGAAGTCTGTTGGCACATTGGCTGTTTTTGAGATTGATGAATCAATCCATTTTTGAGCAGCCGCCTGAATATCAACGTGTTGTTTCGGCGTGATAGTTTCAGCAGTGACGAAATAATCCGGCAGTTTTTCACCTGCTACTTCTGAATACGGCATCGCTTTTTCATTAATCAGTGTGCGATACGCTAACAATTCAAACGAAAAAACGTCTACTTTTTCTTTTGCATTACGTCCTTCACGGATCACATTACGCGCATAGTGATGAGCAAAACTTGGCTCAATACCGTTACTCGCATTATTCGCTAACGAGAGTGAAATAGTACCCGTTGGCGCAATGGAACTATGATGTGTAAAACGTGCACCTATTTCTGCTAACTTTTCTACTAACTCTGGTGCTACTGAAGCAATTTGTTGCATATAACGACTATACCGTGCATGTAGAATGCGGCCTTTTACCGTGTCGCCAATTTCATAACCATCTTCTACCATTTCTGGGCGTTTACGTAACATATCGCCGGTCACTTCAAAGTCTTCGTTCATAATCGGCGCCGGGCCTTTTTCTTTCGCAAGCTCTAAACCCGCTTCCCAACCTGCCACTGCCAGTTGTTTACTCACTTCTTCGGTAAATTCAACCGATTTGTCTTCACCGTAAGGAATACCCATCATGGTTAACGTTGAACCTAAACCTAAAAAGCCCATTCCATGACGACGTTTATGTTCAATAGCCTCGCGCTGCCCTTTTAGTGGCAAGCCATTAATTTCCACCACGTTATCTAACATGCGAGTGAAAATGCTAACTGTTTCGCGGAAAGAGTCCCAATTAAATGACGCATTCTTTGTGAATGGTTCTAATACAAATTTCGTGAGATTAATTGAACCTAATAAACAAGAACCGTAGGCCGGTAAAGGCTGTTCACCACATGGGTTTGTGGCACGAATGTTTTCACAAAACCAGTTATTATTCATTTCGTTTACTTTATCAATCAGGATAAAGCCGGGTTCTGCGTAATCATACGTCGATGCCATAATGGTTTCCCATAGGCGTTGTGCTTTAATTTTGTTATAAATTCGGCAAGCCACTAAGCCCACATCGTTGACTTGATAACCCTCTGTTATTGGCCATTCTCGCCAGAGAACCGTATCCGTATCATCTAAATCAATATCACCAGATGCCATTTCTTTTTCTGATAATGGAAATACCAGCGGCCAATCGGCATTATCTTTTACCGCTTGAACAAAATCATCTGTGATGAGAAGCGATAAATTAAATTGACGTAAGCGGCCATCTTCACGCTTTACGCGAACGAAATCACGTACATCGGGGTGAGACACGTCAAACGTTGCCATTTGCGCACCACGACGACCACCGGCTGAAGACACGGTGAAACACATCTTGTCAAATATATCCATAAACGACAAAGGCCCCGATGTATTAGCACCTGCACCCGACACATACGCTCCTTTAGGGCGTAAGGTTGAAAATTCATAACCAATACCGCAGCCGGCCTTAAGCGTTAAGCCTGCTTCGTGCGTTTTGCTAAGAATATCGTCCATAGAGTCAGCAATTGAACCAGACACGGTACAGTTAATTGTCGACGTTGCTGGCTTATAAGCACTGGCCCCTGCATTAGAAATAATTCGCCCAGCAGGAATAGCACCATGTTTTAACGCCCATACAAATTGATCATGCCAGTACTCTTTCTTATCGGCTGTTTCTTCAACATCCGCAATAGCAGTCGCTACTCGATGATACGTTTCTTCAATATTCGCATCCACCGGTGTGCCGTCTTGTTTTTTCAAACAATACTTCTTATCCCATATATCTAAAGAAGCTGACTGAAATTCAATCTCCGACTGACTATCTTTGATAACTTTTAAATTGACTGTATTCATGTATCCCCCGTCCATCCTATTATTATGTTTTCACAGGAGCAAGCTCCCTCATCCTTATTTTTCTAGATTATAAGAAAATGAATGAAAACACAAGATGATGTGTTTATTATTTTCAAAGAATCTATATCTAGTGCTGTGATTTAATACCACATATTGAATATAAATGTTTTTAATATCAAATTGTTAGCTCAGAAACGCAAACCATGACATCAATAAAACAATATTTGTTTGTGATAAAAATAAACTAGGCACACAAAAACGTCCAAAAGGAGGGTTACTTGTATGGCGCGTTTGGGGCGATCAAAAATCATCTCAACTATTTATCAAAAAGTGCTTATTCCTTACCCAATTAAAAACATCTTCTGAGCGTCTCAGCCACTCTGAGGCACCTATCAAAGATGGCTCCAGTAAGATTATTGCTCTAATATGGCCTGATACCTTGGCATATGTATTTATATCCCTGCACCTGCTTTTTTGGCTATCCCTACAGATACGGTGGTTTTACCCTATTACCTTAGGACCTTGCATGTACGTGGAAATAGTATTGCCACGGCGAGTACATATTTTAATAACGACGGCGATAAGTTGAGTCGCAATAAAGGTGGCATTCGCCGTCTCTACAATAATGAGGTTATCAACCCCTATCGTTGCAACCATATGATGATTTGCATTTATGTAGCAGTAAACACACGTATTTACTTACAAAGGCCGACCAATCAAAAAGGCAAATACAATGTCAAGGCGAAAAGCTTTAGTAGATGCCGGGATAGAAAATTTCCGCTGGCATGATCTGAGGCATACGTGAACTAGTTGGCACATTCAAGCAGGTACAAGTTTGCATGTCCTTCAAGAATTAGGTGGATGGTCAGATATACTAATGGTGCAAAATTACGCTCATTTAAACCCTAGCCACCTTGCTGAGTTTGCGAACAACATATCACTGCTAACGGAGGAAGAAATACCCAACAGCACATTATTAGGTAGAGTAGGTAATGCGCACAAAAAAGCAGCTAGACGATAAATCATCTAACTGCTTGATTTTGATACGGATTGTATGGTGCGCCAGAAGGGAGTCGAACCCCTGACCGCTCGGTTCGTAGCCGAGTACTCTATCCAGCTGAGCTACTGGCGCTTTAGGGTGGCTATTGTATTAGCCTTGGATTAAAGGTCAAGCAAAATATCACTGTAACTTGCTCCTTATTCAACTACCTTTATCACTTGCGATGGCCTCTTTATTATATTTACCCAACCCTTCCACATAAGTAACAAAATCGTCGGGCGTTAACGGCTTACTAAAATAGTAACCTTGGTACTCAAAACAGCCATGTTCTTTAAGATAATTAAGCTGCTCTTCTGTTTCTACACCTTCCGCGATCACTTTTGCGCCTAGATGATTGGTCATACTTATAATCATATTAACAATGGCTGCATCGCTATCGCTTTCTCCAACACCCTGAATATACGACTTGTCAATTTTAAGCTGATCGAAGGGTAAGTTCTTTAAATAATTCAATGATGAATAGCCTGTTCCAAAATCATCAATTGAAACAAGGAAACCTATTTCCCGTAAGTCATGAATACGCTCAATGGTCGTTGCTTGCTCACCCAAGGTCGCTGTTTCCGTAATTTCTAAACAAATTAATGAAGGAGCAATACCTTGCGATTTAACAATGTTATGGACATGACTAACAAAATCAACTTGATGGAATTGCTTAGCACTGACGTTGATAGAAAGATGCGGTATTTCAATACCCATACCTTGCCACTGACAAAGCTGCCTACAAGACTCAAAAAACACCCAATCACCAATCGGAATGATAAGCCCTATTTCTTCAGCAACCGGAATGAAACTATCTGGCGGTACAAAACTGCCATCTTCTTTTTTCCAACGGATAAGTGCTTCAACACCGACCAGTTGATTCAACTCATTTAATTGCGGCTGGTAATTTAATGTAAACACTTCGTTTTTGATCGCTTGGCGTATTTCTTTTTCCACCAGCAATCGCTTATCTGCCATCTCTTGCATGTTAGCTTCATAAAAACAGAAGGTATTTTTGCCTGTATCCTTTGCACGGTACATGGCCGTATCTGCCTGTTTATACATCATTTCCACTGATGAATGTTCGTCACTCAGCGTCACACCAATGCTCAATGTACAGTGATGCACATGGTCACCTAAGGGTATTTCAGCACGAACCGCTTCCAATATCGATTCAACAATTGTCTGAATATGCTGCGCGACGGCTTGACGCTCACCTTTTAAATGTTGCAGCAAAATAACGAACTCATCTCCACCAAAACGTCCCGCAATATCGCTTGAGCGGATAGCGCCGGAAATACGAAAAGCAATCGTTTTAAGTAACACGTCACCCGCGCTATGACCCAGAGAGTCATTTACATATTTGAAGTTGTCAAAATCTAAGAATAAAACAGCTGAAAGCGTGCCGCTACGTTGCGAAGAAATAATAGCCCGCTCAACATATTGGTCAATTAGACGACGATTAGGCAGTTTTGTTAAAGGGTCTGTAGTGGCTAATACGTTGAGCTCTTTTTCCGCTTCTTCTCGCCGCTCAACTTCTTTTTGTAGCTTTTCAGTTCGTTTATACACCTCTTCTTCTAATGAATCATACGCGTGCTGAAGTTCTTTCTCTCGTTGGGCTAATTGCCCCTTCATTTGATTTACATTATTCGCTATTTGTGAAATTTCATCATTGCCAGTCACAGCACAAGGCGTGTCATAATCACCTCTAGAAATTTTACTCAACGCTCTATTAACAACCCTGACTCGCTTAACAATTTGCCTTACGACAAGGAAATTAATGGTAAATAAAATTACTAATAATAAAACACCAATAATCAAGAAGTTACTCACCAGCAAATCAAAGGCTAGCGTATGCGCAGCCTGTTTATCAAAGCGCGTACGCACCGCTAGAAAGTAGTCTTTACCAATTAATAATGAGCTATCCAACTGTACTTTTGAGAAATATTCTAAGCCTGTCGTTGTTATCCGCCTCACAAAACCAACGTCAGGAATATCTGGCAGGTCAGTTCGTACAATTGACCTTACATCTCCAGCAAAAGGTTGTACCGCTATATCATTGACAAGAAATATATCAACTGATTGTAATAACAACTGGTCACCAATAATATTCTTAAATAAATCACCGAATATAAAGTCTACATATTGACTTGAGTACTCCCTACCGAGGTGCGCTTTTATATCGATTGAGACCTCAAAGATATACGGTGATCCTGCCGGTGAGTAATAAGCATACTTATTTAAAATACCTGTATTAGATGAAACATTAATACGGTAGTGGTCAAGTAAATTTGGCCACAGTTTTGTATTCAGCCCAGTAGTTTTTCTCCGCAACATTTGGCGATAAGCCATTGTTATGTTGATGAGGCCTGACTTGGCTGTAGTACCCGATTATATATT
>LWTL01000099.1 GCA_002101235.1 Cycloclasticus sp. symbiont of Bathymodiolus heckerae | reverse complement strand
TCGCTTCTGCCAAGCTGCATTGTTTGAGGTTTTTCCAGGCCATTTGTTTTCACTTAGTGTTCTTTTGTTGGGTATTCTATTATCTCAAATGACGGAGGCTAATTCTTTTTTTTCGTGCAAAGGTCTCTAACTATTATAATCCTATATTTTTTTACTTATATTATATAAACATGACGACTAAGCTAGTGATTCACTAACCTAAAAAATATTCACAACACAGGCACCACAAAAACAAATATTGTCTATACTTTAACTGTAGACACTTGGTTGGTGACTTATTATTAATAAGATAGAAAAACAGCATGAAATAGATAAGGTTGTTCTTAATGCCTTTAGCGTATCTATAAACAGAACATCCCTCGAAGAAAGGCTGCGGGATATTTTACTTCTTGTCCTAGATGTACCGTGGATTGTATTAGAAAAGAAGGGCTGTGTTTTTCTGACTGATAACGATGGAGAGAGCCTGAAAATGGTCGCTCATCACAACCTCTCAGATTCTCTTTTAACAATGTGCAAGCACATCAAATTTGGGGAATGCTTATGTGGTATCGCCGCACAAACCCAGAAATTAGTTTTCCGTAATTGTATCGACCATGATCATACAAGTGTCCCTCAAGGGATACAGCCTCATGGTCACTACAACTCCCCCATTCTCTCAAGTAACGGCAAAACACTAGGCGTTTTAAACCTTTATGTGAAGGACGGGCATAAATCAACTGAGTTAGAACGCTCTTTGCTTGATGGCGTTAGCAATGTAATAGCTTTTATCATCGAACAAGAGACTTTTCTTCGAAATAAAGCAAACACATATCAGCTCCTCTTTGAAAAATCAACTGACCCAATGCTAATTATGGAGCATGGGCAATTTATCGACTGTAATGAAGCTGCTGTACAAATGATGGGGTACAGCAGTCAAGAGGAGCTACTAAATACGAAAGGTAGTGATTTATCACCCGGACTCCAACCAGATGGTAGAGAGTCTGTTGGGAAAGCTAGAGAAGCTATCGCCACAACTTACTCTGAAGGCAGTAACCGTTTCGAGTGGAACTATTGTCGAAAAGGAGGCCAACCTTTTCCTGTTGAAGTGATCATGACAGCTATTATGGATGGCGACAGAGAGGTATTACACTTTATTTGGCGTGACATAGCTGAGCTTAAGAAACAACAGGTAGCGCTCAAAGAGTTAGCACACTATGACAACTTAACTGGGCTACCCAACCGAGTGTTATTCGCCGACCATTTCGAGTTAGCTGTTGCTCAACGTAAACGATCAAAGAAGCACCTAGTTGTCTGTTTTGTGGATATTGATAATTTCAAACCCGTAAATGATGGCTTTGGCCATGATGTCGGTGACAAATTGCTTATTCAAATAGCCAATCGTATGACCGCTTCTGTGCGAGATGAAGATACTGTATCGCGTGCTGGTGGAGATGAGTTCACCTTGTTGCTAGGCGGGTTAGAGTCGTATTTAGAATGTGAACAACTGGTACAGCGTATTCTCAATAAACTCAGTGAGCCTTACATAATTGGGGAGCACGAGTTTAATGCGATAACTGCCTCAATTGGCATTTCTATATACCCAAATGATGGTTCAGACGTTGACATTGATAGCTTAGTTCGACACGCAGATCATGCTATGTATGATGCTAAAGAGTCAGGGAAAAACAGGTACTCTTTTTTTGATGCCGATACAGCCCGCTCATCACAAGAGCACCAGCTGTTTTTAACACAAGTCTCAAAAGCTATTACATCGAATGAATTTGTTCTTTATTACCAACCAAAGATAAATATGCGTACTGGAAAAATGTTTGGAGCTGAAGCATTAATTCGATGGGAGCACCCTACAGAAGGTTTACTTCCGCCATTAAGTTTCTTACCAAAAATAGAACATACGGCTGCGATTATCGATATTGGTCATTGGGTTTTAGACCAAGCTCTCATACAGATTGAAAAGTGGGTAAAAGAAGATAAGTCTTGGGTTGTGAGCATTAATATAGATGCTTATCACTTTACTCAAGCAGGTTTTATCGATGAACTAAAAAGAGCATTAGCCTTACACCCAGCCGCTCCGCCCGAATTACTTGAGATTGAAATACTCGAAACGGTGGCGTTCGATGATTTAAAGCGAGTCGCTACATTAATTCATGACTGCCAAACACTCGGGGTTAGTTTTTCTTTGGACGATTTTGGAACAGGTTACTCATCATTAGCTTACTTAAAAGCTCTACCAGTAGAGCGCCTTAAAATAGACAGGAGTTTTGTACGAGATATGCTGGAAGATGAACAAGACTTAGCGCTTATAGAAGGCATTATTTCATTATCAAAAGCATTTAAGAGAGAAGTTATCGCCGAAGGTGTTGAGTCTACTGAGCATGGAATAGAGCTAATGAAACTTGGCTGTGAAAATGCCCAAGGATATGCCATTGCTAAGCCAATGCCTGCAAAAGAAATTTTGTCATGGGAAGAAAAAAATCAACCTAATACGACTTGGTTAGGCTCTATATTTATTTAATCTAAACGATCGAAAACAATAATTTATTAAAATTAAGTAATGAAGATCCCATATAATTCGAAAGATAAAGAAAATATCAAGCAACTGTATGCTGATGTGTTTACAAAGTCAGAGAGTACATCAGAAGGGGGAATGGTTACCTACGACCTTAATGAGTCAAAAGATATGGGCCCGGCAAATAGTCTTCATCTATGGTGATCCGAGTTACTATTCTAAAGTTGGATTCAGCGCTGTATCGACCGATATTATCTAATCGTCATTTCAATTAACTTTCCCTGACAAGTGGTTAGTCAATTCATTAAACAATAAAGACATTGATTCTATAGCTGGTAAGTCAGATTACCTTGAGGGATTTAACAACTTTGACTTATGGTAATAAATAGTTTCTTTATCGACAATAATATTACTTATAATTCAAATAGTTATATTTGGTCGGGGCGAGAGGATTTGAACCTCCGACCACCAGTACCCCATACTGGTGCGCTACCAGGCTGCGCTACGCCCCGATTATAGAGGAAGTGTTACTTTAGGATTTCTAAGATTTCTAGAAGCTCAGCGCGTATTTGCTGAATTTCTATTTTTGTTTGGGTACTATCTTGCTGCGCATTGTCACCTGACAAATGAGAACGAGCACCACCGATGGTGTAACCATCTTCGTACAATAAACCACGAATTTGTCTAATGAGAATAACGTCTTCACGTTGATAGTAACGTCTGTTACCGCGGCGCTTTACTGGTTCTAGCTGTGGAAACTCTTGTTCCCAATAACGTAATACATGCGGTTTTACAGCACACAACTCACTGACTTCACCAATGGTGAAATAGCGTTTAGCCGGAATGACTGGTAATTCGTTGTTATGGCTGGGTTCCAGCATATGCTTCTACTCGTTCTTTAAGTTTTTGGCCAGTTCGTAGTGTTACCACTCGTCGTGCCGAAATGGAAACATCTTCGCCTGTTTTTGGATTTCTTCCAGGTCTTGCTTCTTTATCTTTTAACTCAAAATTCCCAAAACCGGATATTTTGACTTGCTCACCTTTTTCAAGTGAACTTTTGATAGCTTCGAACATTTGTTCAACTATTTCTTTTGCTTCGCGCTTATTCAGCCCTAACTCATCAAATAAATGTTCTGTTAAATCAGCTTTTGTTAATGACATTTTAATTATTCTCTTAGCTGCGCATCGAATAAAGCAGATATGCTTTTAAGCAAAGTAGCAATAAGCTCCTCAACTTCTTGTTCAACCAGTGTCTTAGATTTATCCTGTAAAATCAAGCCTAAAGCGACACTTTTTCTACCAGTTTCTATACCTTTCCCTTGGTAAATATCAAAAACAATCACTTCATTGACTAATTCATATTGCTTGTAAATATAGTCTACTATTTCATTTACATGTAATTTTTCATCCACAATGAGCGCTAAGTCACGCCTTACCGGTGGGTATTTAGAAACTGCATGAAAGACAGGTATATCTTTTATTTGGATGAACTGCTGCTTTAGCTCAACTAAATAGACTGGCTTTTTAATATCGAAGTCACTTTCTAATGCGGGATGTAGCAAACCAATATAACCCACATGCTCACCGACACTATTCGTTAGCTCTGCTGTTTGACCGGGGTGCAAAGCATTGTGTTCGCCACTTTTGAACTGATAGTCGGCTGCAAGCCCATTCAACGCAAGAATTGATTCCACATCGTGTTTTACATCGTAAAAATCAATAGCTCTTGATGCATCCCCCCATTGTTCGGGCTGCGCTTGACCGGTTGCCAACATGGCTAAAACTTGTTCTTGTTTTAACGTTCCATTTTCTACTACAAACGTCAACCCTGTTTCAAAAAAACGCACCGTTTCTTCGTTACGCTTAATATTCGCATCCATCACTTTAAGTAAACCCGCCCATAGCGTTGTACGCATGGTTGATAGGTCTGACGATATAGGGTTTTGCAATTTGTAAACATCCGCATTAGGCGTTAACAATTCAAGAGACTTTTCGTCCGTGAAACTGTATGTAATGGCTTCTTGATATCCTAAGTCAACCAATAAGTCTTTGATTCTATCTAAAGGCTGCTTTCTTTCTTCAACTGACGCCAAAGAACCCGATATATTTAAACTATTTTGCGGTAGGTTATCGTAACCATACAAACGCGCCACTTCTTCAATCAAGTCGGCTTCTATTGCCATATCAAAACGGTAGCTTGGCGCGGTAACAAGCCACTCACCAGTCGATTTCTCTACGGTCATGCCTAAGCTAGTAAAATATGATTCAACAACGTCTTCGTCAAGCTGAACACCTAACACACGTTGAATTCTCTCATAACGAAAAGGTACAACATTACTCGTTGGTAATGTATTGGCTGATGTTGCGTCAGTTAACGGCCCAACTTCACCACCTGCAATACTTGTAAGTAACTCAATTGCTCTGTTTAAAGCTCGATAACATAATTCAGGATCAACACCTCTTTCAAAACGGTGTGAAGCGTCTGTGTGCAAACCAAATTTTCTAGATTTCCCAGCAATGCTAATCGGTGTAAAGAATGCGCACTCCAAGAAAATATCGGTTGTTTCATCATTTACCGCTGATTGCGCGCCACCCATAACACCCGCAAACGCTAAGGCTTTATGTTCATCGGCTATCAATAAAACATCGTCGTCTAATTCTATTTTTTGTTCATTCAAAAGCTCAAGTATTTCATTTGAACGTGCACGACGAACAACAATGTCACCGTCTATTTTATTGAGGTCAAAAGTATGTAACGGCTGGCCTAGTTCAAGTAAAACATAGTTGGTTACATCCACTAATGGACCTAAGCTACGTTCCCCACAACGACGCAGTTTTTCTTGCATCCAAATAGGGGTTGGCACTGATCTATCTAAACCTTTTATCACTCGCCCTAAATAACGAGGACAGTCTTCAGGCACGTCAACTTTAACGCTAACGACATCATCTATGGTTGGGGCAATATCGCCTACTGATTGGGCAATCAACGCTTCACCTGTAAAGCATGCTATTTCTCGTGCCACACCTTCTATGCTTAAACAATCTGCACGGTTAGGCGTTAAGTCTACTTCAATAATGGTGTCGTCAAGCTGAAGGTAATCTCTAATATTGTCGCCAATAGGTGCATCGGCAGGAAGCTCCATTAAGCCGTCGGCTGAATCAGCCAAGCCAAGCTCTTCTTCTGAGCACAACATGCCATTGGATGGCTCACCGCGTAATTTTGACGGTTTAATTTTAAAGTTACCAGGTAATACCGCGCCCACTGTTGCAACGGGAATACGTAATCCTTCTCGTACGTTACTTGCGCCACAAACAATGTCTAACGTTTCACTGCCCACTGATACTTTACATAAGCGCAATTTGTCGGCATTAGGGTGCGCCTCTACCGACAAAACCTCACCAACAACCACGCCTGAAAATTCAGCTGCTGCTGGTTCTACAGAATCTACTTCCAAACCGGCCATGGTTAATTTGGCGGTTAATTCGTCTATTGGCATTGAATAGTTAACGAACTCTTTAAGCCACGCTTCATTTACTAACATTTTCTTTTCCTTAGCTTGGCTTAGTTAAATTGTTTTAAGAACTTAAGGTCGTTTTCGAAAAACAATCTCAAATCATTAATTTTATAACGCAACATAGTTAAACGTTCTACGCCCATGCCGAAAGCAAAACCTGTGTATTCATCAGAGTCGATTTTAATATGGCGAAACACCTCAGGGTGAATCATTCCACACCCTAGCACTTCCAACCAACCAGTACGGCCACATACACGGCAACCCTCGCCTTCACACATCACACATTCAATATCAACTTCTGCTGATGGCTCTGTAAACGGAAAGTAAGACGGTCTAAAACGAATTTTCACGTCTTTTTCAAAGAAGGCTTTTAAAAACTCGCTAATAACGCCTTTTAAATCTGCAAAGTTTATGTTTTTATCAACAACAAAGCCTTCAACTTGATGGAACATTGGCGTATGCGTAATATCTGAATCACAACGGTATACACGACCAGGTGCAATCACTTTTAAAGGCGGCTCTTGGTTTTCCATTACCCGTATTTGAACAGGTGAGGTATGCGTACGTAATAACGTATGCTCATCAAAATAAAATGTATCGTGCATTGCACGTGCTGGGTGATGCGATGGAATATTTAGCGCTTCAAAATTATGAAAGTCATCTTCAACTTCTGGCCCCATAGCCACATCAAAACCAATGCGGTTAAATATTTGCTCAATACGACGCATGGTACGTGTTACGGGATGAACACCACCCACAGATTGCCCACGACCGGGCAAAGTAACGTCAATAGTCTCTTCAGTTAAACGCTTAGCAAGCAAAGCGGTTTCTAACTCTGTTTTACGCTGCTCTAAAAGCGCCTGAAACTTTTGTTTAGCCTGGTTAATAACCGCACCTACTTTAGGCCGTTCTTCCGGAGATAAGCTTCCCAGTGTTTTCATCTGGCGAGTAAATACACCCTTTTTACCCAGATAAGAAACTCGAATATCTTCCACAACAGAAAGAGAGTCTGCACTCATTAATTCTTTTTCTGCTTGCTCAACAATGTTTTCTAATGAATTATCCATGCTGCTCTTTATTTATCATTCCGTCCAAACAAATAAGGGAAAGGCCAATAGACCTTTCCCTCACGACTTACAATCAGCTTAAAGCATTACAAGTCAGTTAATGACTTGCAGGTTATTACTTTCTACAGATTCGATTTCGCAGTCGCTACCAATTGCGAAAATGCATCTTTATCAAATACTGCAAGATCAGCTAATACTTTTCTGTCTAAGCCAATAGATGCTTTTTTCAGTCCGTTCATGAAACGGCTGTATGACAAGCCACAACTACGAGCGCCAGCATTGATACGAGCAATCCATAGTGCACGGAACTGACGTTTTCTTTGACGACGATCTCGGTATGCATATTGACCCGCTTTAATAACGGCTTGTTTAGCAACACGGTAAATACGGCTACGTGCTCCGTAATAACCTTTTGCTTGCTTTAATACTTTTTTGTGTCTTGCTCTTGCAACGACACCGCGTTTAACTCTTGGCATTTCTAGTCCTCAATAAATCTTAAATTAGCTATACGGCAACATACGTGTCACGCTTTTCAAATCTGATGCGTGAATCAATGATGCTTTACGTAAATGACGTTTACGTTTAGTGGATTTTTTGGTCAAAATGTGACGCAAGTGTGCGTGCTTACATTTAAAAGCGCCTGTACCCGTTTTTTTAAAACGCTTGGCAGCTCCGCTGTTTGACTTCATCTTTGGCATTACTATACTCCGTTAATTAATCTTTCTTGGCGCCATAACCATAACCATCTGGCGACCTTCAAACTTTGGCCGTTGCTCGACCATTGCTAAATCATCTAAATCTTTCTCTACTCGCTTTAGTAGTTCCATACCCAACTCTCTGTGAGCCATTTCTCTACCGCGAAATCTAACTGTTATTTTGGTTTTATCTCCGTGCTCTAAAAACGAACGCAGGTTACGCAACTTAACGTTGTAATCACCAATATCTGTTCCAGGTCTAAACTTAATCTCTTTAACCTGAATATTCTTTTGTTTTTTCTTTGACGCCTGTAATTTCTTATTTGCTTCAAACTTAAACTTACCGTAGTCCATAATTTTACAGACCGGCGGTTTAGCCGTTGGAGAAACCTCTACAAGATCCAACTCAACTTCTGCTGCTAAGCTTTTAGCTTCAGCTAATGAAACAATGCCGAGTTTTTCACCTTCGTGATTAATAAGTCTTACGCTTGGTATCGTAATATCTTCGTTTATTCTTACTTTTTTTGTTGCGATCTCACAATCTCCAAAATATATAAAACCTTAAGACTCTAGTTTATTACGTTCAGCAATATTAGTTGCTAATAACGCAATAAAGTCTTCAGGAGTGAAATTACCCATGTTTTTTCCACTTAAAGAACGTACTGCCAATTCGTTATTTTCGACCTCTTTATCGCCAATAACAACTAAGTATGGAATACGCTTTAAAGTATGCTCGCGAATTTTAAAGCCGATCTTCTCATTTCTCAAGTCTATTTTGACTCTTATGCCTTGTTTTTGAAGGATTTTAGCAATTGAGGACACATATTCGTTGTTTTTGTCCGTAATTGACATCAAAACGACTTGAGTCGGTGCTAACCAAACAGGAAACTTACCGGCGTATTCTTCGATCAAAATACCGATAAAACGCTCAAGTGAACCCAAAATCGCGCGATGAAGCATGACCGGCGATTGCCTTGATCCATCTTCGGCAATATATTGCGCATCCAAACGATCTGGCATAGAAAAATCAACTTGAATGGTGCCACACTGCCAAACACGGTCTAAACAATCTTTTAGCGAGAATTCAATCTTAGGGCCATAAAACGCACCTTCGCCAGGCTGTAAATCCCAATCTAAATTCTTTGCATTAAGCGCATCTTCCAACGCTTTTTCTGATTTATCCCAAACATCATCCGAACCCACCCGCTTTTCTGGGCGTGTAGACAATTTGATAATAATGTCGGTAAATCCGAAATCTGCATACACCTTATAAAGCAGGTCAATAAAGTCAGATACTTCTGATTGGACTTGATCTTCTGTACAAAAAATATGCGCGTCATCTTGAATGAAGTTACGCAAACGCATCAAACCATGCAATGTGCCTGATGGCTCATTACGGTGGCACGAGCCAAATTCAGCCATTCTTAATGGTAAGTCACGGTAACTTTTTAAACCTTGATTGTAGATTTGCACATGGCAAGGGCAATTCATTGGCTTAACAGCATATTCACGGTGATCCGAATTAACGGTAAACATATCATCACGGAACTTATCCCAATGGCCAGACTTTTCCCATAGGCTTTTATCCACTAATTGTGGCGTACGCACTTCTACATAATTGTTTTCTTGGAGCTGTTTACGAATATAGTCTTCAATCGTGCGATAAATACTTAAACCCGCATCGTGCCAAAAAATCATACCCGGCGCTTCTTCTTGTATATGAAACAGATCTAAGTTTTTAGAAATTTTACGGTGGTCGCGTTTTTCCGCTTCTTCGATACGGTGCAAATAGCGTTTAAGTGCTTTCTTGTCGCCCCATGCTGTGCCATATACTCTCTGTAGCATTTCATTGTCTGAGTCGCCGCGCCAATATGCACCAGCCAACTTTGTCAGCTTAAATGCTTTTAGACTGCCTGTATGCGGGACATGAGGCCCTCTACATAAATCAGTAAAGTCGCCTTGGCGATAAAGTGATAACACTTCATCTTGCGGAATGCTTTCAATAATTTGCGCTTTATACTCTTCGTTTTTTTCTCTGAAGAAAGTAACGGCATCATCACGCGATAATTCGAAACGTTCTACTTCAATAGCTTGCTCAGCAAGCTCGGCCATACGCTTTTCTATTTTCGTAAGGTCGTCTGGTGTAAATGACCGCTCAAAAGCAAAGTCATAAAAGAAGCCATTCTCAATAACAGGACCAATCGTCACTTGTGCGCTCGGGAAGAGCTGCTTCACTGCTTGCGCTAAAAGATGAGCCGCTGAATGACGAATAACATCCACACCTTCATCATCTCTAGCAGTAACAATAGCAAGTGAGGCATCATTTTCAATAACAAACGATCCATCAACTAGCACGTCATTCACTTTGCCCGCTAAAGTTGCTTTCGCAAGGCCTGCACCAATATCTGCGGCCACATCCAACACGGTAACTGCTTGAGAGAATTCACGCTGACTTCCGTCGGGTAATGTAATAACTGGCACGTTAGAACCTTGTTTAAGTGATAGTAGAGTTTGATACCGCTTGCTTAAGAAATTGGTAGGCACGAGTGGATTCGAACCACCGACCTCACCCATGTCAAGGGTGCGCTCTAACCAACTGAGCTACGCGCCTGCAAGTCAACTTCCTAAAGACCGCGAATTGTACTGAATGTTACTGCGTTAGTGAAGCGATCAGCCGCTTTTTTATTACCGCGACTATTTACCTAAAACTAACTGATCTTGCAAACGATTAACTTCATCGCGCACTTTTGCCGCCTCTTCAAATTCTAAATCACGCGAATGTTGGTACATTTTAGCTTCCAATTGCTTCACCTTTTTAAGCATTTCAGCCGGTGACATCGCCTGATACTTTGCCGCCTCTTCCGCTACCTTTTTCGCGGTGCTTCGTTGCGATCGTTTAGAACCTTCCATTATATCGGTTACTTTTTTAACGATACCTTTTGGCACAATGCCGTGCTTTTTATTATGAGCTTTCTGAGCTTCTCGCCGACGACTGGTTTCATCCATCGCACGTTGCATTGACCCGGTAATTTTATCCGCATATAAAATAGCCATACCTTTTACATTGCGCGCCGCCCGCCCCATTGTTTGAATCATCGAGACCTCTGAACGTAAGAACCCTTCTTTATCTGCATCTAAAATTGCAACCAATGACACCTCGGGGATATCCAAACCTTCACGTAATAAATTAATACCAATAAGTACATCGAATACACCAAGGCGTAAATCTCGGATAATTTCAACACGCTCTACTGTTTCAATATCCGAATGCAGGTAGCGTACTTTCACGCCGTATTCCATTAAATAGTCGGTCAAATCCTCCGACATACGCTTCGTTAGCGTAGTCACAAGAACTCTCTCTTCAAGCTTTACACGTTGATTGATTTCTGACAATAAATCGTCCACTTGCGTTGTTGCAGGGCGCACTTCAATAATCGGGTCAAGCAAACCTGTGGGGCGAACCACCTGCTCAATTACCGCACCAGAACGCTCTATTTCATACTTTGCTGGTGTTGCAGAAATAAATACCGTTTGCGGCGACTTAGCTTCAAATTCTTCAAAACGCATGGGGCGGTTATCTAACGCCGACGGCAGTCTAAACCCATATTCAACAAGCGTTTCTTTACGCGAACGATCACCCTTATACATGGCACCAACTTGCGACACAGTCACATGGGACTCATCAATAAACAGTAGCGCATCATCAGGCAAATAATCAAACAACGTTGGCGGCGCATCACCGGGGTTTCTACCCGACAAATAGCGCGAGTAGTTTTCAATGCCAGAGCAATAGCCAATTTCTCTCATCATTTCAATATCAAACTTTGTCCACTCCTCTAAGCGCTGCGCTTCCACTAACTTATTAATTGAACGTAACTGCTCTAAACGAATAGCTAACTCTGCCTTGATTTTATCAATCGCGCCCAAAACCGTTTCTCGCGGTGTAACATAATGGGAAATAGGGAAAATCGTGTAGCGTGGAATACGCTGAACAACCTCACCTGTCAGCGGATCAAATAAAGATAATCGCTCGATTTCATCGTCAAATAATTCAACACGCACAGCGTCTTGATCTGATTCGGCCGGAAATATATCAATCACATCGCCCCGCACACGATATGTCGCACGCAATAGTTCCACATCATTGCGCTTATATTGCATCTCTGTGAGTTGACGAATAATGTCACGCTGACTTACACGCTCACCACGCGATAAATGCAAAATCATACTAAAATATAGTTCAGGGTCACCCAGACCATAAATACAAGACACACTGGCAACAATAACTGCGTCATCTCGCTCCATCAGCGCCTTGGTTGCCGATAAGCGCATTTGTTGAATATGCTCATTTAACGAAGCATCTTTATCAATAAACGTATCCGACGCTGGCATATAGGCTTCTGGCTGATAATAATCATAATATGACACGAAATACTCAACCGCATTGTCTGGCAAAAACTCCTTTAACTCGCCATACAACTGTGCCGCCAACGTTTTGTTATGTACCAGCACTAAGGCGGGACGCTGCAACTGCGCTATGGTATGCACCATTGTGAAGGTTTTCCCCGAGCCTGTAACGCCCAATAATGTTTGATGTGCTTCGCCATTTTCTATTCCTTCAACTAATGCTTTTATCGCTTTGGGCTGGTCACCCGCTGGTTGAAAAGGCGAATGAATGGTGAATTTTTTATTCATAGGGATTTTGCAAGTTCGCGGCATCTAGTAGAATGTACCGCTTAGGCTGATGTAATCTTTAATTTTATTCCAAAAAGATTCACAGCGCCCAGTTAGCTGAACTTTTATTTACCGAGCAAATCATTATGAACATTAAACTTTCTAATCGCGTTCAAAGCATCAAGCCATCTCCTACCTTGGCAGTAACAGCACGAGCAGCTGCTTTGCGAGCCGCAGGACAAGATATTATTGGATTAGGTGCAGGCGAGCCTGACTTTGACACCCCTGAACACATCAAACAGGCCGCGAGAGACGCGATTAATGCCGGCAAGACTAAATATACTGCTGTAGACGGTACAGTTGAGCTTAAAGCCGCCATTATCAACAAGCTAAAACGCGATAACGGGCTTGGATACCAAATGGATCAAGTACTTGTTTCTTGTGGCGGTAAGCAGAGCTTCTTTAACCTAGCTCAAGCGCTTTTAAACGATGGCGACGAAGTTGTTATTCCTGCACCTTACTGGGTTTCGTATCCTGACATGAGCCTACTGGCTGGTGGTATACCCATTGTTATTCAAGCAAGTCAAGATCAAGCATTCAAAATAACACCTGAACAACTTGAAGCCGCCATAACAGAAAAAACAAAATTAGTTGTTATCAACAGTCCATCAAACCCCAGTGGTAAAGCCTACAGTAACGATGAATTAGCCGCCCTAGGCGCCGTTCTTCTAAAACATCCCAATATTATTGTTGCTACAGATGATATGTACGAACACATTCTGTGGTGCGACGAACCGTTCAGTAATATCGTCATGGCATGCCCAGAGCTTTATGACCAAACCATCGTGCTTAATGGCGTATCTAAAGCCTACTCAATGACTGGCTGGCGCATTGGCTACGCAGCAGGGCCAGCTGTGTTGATTAAAGCAATGAAGAAAATTCAATCACAAAGCACATCAAACCCAACGTCTATTTCACAATACGCCGCACAAGCTGCATTAGAAGGTGACCAGTCATGCATCAGTGAAATGCTCGTTGCGTTTAAAGAACGTCACGACTACGTGGTAGAAAAACTAAACCAAATCGAAGGCGTTAGCTGCATCACATCCGACGGCACATTTTACTGCTTCCCTGATTTCAACCCCGTTCTTAACCGCATGAGCGACATAAACAACGATGTTGATTTAGCTGAGTATATATTAGAAAAATCTGGTGTCGCGCTCGTACCTGGCTCTGCATTTGGGTTAGATGGCCATATGCGTATTTCCATCGCCACCAGCATGGATAATTTAGTTAATGCGATGGACAGAATAGCAAACTTGCTTAATACCAAATAATAAGCCATTAGCTATTGACCAAAACAGCCGCGTTTCGTAAGATACGCGACCTAAACAATTCCTCTGTAGCTCAGTTGGTAGAGCAAATGACTGTTAATCATTGGGTCACTGGTTCGAGTCCAGTCGGAGGAGCCATATATCGAAAAAGCCAGTGTAATAGCTGGCTTTTTTGTGTCTGGGATTTGTTGAACTTGGGGTGAAGTATGGCTTCAAACCTTCGTGCACCACTTAAGTTTTAAAGAAAGAACACCGGTAAACTTTCCATCATTCTCAACCCTTTTCAAGTATATACTCTGCAGTTAATTGCACTACATACATAGGTTTGCTTTATGTCTTCAAAGAATTTGGTTTGGCACCCTCACTCTGTCACAAAAGAAAACCGTTCAAAGCACAAACAACAACAGCCTTTCATTATCTGGTTCACCGGCTTAAGTGGCGCAGGAAAGTCAACAATAGCGAGTGCCGTAGAACAAAAGCTGTTCTCAATGGGGCACCATACTTATCTTTTAGATGGCGATAATATTCGCCACGGTATGAATAGTGACTTGGGGTTTTCAGATCAGGATCGTATCGAAAACATTCGTCGTATTGGTGAAGTTTCCAAGCTTTTTACAGATGCAGGCATCATTGTGCTCACTGCTTTCATTTCACCCTTCAAAGCCGACAGACAGCTGGTTAGGGACTTAGTCGGCCCTAATGATTTCATTGAAATTCATATGGATACAACATTAGAAGAATGCATTAAGCGCGACCCAAAGGGGTTATACAAAAAAGCCAAGGCAGGTCAAATCAAAAATGTTACCGGCATAGATTCTGACTACCAAGCACCGGAGTCTGCTGATATTGTAATCAAAACAGAAGATTTCAATATTGAACAATGCGCAGATATAGTTATTACTTATTTACACGAGCATCAGAAGCTTTTAAAACGATAAGCAAGCACAACGAGTGAGCCAAGACCATCATCCTCAAATACTGCAAAGTACTCAGCAGTACAAAGGCAAGGGTCGTGCTCAACAAGCTAAAAGCGCTATCCTCAAGTTGCAAATCCAAGCACAGAGAACAAAGCAACATTGCTGTGCTTGCTTTGTTAAGTTAATTACAACTCTAGAAAGAGTCTAGTAAATTAGGGGCAGCTCAAAGTGGCCTAGACTGTCACTGTCTCAATGCGTTTCGCCAGGATAATGAATCTTTACTAAACCAAACCATCAAGTACTCTTATAAGAGGCCCTAAGTGTTTTTCATAATGACGCCAGCGTTCTACTGAAGAGCTATAAATAGGTTGACGCACCTGAGTCACGCTTGCTGTTTTAATGGGACGCTTAGTTTTATGAAAATCTAAGCAGGCGTCATCCCATTCCAATCCGCAAAAATCAATCAGTCGTTTTGCTTGATGCTTATTGTCAGCCACGATGTCTTCATATTGCACATCAAGGAAAGCCGTATCTGGGAGTATTGTTCGCCAGTGATCCATGATCTTTAGGTAGTTCAGATAGTATTGACCAAGCTCTTTAAGGTCATAGGTTTGCTCTTGTCCATGATGGAATAAACGCGTGAAGCAAGATAAGCAAGTATCAACCGGGTTGCGTTTTACATGAATAATCTTTGCGTTGGGTAATAAAGCATGAATGAGTCCGATTGCTATAAAGTTAGCGGGCATCTTATCGGTGATATGCTTGGCTTGAGGTGCGCGCTCCGTTAAACGATTGATATAATCATCGACCCATTGTTTGGCAGTATCAGGTGTGAGCGCTTTAAGGTTGCTTGGAAAATGACTGTCTGTATTTGCTTGCGTGCTTTGTTGAAAGACATCCATTAAATCGTATAACTCACCGGCCCCAAAAACATCAGGATGACTGGCAATAATTTGTTCGGTCAATGTTGTGCCTGAACGAGGAACACCAACTATAAATATTGGTGCATCAGATGAGTTGCTATGCCCCTTTAATTTTTCAATAAAATCAGGATTGATAATTTCAATAATTTGATCAAAAACGGCTGCATTGCTTGTGGCATCATAATTTAGGGTGCTGCGTTTTAACTGACTGCCTTCAAGAAAGTAAGGAAAGGCTCTATCGTGGTCTTTTAAATCATCAAAACATTTGCCTAAGGCATAATTCAAAGAGGTTCTTTTTCGTATGGAAAGTGTTTCGTTTTTGTCATGCTCGGCTAAAAGCGCTTTGACGTTCTCATCGATTTCAGCTGTTTTCTTAATCTGGATTAAATTAAATCGTGCAGAAAGCTTGTCATCGCCAAGGCTCAGTGATTGGTTAAAGAGTTCTTCAGCACGTTGCAAATGACCTTCTTCCATTTCAAGATGGCCTTTGCCCAATAATGCCTGACTATTTTCAGGATCAATGGAGAGGATCCTATCGTAATACCCATGCGCCTCTGTGACATGCCCCATACGAGAATAGATATTTCCAGCACCATTTAGTGCATCAATATTGTCAGGCTCGATAGAAAGTGCTTTTTGTATTTCAGCTTCTGCTTTTGAAAGTTCATTCTTTTCTTGTAATGCTTTTGCTAAACCAATGTAGGCCGTTGCGTAGGCCTCTCGCATGCTTAAAGCCTTATCAAAGAGCGTAATAGCTTCGTCATACCTTTCCAAGGTATTCAGAGATAAACCCATATTACAAACGGCATCCGCAGAGCTGGGATTTAATGCCAATGCCTTATTAAGCGGCGCTATAGACTCTTCAGTTTGATCGTTTTCATTCAATGTCGTACCCAGGTTATTAACAGGCTCTGGGTTGTTCGGGTCAGCCTCAACAGCGCGTTGATAATAGTCAATGGCCTGATCATATTCTTTACGTCCTCGATGAATGCCGCCTAAGTTATTGAGTGCAGTTGAAAGCTTAGGGTTTAAAGATAGTGCTTTTAGTTGGCAGGCTTGCGCTTTTTCAAAGTCTTTTTTATCAAACCATGTAATACCCAAGTTACTGTGAACTGTAGGATTTTCTGGGTCTAACTCCAGTGCGCACATTGCATATTGAATTGACTCATCAAGCTGACCTTGTTGGCGGCTTATTTCCCCCAAATTACTGTAAAAAAAAGCAATACCACTATTGGCTTGAATAGCCTGTTTGATCAAATCGATTGCCAAATCAGGCTGGTTGCATTGTTGCGCAATAATGCCAAGCAAGTGCAACGCAAAAGGGTGTTGAGGTTGTTGCTGCAAGATCTGGCGCAACAGGTGTTCTGCTTCTTGAAGTTTGCCTGCCTGTTGATGCCCATTGGCCAGTTGCATCGCCTGCTCAATGCTAATTTGCTGATTGCTTGCATCTTGGCTAGGGGCAATAGGTTCGTTGGGTAAGTGTGGTTTCATAAGTAGGATTTTTAGTTGATGTTAAGGACCTTCTTTCAATAATTTAGTCCATACAAATGATTATTATATGCTTGCCTATGAAAGATCATGAGTGGCTTTTAGGAAAAATCGTTTGTAGTCTTCATAGCTGCTTGAATCAATCGAGCTATTACTTAATTTGTCGTTAAGCGTTTTATCAAAGTTACGTTTTAGCACATCGGTTGGCATCACATTAAAGGTGTTTTTAAAGGCTCGTGAAAATGAACTCGCATCATGGAATCCCCAGTTCTCAAAAATGTCTTTGATCTTATCTTTAGAGGCGTCAGCGTGATACAGCTCAATATAACAGTGTCGTAAACGAGCAAGAAGGATGCATTTTTTAACCCCGCCATAATCTTTAAAAATACGATATACGGTGCTTTTAGAAATATTGAAGTATTCGCATACTTCAGTAGTAGTGATTTCTCCATGAAGTCGAGCGTTAATGTATTGGCATATACTATCAAATGAGTTACCCGCCCCTTGTTGTTGAGGACGGTGATCCAACAAGCCATCAAGGAAACCAATCAAGGCATTAGACAGCTGCATTGCTTCAGACTTTGTCATGGCTGAAAGTTTATCAAACAGTGTTGTCCAAAGCGTTAAAAGCATTTGTCCAGCTGCCTCTTCAGTTGACCAGCTGAGTATCGGACAGTTTGAATTTAATGATGAACTGACTTTAAGTCTATGGCGAGGAATAAGTATTGAAAAAACGTCCATTTCATCGGCATTGGCTTCGTATGAATAAGACCAGTCACGTAGATAAATAAAGCCGGGGTGCATCCTGGTGTGGATATTATTCATCAGGATTGTCTGACATCCTTTTAGCTGTATTTCCATGACGAGAAAATCTTGTGTTTCTCCTCGTAGCTTTTCTATGTCTCTTTCGAAGTGTAGAGGGCTAAAAGTGACATGAGTAAAGACTAAATCCCCAGTCATGTAACTTTTCGCTTTAACATAAAAGTCTTCAATATGACCTTGTGGCGAACAATGGTACAGGCTTCTGGTCACGTCACGAAATGCTTCGAGTCGTTGGTCTAGCGTAAAATCAGCCGAGTCAAAAGAGACTTTTGGTACTTGATTGCTGGGCTCATTTTTCATTGGTTCTAGTCATGGGGCAATAATTTAAGATGTTTATTATAGTTGGCTCGTAGAAGATAATGAAATTAGTGAGCTGCTTTGTCCACTAAGAAATTAAGTTCTATTTGGTTTGGCGTGTACTGCCAACAATATATGACCTGTTTTGTATAACTGAGTGATCTTGTCTTGGTGTAACATAGTGATGTTTTTTATAAGCAGACTCATACCCAAGGATTCTTAATGCCAATCAATACCCTAGCTTCTTTCCAAAAGTCACGTTTAAGCAAAGCGATAACACTAGCCTGTATCGCCTTGGTTGCAACACCCATAACCGTACAAGCAGCGACCTCTTGTGGAACGGCTGGCACAACAACAATCACTGCTGCTGAGACAGATCAGTGTAGTTTAGTTGCGGGTGAAAGTTTGGTTGTTAGTGAAACGTGGAGTATAACAACACCAATAATATCACCATTCAATCATGCTGTGAGCATAAATAGCCTCACAGTAGGTAGTATTACAAATAATGGCAGTCTTATTGTTGGTGGAGATAAGACCGGTATTAGAATAGAAAATAATAGTACTACAGGTAGCATCATCAATAATGGAGTAATTACTGCTGATGACGGGATAGACATATCTGGCGTTTCTACAGTTTTAGGTGATATATCTAACACAGGCACTATTACTAGTACGTATGGGATAGATATAAACGATGATACACGCATTACTGGTGGAATAAGCAACGCAGGCACTATAACTTCTGACAGTTCAGCTATAAGGATTGGGGATAATGTCACTATTGGTGGCAGTGTAAGCAACTCAGGTACGATTACAGTAGGATTTGATAAGGGCATAGAGATTAGTGGTGCTTCCACTACTATTTCTGGCGGGATTACTAACTCGGGTACGATTACAGCAGACGACGCTGGTATATACGTTGATAACTCCACTGTTTCTGGAGGAATTACTAACTCAGGTACTATTACTGGTTCTACAGGGATATACATAACTAATGTTTCTACTATTGGTGGTGGTATATCTAACACAGGTACTATCACTGCTAATCAAGGGATATATATAAACGGCAACCCACCAAATAATTCAAGCGTTTCTGGTGGAATAACCAACGCAGGCACTATTATTTCTGTTTCTACAGGTATAGCACTTTTGGATGTCTCTGTTGTTGGCAGTGTAACCAACTCGGGTACGATTATAGGATATAATGGTATAGATATTTTTCGTGATACCACTACTATTTCTGGCGGTTTGATTAATTCGGGGGCAATTATATCAAGCAATAACGCAATCAGTTTCACCATTGACAATGCTGTGATTGGCTTCCCGTCTAAGCCGGGACACCCAGCAATTTCAAGGGGTCAAGAGTAACCTTAGGCCGAGCTTGTCTAGGTAGAGGCAATTCCCCCATCTCGTCTAAAATCCATGAAAATAAATCTGGGGAATC
>LWTL01000098.1 GCA_002101235.1 Cycloclasticus sp. symbiont of Bathymodiolus heckerae | reverse complement strand
GCCGCCTAGAGCTTCAGCCATAACTTTCGTTAACGCTGCTGTTAATGTTGTTTTACCGTGATCAACGTGGCCAATTGTACCAACGTTTACATGGGGCTTATTTCTTTCAAATTTCTCTTTTGACATTGCTAATACCCGTTATTACTTAATATTAATAAAAAATTCTGCTTTTAATCTTTTCTTCTAACGCTTTAGGTACTTCAGCGTACTTATCAAACATCATGCTGTAAGTCGCTCTTCCCTGTGTTGCAGACCTCAAGTCGGTGGAATATCCAAACATCTCCGCCAACGGTACTTCTGCATCAACTGTCTTACCTGCGGGGCCGTCATTCATACCGTGAATGATTCCTCTACGCTTATTTAGATCACCAACAACATGACCCATATAGTCTTCCGGTGTCACCACCTCTACTTTCATCATCGGTTCTAAAATCACCGGATCTGCATTTGCAGCTCCATCTTTAAAACCAAGCGAGCCCGCTATTTTAAACGCCATCTCGTTAGAGTCAACATCATGATACGAACCATCGTATAAAGTGACCCTAACATTGATCATCGGATACCCAGCTAAAACTCCGTTCTTCATCTGCTGTTTAACACCAGACTCAACCGAGCTTACAAACTCTTTTGGTACCGAACCACCAACGATTTCATCAACAAACTCAAACTCTTTATCTTCCAGCGGCTCTATCTTTAACCAAACATGACCATATTGGCCGCGCCCACCGGACTCTCTTATAAACTTACCTTCTTGCTTAACGCTTTGACGAATCGTCTCACGATAAGCAACTTGTGGCTTGCCAACACTCGCAACCACATCGAACTCTCTTTTCATACGGTCAACAATGATTTCTAAATGCAACTCACCCATTCCAGAAATAATTGTCTGCCCCGATTCTTCATCGGTACGTACTTTAAACGACGGATCCTCTTGAGCTAACTTTGCTAAAGCCAGCGCCATCTTATCTTGATCCTGTATGGTTCTCGGCTCAACCGCAATCGAAATCACAGGTTCCGGAAACTCCATACGTTCCAACGTAATTGGATCAGTAATTGAACATAACGTATCACCCGTGGTGACATCCTTAAGTCCAATCGCCGCCGCAATATCGCCAGCATATACTTCTTTTACTTCTTGCCTATCATTAGAGTGCATTTGAACTAATCTACCAATGCGCTCTTTTTTATTCTTTACTGGGTTTAATACAACTTCACCCACTTTCAAAACACCTGAATAAACTCTAAAAAACGTCAACGTCCCAACAAAGGGGTCTGTTGCAATTTTAAAAGCCAACGCTGAAAAAGCCGCTTTATCATCAGCAGCACGAGTATCGGGCTCTTCACCCTCCTCATTTACCACCCCAATAATATTGGACACATCAAGAGGCGACGGCAAATATTCAACAACCGCATCTAACATAGCCTGAACACCTTTATTCTTAAAGGCACTACCACATAAAACCAACACGATTTCATTACTTAACGTACGTAAGCGTAAACCTTGCTTAATCTCAGCATTCGATAGCTCTCCAGAGTCCAAATACAACTCCATCAAATCATCATTTGCTTCCGCAGCTGCTTCTACCAACTGCTCACGAAGGTCTTCACATTCGCTTCTTATATTTTCCGGCACATCCGCTTTTTCATGCGTTACGCCTTTATCATCTTCGTTCCAATAGATGGCTTTCATGCTGATCAAATCAACAACACCTTCAAAACCTTCTTCAGCGCCTATAGCGTATTGCAAAGGCACCGCATTACAAGCCAAACGATCTTTAAGCTGCTGCACGACTCGCATAAAGTCAGCACCAGCTCTATCCATCTTATTTACAAAAGCCACTCGAGGCACTTTGTATTTGTTTGCTTGCCGCCATACAGTCTCAGACTGAGGCTCTACACCACCTACTGCACAAAACACAGCACAGGCTCCATCCAGCACTCTCAACGACCTTTCAACCTCGATTGTGAAGTCAACATGTCCAGGCGTATCAATTATATTAATACGATGAGCACTAAACTGCTTATCCATACCAGACCAAAAACAAGTCGTTGCGGCAGACGTTATTGTTATGCCACGCTCTTGCTCTTGCTCCATCCAGTCCATCGTGGCAGCGCCATCGTGAACCTCTCCCATTTTATGCGAAACACCCGTATAAAACAGAACTCGCTCTGTTGTCGTCGTTTTACCGGCATCAATATGAGCCATGATGCCAATATTCCGATAACACTCTATTGGTGTAGAACGCGGCATCTTTACTTCCTAAAACTTTTAAATATTGCTTACCAGCGGAAATGTGAGAATGCTTTGTTGGCTTCGGCCATACGATGCGTATCTTCACGTTTCTTAAATGCTGAGCCTCTGCTTTCTAAGGCATCTAACACTTCGCCAGCCAATCTTGCCGACATACTTCTCTCACTACGTTTGCGCGAAGCATCAATAAGCCAACGCATTGATAAACCCATTCTACGAGCAGGTCTAACTTCAACAGGCACTTGATATGTTGCACCACCTACACGTCTTGACTTAACTTCAACCGCTGGCTGTACTTTTTCAAGCGCTGCAATTAACGCTACAACAGGATCTTCGTGACCCTTACCTTCAACGGTATCAAGCGCGCTGTAGACGATCTTTTCTGCGATTGATTTTTTACCGTCAACCATAATCATGTTCATGAACTTAGCAAGTACCAAGTTTTTGTATTTTGGATCAGGGAGAATTTCTCTTTTAATCGCTTTTTTTCTTCTAGACATATTTAAATCGCTCGCTTAGTTTTTAGGGCGCTTAGCACCGTATTTAGAACGTCCTCTACGACGCCCTTCAACACCTGATGTATCCAAACTACCCCGAACCACGTGATAACGCACACCCGGTAAATCTTTAACACGACCACCACGAATCAATACAACCGAGTGCTCTTGCAAGTTATGACCTTCACCGCCGATATAGCTTGTTACTTCCGCGCCATTCGTCAATCTAACACGGGCTACTTTACGTAATGCTGAGTTAGGTTTCTTCGGTGTTGTTGTATAAACACGTGTGCATACACCTCGTCTTTGTGGACAAGCCTCTAATGCAGGCACATTGCTTTTTTCTACTTTACGCTTTCTAGGGTTACGTACTAGTTGGTTTATAGTCGTCATATCTAATTTAGAGCTCCAAAAACTCGTGCAAAACATTCTTTACATGTTACTTGAACACGTACTTTGTATAAATTTAATTGGGTAATTTCACCGAGCTGAAAATCCAATCCAGTGAAGAGCGGGAATTTTAGGCAGATATTGCTTTTCTGTCAAGCGGAATGAACTTGTAATTAAGCCTTATCCGCAGATCGAAGGTATCTTTCATTAAATGAGAAGAATGATACCCCTTAAATTCTTAACTAAATGGGCGCCACTCCCAAACAAACCTTCCTTCTGAAACACATGCATTGTGTAATTACCAATGAATCAATGCATGCCAACAAACGAATCCGATAAAAAAGCCGGCATAAATATCGGCCGGCTTATATTAACCATCAAAGGGGACTTACTCCTGCATGCTTAACGCCTGCTTAAGCGCCTCTTCTGCCTCTTCATGAGCCGCTGCTGTCGTCACTTCTTCTGTAATTTCAGGCAGAGCCATGGCTGCTTTGGCTTTCCTACGCTCAATATGATGCGCTAAGCCCGTACCTGCTGGTATTAGTCGACCAACAATCACGTTCTCTTTCAGCCCATGCAGATCATCTCTTGTTCCTCTTACAGCCGCATCGGTTAAGACGCGCGTCGTTTCCTGGAATGATGCTGCAGAAACAAACGATTCTGTCGCTAAAGAAGCTTTAGTAATACCCAACAACACATTGTTAGCTGTAGCAGGTATTTTACCCTCAGACTCTAATTTATCATTCATCTCAAGGAAACGCGTCTTTTCAACTTGTTCGCCTTTAATGTATGCACTATCGCCACCAGATGTTATTTCAACCTTTCTAAGCATTTGACGAATAATTACTTCAATATGCTTATCGTTAATTTTCACACCTTGCAAACGATATACATCTTGAATTTCATTCACTAAATACCTTGCTAACTCAGGCACGCCACGTAATCTCAAAATATCGTGTGGTGTCAACTCACCTTCAGCAATTGTTTCACCTTGCTCAACGTGCTCACCTTCAAATACCGTAATGTGTCTCCACTTTGGTATAAGCAATTCTTTAGTTTCACCGTCATTATCTGTTACAACTAAACGGCGTTTACCTTTAGTTTCTTTGCCGAAACTTACCGTGCCTGTCATCTCCGCTAAAATAGCTGGATCTTTTGTTTTACGCGCTTCAAACAAATCAGCTACACGTGGCAAACCACCGGTGATATCACGTGTTTTGCTTGATTCTTGAGGAATTCTAGCCAAAATATCCGCTTTTTCAACATTCGAACCGTCGCTAACATTAACAACCGCTCCCGCTGGCATCACGTAATGAACAACAATATTTGTTCCTGGGACGCAGATTGGCTCACCATTAGCATCGACTAATGTAATAGCCGGCCTTAGATCCTTGCCTGAACTTCCACGCTGCTTAGCATCAGTAACCACCAAAGAAGTTAAACCGGTAATATCATCTGAGTGCTGCTGAACCGACACACCGTCCACAAAGTCTGTAAACATAACTTTACCCGCTACTTCTGTAATAACCGGGTGAGTATGTGGATCCCAAGCTGCTAAGACTGAACCAGCCGTCAACTTGTCACTTTCTTTAGCTGTTAACTCTGAGCCATAAGGGATTTTATAACGTTCTCTCTCACGACCGTATTCATCAACAACGCTGATTTCACCTGAACGAGAAATAACAATTAACTTGCCGTCTCTATTTTCAATGGTCTTAAGCTTGTCATTAAACGTTAAACTACCTTCAGATTTAATTTGAATATTGTTAATAGCCGCTGAACTAGACGCTGCACCACCAATGTGGAAAGTACGCATAGTAAGCTGAGTACCGGGCTCACCAATAGATTGCGCAGCAACAACACCTACTGCCTCACCAAGATTAACCAATTCGCCACGCGCCAAATCTCGGCCGTAACACATTTTACAAATGCCCTTTCTATTCTCACAGCTGATAGCTGAGCGAACGATAACTTTATCAATACCTTTTTCTTCAAGGTAATCAACCCATGCTTCATCTATTAGCGTATTTCTTTCAACGACCATTTCATTGGTTGATGCACTAAGAACATCTTCAGCAATAACACGACCAAGAATAAGATTACCTAATGGCTCAACAACTTCACCACCTTCAATTAACGGTGTTACTTCCAAGCCATTTTGTGTACCACAATCCTCTGTCAAAACAACCATATCTTGCGCAACGTCAACTAAACGACGTGTTAAATAACCCGCATTCGCTGTTTTAAGCGCAGTATCCGCCAAACCTTTACGAGCACCGTGAGTTGAAACGAAGTACTGTAGAACGTTCAAGCCCTCTCTAAAGTTAGCTGTAATAGGTGTTTCAATAATAGATCCATCTGGCTTAGCCATCAAACCACGCATGCCAGCTAGCTGTCTAATCTGAGCTGCTGAACCACGGGCACCAGAATCGGCCATCATATAAACTGAGTTAAACGATTTCTGCTGAACTTCATTACCTTCAGCATCTATAACGCTTTCAGTACCTAAGTTGTCCATCATCGCTTTTGCTACTTGCTCATTCGTATGAGACCAAATATCAATCACTTTGTTATAACGTTCGCCGTTTGTTACGAGACCTGAAGCATACTGCCCTTCAACTTCTTTAACTTCTTTCTGCGCTGCTTTAATGAGTTTTCCTTTTGAAGCAGGAATAACCATATCATTAATACCAAACGATACGCCTGAACGTGTCGCATTTGAGAACCCTAGGTACATCAATTGATCAGCAAAGATAACGGTTTCTTTATCACCTAGTTGGCGATAAGAAGCATCAATAAGATGCATGATTGCTTTCTTTGTTAAATCTTTATTGACTAAATCAAAATCTAATGATTTCGGTACGATGCTCCATACTTGCGCACGACCAATCGTTGTGTCAACAAGACGTCTTGATAAGGTTCCCTCACCATTTTCATCAATTGTTTCTTCTTCAATACGAATTTTAACTTTAGCATGTATGGCTGCAGCGCCTGCTTGAACAGCTCTCGCCGCCTCATCAACATCACTGAATACCATGCCTTCACCTAAGGCATTAACTTTTTCACGCGTCATATAATAAAGACCCAACACAACGTCTTGTGACGGTACGATAACCGGCTCACCATTAGCAGGTGACAAGATGTTGTTTGTTGACATCATCAATGTACGCGCTTCTAACTGCGCTTCAATTGATAATGGAACGTGAACGGCCATTTGATCACCATCAAAGTCGGCGTTGAACGCAGAACAAACTAATGGGTGAAGTTGAATAGCTTTACCTTCAATCAAAATTGGTTCGAACGCCTGAATACCTAATCTATGCAACGTTGGCGCACGGTTAAGCATAATTGGATGCTCACGAATCACTTCAGCAAGAATATCCCAAACTTCTGGGCCTTCACGCTCAACCTGTTTTTTAGCAACTTTAATAGTTGTAGCTTCGCCACGTAACTGTAATTTATTAAAGATGAATGGTTTAAATAACTCTAAAGCCATTTTCTTTGGAAGACCACACTGATGTAATTTCAGCGTTGGACCCACCACAATAACGGAACGACCCGAATAATCTACTCGCTTACCCAGTAAGTTTTGGCGGAAACGCCCTTGCTTACCTTTAATCATGTCAGCCAATGATTTCAATGGACGACGGTTAGTACCTGTAATGGCACGACCGCGTCTGCCATTATCTAAAAGCGCATCAACAGATTCTTGAAGCATACGCTTTTCATTACGAACAATAATGTCTGGCGCACTAAGATCTAACAAGCGGTGTAAACGGTTGTTTCTGTTAATAACACGACGGTATAAATCATTTAGATCTGATGTCGCAAAACGTCCACCATCTAGAGGCACTAAAGGTCTTAATTCTGGCGGTAAAACCGGAAGGACCTTAAGAATCATCCATTCAGGCTTATTCTTAGAAGTAATGAGTGCTTCTAAAACTTTTAGTCGCTTTGACAGCTTCTTGATTTTTGTTTCTGATTTCGTCGCGCCCATATCTTCACGACAACCTTCCATTTCAGCATGTAGATCAAGCGCCTTTAATAGACCATCTACAGCTTCAGCACCCATTAGCGCAGTAAACTCATCACCGTGCTCTTCCAATGCGTCTAAATGCTCTTCTTCAGTCATTAATGCGCCGACTTCTAACGTTGTTAGACCCGGGTCAACAACAACAAAAGATTCGAAATACAATACCCGCTCAATGTCACGAAGCGTCATATCTAACAATAATGCAATCCGTGATGGTAATGATTTAAGGAACCATATATGTGCTACAGGGCTCGCCAGGTCAATATGTCCCATACGTTCACGACGCACCTTAGACAAGGTAACTTCAACGCCGCATTTCTCACAAATAACACCGCGATGCTTCAAGCGTTTGTACTTACCGCACAAGCATTCGTAATCGTTAACTGGGCCGAAAATTTTCGCACAAAACAAGCCATCTCTTTCTGGCTTAAATGTACGGTAGTTAATCGTCTCTGGCTTTTTAACTTCACCGTATGACCATGATCTGATCATGTCTGGTGATGCTAAGCCAATACGAATGGCATCAAATTCTTCAACTTGGTTTTGTTGCTTTAAAAAATTGAGTAGATCTTTCAAGACCGTATCTCCTTGTTATCTGTTTTTGTTCGACTAAATACTAAATTAGGAATCAAGAAATTAATCTTGCTCGAGCTCAATATTAATACCTAACGCTCTAATCTCTTTAACTAACACATTGAATGATTCAGGCATGCCAGGATCCATCGTATGGTTCCCATCAACAATGTTTTTGTACATACGTGTACGGCCAGAAACATCATCAGACTTAACGGTTAACATTTCTTGCAATGTATATGCGGCACCATAAGCCTCAAGCGCCCATACCTCCATCTCACCGAATCTTTGGCCACCAAACTGCGCTTTACCACCTAAGGGCTGCTGCGTAACCAAGCTGTACGGCCCTGTTGAACGCGCATGCATCTTGTCATCAACCAAATGGTTCAACTTAAGCATGTACATGTAGCCCACAGTTGTCTCGCGATCAAATGCTTCGCCAGTACGGCCATCGTATAGCTGAATTTGCCCACTCTCTGAACGACCACCTAGTTTCAGCATTTGTTTCACTTCAGCTTCTGAAGCGCCGTCAAATACAGGCGTCGCCATAGGTACACCTGCTTTCAAGTTATCCGCTAATTCAAGAATCTCATCATCAGAAAATGAATCCAAATCTTCTTTACGGCCGCTGGTATTGTAAATTTTATTTAAGAACTTACGTAACTTTTCTACTTTAGCTTTCGCTTCAAGCATTTTACCAATTTCGTTACCCAAGCCTTTAGCAGCCCAACCTAGATGCGTCTCCAATACTTGCCCAACGTTCATACGCGAAGGAACACCTAATGGGTTGAGCACAACATCTACCGGCGTGCCATCTTCCATATACGGCATATCTTCTTCTGGCACGATCATTGAGATAACACCTTTGTTACCATGACGACCCGCCATTTTGTCACCCGGCTGTATACGTCGCTTAACAGCAAGATATACTTTAACCATTTTTAAAACACCCGGCTGCAAATCATCACCCATGGTGATTTTCTTACGTTTTTCTTCGAATAAATCGTTAAAGTCAACACGTTGCTGCTCAACTTGCTCTGCAACCGTTTCTAGCTGAACATTAAGCTCCTCTTCTTTAAATTTGATTTTAAGCCAATCTAAACGAGGCGTATCAGCTAAATATTCTACTGTGATTTCCGTGCCTTTTTTAAGCTTATTCGGACCAGAAACAGCAACTTTACCAAGTAGTAGTTTTTCAACACGTAGGAATGTATCACCTTCAACAATACGTAACTGATCATCTAAGTCTTTCTTAACACTTACTAATTCTGCATTTTCAATTTCAATTGCACGACTGTCTTTTTCAACACCATCGCGTGTAAACACTTTCACATCTATAACAGTGCCTTGCATACTAGAAGGAACACGTAGTGACGTATCTTTCACATCAGACGCTTTTTCACCAAAAATAGCTCTTAGTAATTTCTCTTCCGCTGTTAGCTGACTTTCACCTTTAGGCGTTACCTTACCCACTAAGATGTCACCGCCTTTAACTTCAGCACCAATATAAACGATACCAGCTTCATCTAATTTAGAAAGCGCACCCTCACCAACATTTGGAATATCGGCTGTAATTTCTTCAGAACCAAGTTTCGTATCACGTGCAACACAAACTTTTTCTTCAATATGAATGGTTGTTAAGCGATCTTCTTTAACAACTTTTTCAGATATCAAGATTGAATCTTCGAAGTTGTAACCATTCCAAGGCATAAACGCAACCATCATGTTTTGACCTAGGGCTAACTCACCCAAGTCAGTTGATGGACCATCTGCCAACACATCGCCTTTAGCAACTAAATCACCCGGCTTAACGAGTGGACGCTGGTTAATACATGTGTTCTGGTTTGAACGGGTATATTTAGTACAGTTGTAAATATCTACGCCTGACTCACCTGTTTCTGTCTCACTATCGTTTACACGAATAATAATTCTAGACGCATCAACATCATCAACAATACCACCGCGAGTTGCAATAATTGTAACCCCTGAATCAATCGCAACAGTACGTTCCATACCTGTACCAACTAATGGCTTATCAGCTTTTAGTGTAGGTACCGCTTGACGCTGCATGTTTGAACCCATTAGGGCTCTGTTGGCATCATCATGCTCTAAGAAAGGAATGATAGACGCCGCAACCGAAACAATCTGTTTTGGTGATACATCCATATAGTCAATCTTGTCAGCTGTTGCAATTGCAAACTCTTCTGCATGACGACACGTCACCATATCGTCTGTTAAATTTCCATCGCTATCCATTCCTGCATTTGCTTGCGCAATATAGAAACGACCTTCTTCAATCGCTGATAAATAATCAACTTGCTCAGTTAGCTTTCCATCAACAACTTTTCTATAAGGCGTTTCCAAGAAACCATATGAATTAGTACGAGCATAAACAGCCAATGAGTTAATCAGACCAATATTTGGCCCCTCTGGTGTTTCAATCGGACAAACACGGCCGTAATGTGTTGCGTGAACATCTCGAACTTCAAAGCCCGCTCTTTCACGCGCCAAACCACCGGGGCCTAAGGCAGAAACACGACGTTTGTGAGTGATTTCAGACAACGGGTTGTTTTGATCCATAAACTGTGACAACTGGCTTGAACCAAAGAATTCTTTGATTGCAGCTGCAACAGGCTTAGCATTAATGATTTCTTGAGGCATTAAGCCTTCAGAATCAGCAATAGACAAACGTTCTTTTACTGCACGTTCCACACGTACCAAACCAACTCTGAATTGGTTTTCAACCATTTCGCCTACTGAGCGAATACGTCTATTACCAAGGTGATCGATATCGTCAACTGAACCTTCACCGTTACGGATACCAATTAGTTCTTTAAGAACCGCAATAATATCTTCGTTACTTAAAACGCCAGGGCCCGTCGTTTCTTCACGGCCAAGACGAAGGTTAAACTTCATACGACCTACTTTAGAAATATCGTAGCGATCCAGTGTAAAGAACAAGTTATGGAATAATTTAAGCGCAGACTCTTTTGTTGGTGGCTCACCAGGGCGCATCATTCTATAAATTTCTACTAGCGCATCTAATTGATTCAATGTTGAATCAATTTTTAGCGTGTTTGAAATAAATGCGCCTTTATCTAAGTCATTGACGTATAGCGTTTCAATTTTATTAACGCCGCTATTCAAAATCTCATCAAGGTTTTCTTCGGTGATTTCCGCGTTCAATTCCGCAATAATTTCGCCAGTTTCTTCATTAACGATCGCAGCCGCCAACAGTTTTCCTAGCAAGTAGTCATTCGGAACGTTAATGCTTTTAACTTCTGCTTTATTTAGTGCGCGTATATGTTTCGCTGTAATACGGCGCCCTTCTTCAGCAATGACTTTATTTTTAATTTTCAAATCAAAACTAACAATCTCGCCTCGCAACCTTTCAGCCACTAAGTCCATTGTTAATTGAGAATTTTTCAAATTAAACACATTCTTTTCAAAGAACATGTCTATGATTTGTTCGTTAGTAAACTCTAATGCTTTTAATAGTACGGTCGCAGGTAGTTTTCTACGGCGATCAATTCGTACATAAACAATATCTTTGTGGTCAAACTCAAAATCTAACCAAGAACCACGGTAAGGAATGACTCGAGCAGAAAAAAGTAGCTTCCCAGATGAGTGTGTTTTCCCTTTATCGTGATCAAAGAATACACCAGGTGACCTGTGTAATTGCGACACGATCACACGCTCAGTACCATTGATAACAAACGTACCGTTGCCTGTCATTAATGGAAGCTCACCCATATACACTTCTTGCTCGCGAATATCTTTAACGCGTTTTGAACCTGCTGGAGAGTCTTTGTCGTAAATAACCAATCTTACTTGGACTCTTAATGGCGATGCATAAGTTGCACCACGAGATTGACATTCTTTAACGTCAAATTTCGGCTTACCTAAACGGTAGCTCACATACTCCAGAACTGCATAGCCAGTGTGACTAGCAATAGGAAAAACACTGCCAAGCGCAGCGTGAAGACCAATTAAATCAAGATCTTCTGTTCGTGAAACGCCCGATTGAAGAAAACGTTTGTAAGAACTGATCTGTGTTTCAAGTAAGTACGGTGTATCCATTACACCTTCTTGAGAACCAAATGTTTTACGAATACGTTTCTTCTCAGTAAATGAGTACGCCATTTTTTAAACCCTTATCTTTCGTTTATCCACGTTAGGAATAACATTAAATTAAAAGCGTAACGCTTATTAATTCAACCTCATATCCACACATAGGATAAGTTTCATTGAAACAGAAGAAATATTCTTCTGTTTAATTCAGCTTCATACCAGTACAGAAAAATCTGTGTTGATAATTTATTTCCCTACAACGGGAAATAGGTCGACAGTTAAAAACTGCCGACCCTATCCTTTCAAAAGCCTTTATAGCTTTTAAGTAACAACAAGTATTACTTAACTTCTGCAGAAGCACCCGCTTCTTCAAGCTGCTTAACAGTTTCTTCAGCTTCTTCTTTAGATACGCCTTCTTTAACTGCAGCAGGCGCACTTTCTACTAATGTTTTAGCTTCTTTCAAGCCTAAACCAGTGATAGCACGAACAGCTTTAATAGCTGATACCTTGTTTTCACCGAAGCTTATCATCATTACGTCAAATTCAGTTTGCTCTTCTGCAGCCGCACCAGCGTCACCGCCAGCAGCAGGAGCAGCAGCTACAGCAACAGCTGCAGTTACGCCAAATTTTTCTTCCATCGCTTCAACTAATTCTACGACATCCATAACACTCATATTCGAAATTGCTTCTAAAATATCTTCTTTTGAGACAGCCATTGTCTTAATCCTTTTGTTAAATGTTTAAAAAATAATACCTATGCAGCCTGCTTTTGCACGCGGACAGCATCAACAACTCTAACCAACTGCGAATGTGGTTCTGCAAGCGTTCTAACGAATTTCTCGACAGGCGCTTTCATTACTGACATCAACATGCTAATTGCTTGGTCTTTTGTTGGTAGTTTAGATAGTCTTACGAGTTCTGAAGCATCCAATAATTGACCGCCAATAGAAACAAATTGCGTTTCTAATTTTTCATGGTCCTTACTGAAGTCTTTCACTAATCGTGCTGCGCTACCTGGGTCTTCCATAGAGAACGCCATTACAAGCGGCCCCTTTAAAGCGTCTTGAATACATTCGAATTCAGTATTCTCAACAGCTTTACGCACTAATGTGTTTTTAACAACACGCAAGTACACACCAGATTCACGAGCCTTTTCACGAAGCTCCGTCATCTCTCCAACAGTTAAACCACGGTACTGCGCTGCAACTGCGGAAAACGCACTCGCAGCAACCTCAGCCACTTCAGCAACAACTGCTTGTTTTTTCTCAAGATTTAGTGGCATATATACCTCCTAACTACTGTTATGTAACAACCTAGATTGTTACGGTTAATACAACCCTTATAAAGGGCACCCTTTTAACGGGGCCATCCTAAATATTTAAGGACTTACCGTCTGCGCAGGAATATTAAGCAAAAATATGCACCTACGGTCTTTGACGATTGCTGATCACTCAACAATCCAAAGTTTTAGCTTCTTACGAAACTGTTCTAGCCAATAGTAACGCTAGATTGATCAACAACTAAGCCTGGACCCATTGTTGTTGATACACTGATTTTTTTCATATAAATACCTTTCGCTGAAACAGGCTTTGCTTTTAACAAATCCGCCAACAAGGCTTCCATATTTTCTTTTAATGCACCCTCCTCAAAAGAAGAATTACCAATACTGCAATGAATAATGCCGGCTTTATCTGTTCTATAGCGAACCTGACCACCTTTTGCATTTTTCACGGCTGTTGCCACATCCGGCGTCACTGTTCCAACCTTAGGGTTAGGCATTAAACCACGAGGGCCCAGTATTTGACCCAATGTGCCCACAACGCGCATTGCATCCGGAGAAGCAATAACAACATCAAAGTCCATCTCACCCGCTTTAACTTTCGCAGCCAAATCGTCCATACCAACTATATCTGCACCCGCTGCTGTAGCCGCTTCTGCATTTGCACCCTGTGTAAACACAGCCACACGAACAACCTTACCTGTACCATTTGGCAACAAGGTTGAGCCACGAACGTTTTGATCTGATTTACGTGAATCGATACCTAAGTTAATACTCACATCAACCGATTCTGTGAAATTTGATGACGCTAATTCCTTAAGAATACCGAAAGCACCATTAGCATCATATGCTTTACCAGCAACGACTTTCTCTTGAATTAGTTTTGCTTTTTTTGTTAGCTTAGCCATTTACACGCCCTCCACGTCTATACCCATACTACGAGCACTGCCCGCGATGGTTCTTACTGCTGCATCCATATCAGCTGCAGTTAAATCAGCATCTTTCATTGTGGCAATTTCTTCTAATTGAGCACGATTAACTTTTGCAACTTTAACTGTGTTTGGTGTTCCACTGCCTTTTGTTATACCCGCAGCTTTCTTCAATAAAATTGACGCTGGCGGTGTTTTAGTAATAAACGTAAAGCTTTTGTCTGTATAAACTGAGATAACAACAGGAATCGGCATCCCCTTTTCTACACCTTGAGTTTTTGCATTAAACGCTTTACAAAACTCCATGATGTTTACGCCATGTTGACCCAACGCTGGACCAACTGGTGGACTTGGGTTAGCTTCACCCGCTTTTACTTGTAACTTAATATAGGCATCTATTTTCTTAGCCATTCTTATCTCCTTTGTGGGTCAAACGCCTTTCGACTCCCCTGTTAAAAAATCAGACCTTTTCGACCTGACCAAACTCTAAATCCACTGGTGTCGCACGGCCAAAAATTAAAACCGATGCACGCAATGAACTTTTATCGTAACTAACCTCTTCAACGGTTCCATTAAAGTCTTTAAATGGACCTTCATTAATACGAATAACCTCGCCCACTTCGAACAGCACTTTGGGTCTTGGTTTTTCAATACCCTCTTGAATTCTATTTAAGATTCTGTTCGCCTCATCCTCTGATATAGGCGCTGGACGATCACTCTTACCACCAATAAAACCCAATACTTTATTCGTATCTTTCACTAAATGCCAAGACGCGTCATCTAGCTCCATTTGAACTAGAACATAACCAGGAAAAAATTTACGCTCACTTCTTTTTTGCTGACCATCGCGCATTTCAACAACTTCTTCAGTCGGCACTAAAATCTCACCGAACTTATCCTGCATTCCTTCACGCTCAATTGCTTCTTCTAATGAAGCCTTTACACGGTGTTCAAAATTTGAATACGCATGAACCACATACCAACGCAATGTCATATTTTCGCCCTAACCTGTTACTTGCCCAATACCCCACATAAGCAGGCTATCAAACATCCACAATAAAATTCCAACAAATAAAACCATCACCGCAACAATAAGCGTTGTCTGGATAGTTTCCTTTTTAGTTGGCCAAACGATCTTTTTAAGCTCAATCTTAGAACCTTGCGCAAACTGCCAAAAAGAACGCCCCAAATCAGTCGCATACACCAAGCCGACAGAAATCGACAAAGCGACAAGCAGACCCACAACTCTCAACAACAGAGATTGATCCGCATAAAAATAAAAACCAGCAATACCCGCGACAACAACTATCAGCGCAAGCCCTAGTTTTGCCACATCAAACTGACCTGACTTTTGTTCTACTTCTACACCCATAGTTTCTATTCTTCTAAGTATGATGATTTAGCCAAACTACCTACCAAATGGCAGGCCAGGAGGGAATCGAACCCCCAACCTGCGGTTTTGGAGACCGCTGCTCTGCCAATTGAGCTACTGACCTAAACTTCTTTATTAACTTACCGTTACAGCGCTAAAATTACTCAATAATTTTAGCAACAACACCAGCACCAACAGTACGGCCACCTTCGCGAATAGCGAAACGCAGACCATCTTCCATGGCGATAGGGTTGATTAATTTTACGGTCATCTTGACGTTATCGCCA
>LWTL01000097.1 GCA_002101235.1 Cycloclasticus sp. symbiont of Bathymodiolus heckerae | reverse complement strand
TTAGGCCAAAAAGCGCGGGCGCGCTTTAAGTGTCGTAAACGAGATGGCTACTATTCAGTTCCTAGTCGCACCACGTTTAGAGAAACCTTAATCAGTGTCAACCCTGAAGAACTCGATAGAGCACTGCAAGGGTGGAACGCGCAATTTGCCGAAGAAGACGAAGGTCTGGCTATTGATGGAAAAACCATGCGTAGTGCCATTGATGAAGAAGGCCGTCAAACTCATATTATGAGTGTTGTAGGTCACCAGACAGGTTTATGCCACACTAAAAAAAAGTCGGAACTCTGCCTGTAGAAGGGAGTGATGAACTTAAACAGACGAATGAAATAGGAATGTTCATTCCTGTCATGGATTCACTGGAGAATATTGATGGTAAAACAATCACGGGTGATGCACTTTTAACACAGCGCAAGCTGGCACATTATATTGTTGAAGACCGTTCGGCTCATTATGTCTTTATTGCCAAAGATAATCAGCCTACGCTGGCAGAAGATATCCGCCTTATCTTTGAAAACCGTGAAGCACCTGATTATAGTGAGCCCTTCACTTTGGCGCACGGCCGTCTTGAATCGCGCTCAATCTGGGCATCAACTCAACTGAATGACTACCTCGACTTTCCTTTTGTAGGGCAAGTTTTTGCCATACAGCGTCATACGATTGATAAAAAAACAGGCAAAGAAACGAGAGAAATCGCTTATGGGCTGACCAGTCACTCTCCCGTAAGTGCTGATGCTGAGCGAGTGCTTAAGTTCAACCGAGAACACTGGGGCGTAGAAAGTCATCACTATATACTCGACTGGAACTGGAATGAAGATCGCTGTACTATAAGCACAGGCCATGGCCCTGAAAATATAACTTGCCTACGAAGATTTGCCATTGGATTAATTAAATCCATTAGCAAAGAGAGTGTTTCTTCAATAACCAAAAAGCTAGCTCGCAATGTGCGACGAGTATTTGATTACCTGAGAATGACAGCCAACTCCAGAAAACCCATACATTAATACCGAAGTCAAGAGGTTTAGAACGGTTTCGCCGTGCCTTTTCAAGTACCAGGATTGATTCTTTAACGTCATCCAGGTAGGTCTTCCAGCTGGCTACGTCCTCGCTACTGACATGAGTAGTATCGAGCCCTCTTAATGTCTCACCTAACTTACTAACCTTGCCCATTGCTGATCTATGGTGCTTTTTAATGGCTGCGGCTTTCTCGTCGGCTGATGGCTCAACTGGTTTAACCGAAGCTTTTACAGCATCTTTAATTATACTAGTCGTAATAGGTTTATCTTCAGCTTTGGCCTCATCTGCTGCCTTATCTAGTACGGCTAATCGCTCTCCTTTCGGGGCTTTTGCTAAAGCAACTAATTGAGGGGTGCTTATATCGGATAACTCAGAAGAGCTAAAGATAGGTTTAATTAGTTGATCACTTAAACTACCAGACGCTTGTTCTTTATTGGCTTCATCTTCTGGTTCAGGCTCTGAAAAATCAGCAGCAGGTATATTATTTTCTGGTACATTGGGGGGTTCAAAAGTGTCCGGTGTATCAGGGATTTGTATATTTCCAGCGACTCCAGTTAATAATTCCTGTTGAACTTCACCAGCTAGGGCTAACTCATTAAGTCTGGATTTTTTCAAATTGAGAGTGCTTTCTCCCCAGGCATAATAGGAATCAAAACCCAAGGCGCTGTATGCCTTGGTATCGCGCATTTTATGGCAAGCAGTAATTGCCCTTTCCTGCCCTGCCTTTAATTGCTTAAGACCCTCTTTTGCTTGTTGTTCTAATTCTTTAGCTCGTTCTACGGAAGGTGCCTGGTTTATTACTTCATTACTCATTAGTGATTTCTGTCTTATTCAATGTAAAAAACCGTTATAGAAGTGAATTACCTGCTATTGCAGTGCATACTCATACGGATCTGAAATATTTTGTCATTTTATCTTAATATCAATCATTTGGGCAATCTCACCGATGCTGCCTTAAGTCCCTGTGACTTAGCCCGAAACCTCTTTGAAAATAAATAGCTTACCTCTACTCATTTCTCAGCGCATTCCTTGATGCTCTATCGACAAGTGTAAAAAGCCTATCAATTTCATCTTTGTGCCTAGTCGCTTGATGTCCGCGTACTTTTACCAGTTGAAAATCAATTTGATCGCTTATTCTGTAAAATTCCTTATACAACTCATAATTGTTAAGCAGCTTATTGTTCTTTGAGCGATATTCATTTTTCTCTAACCGTTCCCGTCTACCCGGTAAGCCAATAATATTTTGAGAATCCGTATGTACAACCACTTTACACCCTAAAGCCTGGATATCGCTTAGCGCCCATAATAAAGTTTGTAATTCCAGTTTCGTTGAAGACGTTTGCTCAAACCGCTGCACTTTTATGTTTTTCCTCAATGATTCCAGTGATAATTCTTGATCAAACACAGCGAGGTAAGCTCATAGCCAATTTTTGACTGGATATTCACACTTCCATCTGTAAATAACATGAGTTCATCCATAATAAATAATTTTCTACTTTAAGCTAACGGTTGACTGGTAGATATTCGACGCTAAGGAACCAACCCAAAATCTAGTTTTGCTAATAAAACCTCCCCTAGCCCCTCATTGCCAGTCAGCTATAGTAACACCAAGACAAAAGAAGTGGGAACCCTCAAAATAAGGGATTTATTTCTAACAATATTCCCCTTAAAGCTGGAGGTGTTCCCACTATGAAGAAGCATACTTATCGTTCAAAAAATGTCAATAAAATTAATTTTACTCAAGTTAAGGAGAGATTGGCAAATGAGTCAGCTGTCTTTGCAATTGATATTGCCAAAGAGAAGCAATATGGTTTATTAAGCAATGCTAGCGGCACGGTTTCAGAACTTATATGGTGGACTCACCCTGAACAAACCGTTGAATTACTGAACGCATTGAAAGGGCTGGAATGTCAGATAGATATAGTGATCGAATCAACGGGCACTTATGGTGACGCATTACGGTTTCAATTTAGAACCTGTGGATTTGAAATTTATCAAATGAATGCGAAACGAGTCAAGGACGCAAGTGAAATATACGACGGCGTTCCGAGTATGCACGATGCAAAATCGGCCATGATTATCACTCGTTTGCACAGAGACGGCTTGAGTAAGCCCTGGATTGAATTGAATAATGACGAACGAACAATGAATGCTTTACGCCGGGAATATGACATGCATCAAAGTCAATACCAACGCAACCAAAACCGATTGGAGGCATACTTAAGTCGTCATTGGCCTGAAGTAGGTTATTTATTGTCTCTGAACTCGGTCACACTGGAGAAATTACTGATTGAATACGGCTCCCCCGCTGGTATAGCTACCGATGCAGAAAATGCAGCCAAAAGCATGCGCCTATGGGGGAGGAATTTGCTAAGCGATGCAAAAATAGAAGCGGTCATAAGCTGTGCCTGCAATACCTTGGGACAGCCTTGTATCGAATCAGAATTGCGTTATTTACAAGCATTGGCAAAAGAAATGCAGCATAGCCGGTTACAGCAAAAACAAGCCAAACAAGCTCTGGAAGAAAGTATTAAAAGTAATGATGACCTTAAAGAACTTGGTGCGTTAATTGGCATGGTAACAACAGCGGTATTGTTTAGTTGTCACCTGGATCCACGAAAATATGATTGTGCCCGAAGCTATCAAAAAGCACTGGGATTAAATTTAAAGGAAAAAAGTAGTGGACGTCATGTTGGTCAACTTAGAATTACTAAACGTGGCAGCTCCGTTGCGCGAAATTATCTCTATTTTGCCACACTGCGCCTCATTAAAAATAATGCTGTCGTCAAGGCCTGGTATCTCAATAAAGTTGACCCACGGGCGAAAAATAAAACAGTTATTGCTGTCATGCGTAAGCTTTCGAAAGCCTTATGGTATGTAGGGCGAGGCGATAGATTTGATGCGACTAAACTCTTTACTGTTTAGTTGATATAAAGTATGAAAACTATCATCAATCCAGATAGGAGAGAGCCGATGAAGACACCGATCGAACAAAAAATCAGGCCCCCTTAAAAAGAAAGTAAGATAAAAAATTATCAAGTTTTTCCGTCAGAGCGACCTTCGCCCCCTCCTGAGGTTCTTAAATGAAACTCGTCTTAAGTCTTTAAGGCGCTCTGGCGGATACCCTGAAGAATAAAATATTCAATGAAGCTGAACCGATGCCACTTCGGGTGGACATCCAATATGACAGGTTAAGTTTACTTCTCCAGGCTCTATCCCGGAAACGAGTGATGATTTTAAAAAAATGAATGCCGCATAAAAATCAGGTCTACTGAAGTACGATTTCAGATGGAAGGATTTTATGTGGAAAATGGACAGTAATAATAGTTAAAATTAGGTATTGACATGGTTATGACAGGAAGGGGGGGGGGTGATAAATGGTAACGGGGTTATTTTTTCTGGCAAGGTGAAAGGACTCCGATAAATTCCCATAACTAGCCAATGAAAGTAATGATATAAAATCGCGAAAGATGGTTATGATTTCAATAGTAGGGATACACCTAATTAACGAAAGAGCTAGTTTGAATCATGCCTATCCGGATGTTGCACAAGCTGGGGTCTCCGTTCGTGCTGCGATCTTCAGCACACTGTCGAAAGCCAGCATCGGCCAGAACCGACGGTTGAATCGGAACACGAATTCATCGAGATAACCCTGCAAGTGCTTCGAACTGACTCCATGGTTTGTACCCAGAAGCCATGCATCAAGGTTCCCAAAGACAATATGAATCATTGGAAGGTGCTGGTCCGTTTTGGCTTGATCACCCTGGATCGACATGTCTATAACCTAAATTGGATAAGTTATCGTAGCCTCTCCACCCTGTCAATCAGCGTCGAAAACTTTCCACATGGTTTAGCAGGTTAATCTGCTTTTAACCCTGATTTTCGATGCTTAAAACGGTAAGAATCATTCCCTGTTTCGATAATGTCACAATGATGGGTAATTCGATCCAGTAGTGCTGCTGTCATCTTTGCATCACCAAAAACCTGTACCCATTCACTGAACTTTAAGTTGGTGGTTATTATCAGCGTGGTTCGTTCATAGAGCTGGCTGATGAGGTGAAAGAGTAATGCGCCACCTGACTTCGGGAAGGGTAGATAACCTAGTTCATCAAGGATGACAGCATCCACCTGGATGAGCTTTCTCGCCATTGCCCCTGTTTTTTCTGCTGCTTTTCAAGCTCCAGCAGGTTAACTAAATCTACTGCATTAAAAAACCTGACACGTTTCTCATGCTGAATGGCAGCAACGCCTAGCGCAGTAGCCAGGTGTGTTTTCCCTGTTCCTGTACCGCCCACAAGAATGAGGTTGTGCGCATCGTCCATGAATTTCGCTGTTGCAAGTTGTTCTATTTGTGCTTGTGAAAGCGGTGTTTCATCCCATTTAAAGTTGACCAAGTCACGATGTATAGGAAACCTGGCGACTTTCAGTTGGTATTTTAGGCTACGTGCCTGGCGGTCGGTTATTTCCGCATTAATGAGTTGTCTCAGTAATAATTCTGGCGATAGTTCCTGCTGTCGTTGCGGTGCTTCGGCCTTGATATCAGCCCATACATCGCTCATGCCATAGAGACGCAGATCTTTTAGCTGGGTTAAGAGGTCAATGGACATAATGACCTCCCAGTAGTTGATCATAGTGCTCAAAGCTCGCCTGTGGCTCTGTCGTTAGCTGTAAATCATGACAGGCATTTAACGCTTTGGGTCGGTCAGGTTCTGTTAATCGCCTGATTTCATTCAGTACAATACTGCCAGTGACAACACCTGATTCCAATGTGAGTTTACAGGCTAGCTCGAACGCATCAATGCCAACCTCTTTTGCCAGCAATAGGCAGTCAACAAAGGCTTTATCACCTTTGTCTTGTTGCAAAAGCTTTGTTCTGACTTGCTGTATCGGTTCAGGTAAGTCCCATGAGACAAAAGGGATACCATGCCTTAAAGCACCCGGTTTCTTTTCTAATACAGACAGATAATGCCAGGGATTACACACCATTTCATCACGGATAAAGCTGCGTTGATGTTCTGCGATGATTTCACCCGCTGCTACGATGGTCAAAGAATAAGCAGTCACTCTGACAGAGACGATTTGCCCGACCCATTGGGCAGGGACACTGTAATTGTTTCTATCCAGTCTAACTAAACAAGTCCGGCTGTCTTTTAATAAATGTTCAATATAGCCAGCGAATGGGGTTGTGATTTGGCGCAGTAATGGCTGCTCTTGTCGATAACACTCAGCAATTGTTTGTGAGGATAAAGTCGGATATTTTCTGCTAGCCAGGTCCTCACAACGTTTTTCTAACCACAGGTTTAAGTCATCAAAGGTGTTAAATTTAGCACGCGGCGTAAACAGCCACTCTCTAACATTACCCACCTGATTTTCTACCTGACCTTTTTCCCATCCAGCCGCTGGTGTACATTCAAAGAGCTCAAGCAAGACATATAGACTTTCAGAAAAATAACTTCCAAAAAAGCGAAGGTGATTATTGAAAGCTGGTTTATAATTTCCGCTCCGACCGGCCTCATTCATAAAAAACATTCAAAGTGGCAATCCTCACTTTTTCAAAATCAATTGTAGATCAACTAAAAGAAAACATAGCGATAGCTCAAAGATTAAATAATATTCGCTTATACCGTTTAGCTCAGGCTCTTCTATGGTTCAGCGAAGGTATGGGGATCAAGAAAATAGCACGCCTGATGAACGTGTGCATTAAAACTATATTTAATTGGCTGAAAACCTTCATGCACAAAGGCATTGGCTGGTTGATAGGTCAGCATTATCAAGGACGTGGCAGGAAAGCAAAATTAACGAAAGAACAACAAAAAATATTAACGGACTTGATTAAGGACGGGCCAGAGGCGAATGGATTTCATTGTGGTATATGGAATACGGCTATGATTGCAGAGCTGATCTGGCTAAAATTTGAAGTTCGATATAACCTGAACTATTTATCAAGCCTATTGAAAAAGCTAGGATTCAGCTATCAAAAAGCCTGTTTTGTGACGGACCGCCAAGACGAAGAGGAGTATGAACTTAAGAGAAAAAAGTGGCTAGAAGAAACTCTGCCAGCCATTATGAAGAAGGCGGAAGAAGATAGCAGTGTCATTTTGTTTGGTGATGAAGTGTCATTTGCCATGTGGGGTTCATTAGCACGCACCTGGGCACCGATAGGAGAGCAGCCGACAGTGAAAACAACGGGAATCCGCAAAGGTTTGAAAATGTTCGGAACGATCGAAATGAAAGGTGGGAGTTTTCAATACCGCGAATCGTTGGCTTATGAACTAAAACCAAAATCACTTAGACTCTTAAAAGAGGCGGGGCTCCCTCAAGACTTCCTGGTAATTCTTAAAGACTTGAAAAATGAGAGATATCAGACACAAAAGCTTTTCATAGAGGCTTTATATTCGCTTGCAGAGCATTCTTTAGTTGATCAATATAAGACACTCATATTACAACATACCGAAACATCAGGGCGATTTAATGGTGAAACTTATGTCGAGTTTTTAGCACAATTGCTCACTCACTATAAAGGTAAAATTATCCTGATCGAAGATGGCGCACCTTATCATGGTAGTGGTGTCGTTAAGGAGTTTAAGTTAGCGAATAGAGAACGTTTAACAGTAGAACGACTTCCTGCTTTCTCGCCAGATTTTAACCCGATTGAGAAGTTGTGGAAAAATACGAAACGTGATTCAACACATATGAAGTACTTTAAATCTTTTGAAGATTTACATAACTCGGTTGTGCATACTTTTAATACTTATATGCAAGATGCCAGCAAAGTGATTTGTGTTATGAAAAAAATGCGGGAAGACTTTGCCATTGCTGCATAGTTTAACTAGTTCAATCGGGAAATTATTTATCTGAGAAACTATAGAAAAGAAAACCCAACTAAACCGCCAAACCAACAAAACTCTAGAGTCCCTAGCGCAAGCCTTCTTCAAATCATGGTTTGTTGATTTTGACCCTGTTAAAGCCAAGGTTAAAGCAAAACTAGAAGGTGACGATATGGATGTGTTAGCTGAAGAACTTGGTCTATCCAGAAAAGTACTGGATTTGTTTCCTGATGAGTTTGAGGAATCAGAACTAGGGTTGATTCCGAAGGGGTGGTCGGTTAGTGAAATAGGAAAAGAAATTGATGTTGTTGGTGGAGGAACACCATCAACCAAAGTTAATGAATACTGGGAAAACGGCTCTATTTATTGGACAACACCAAAAGATTTATCAAATATAAAAGATAAGATCATTATAAATACTGAACGTAAAATAACCATTTCTGGGTTAGCTAAAATAAGCTCAGGATTACTGCCTGTAAATACTGTTTTAATGTCATCACGCGCACCAGTTGGTTACTTAGCATTAGCAAAGGTTCCAATAGCTATTAATCAGGGATACATTGCAATGAGATGTGAAAAAACACTTACTCCAGAATATGTTATTCAATGGTGTGAATCAGTAATGGATGAAATAAAACAAAGAGCCAGTGGTACAACATTCGCTGAGATTAGTAAAAAGAACTTTAAACCTATCCAGGTGATAGTTCCAAAAAATAAATCAATAACAACTTACACTAAGATTATAAGGGAACTGTATAAAAAAATAGAAAAAAACACGCATCAAAATAAAAACTTAACTCAGCTTCGAGACACCTTATTACCAAAACTATTATCAGGTGAAATAATTATTGAAGAAACAGGGCCTAATATCGATGAATGATTTAATCAATCAAGCAGAAAAAGCTGAACTTGAGTTAGACAGTGAAAGCGAAAAATCTTTAGAGAATCATAGTTCTAATGATTACCCAGATATTTTAGTTAAGATGACTAAGGAACAGTTCAGTGTTTTTGAGCTGAAACGTCGTCATGAAAAAAGTAAAACACTAGAAATGAACCCTGATTTTCAGAGAGAATCTGGATTGTGGGATAACAAACAAAAATCAGAGTTGATTGAATCTATATTAATGGGGATTCCAATTCCTATTATTTATTTATTTGAAAATGAGCATGGCTTAAAGCAAGTAGTTGATGGGAGGCAACGTTTAAGTTGTATTTTTGAGTTTCTAAATGATGAATTTAAACTAAAAGAATTGAAAATGTTAAGCAATGAAAATGGTGATGTTTTTTCTGATTTATCACCTCAGTTGCAAGCAAAAATAGAAGACTATCAATTTTTAGCTTACACCATACAGCACCCAACACCAGAACGAGTTAAATTTGATATTTTTGACCGTGTCAATCGTGGAGGTACACAGTTAAATAATCAAGAAATGCGTAATGCTTTGTATGTAGGCAATGCAACAATACTTTTAAATAGACTTGTTAAGTCAAAGGTATTTTTAAATGCGACAGGAAAAACCGTATCATCTAAACGGATGAAAGATAAATATATTGTGTTGCGCTTTTTAGGGTTTTATCTATTGCGAACAGGTCAACTAGGTTCTATTAAATACAAAAGCGATGTGGATGAGTTTTTGGCTGATGTTATGAAAACTATTAATAATTTTAGTGATGAAAAAATTAAACATTTAACTGAAATTTTTGAGTTAGCGATGCAGAATTGTTACCAAGTTTTAGAGAAAGATGCTTTTCGTTTTAGTAGTGAAAACCACAGAAAAAAGAGACCGACAAATATGGGGTTGTTTGAGTGTTTAAGCTATATGTTAAGTGTACCTTTACCTGTCCATGTCAGTAAACTAGAATTGAAAAAAGATATTGAAACACTAAAGAAAAAAATGGATGAAAGTAATAATTTTGGAGGGATAATTGATTCAAATATAGGTGTTGAGTACCGTTTTGATGAAGTGGACACAATAAGAATGAGGTTGGAAAATGCTCAGTGAATTAGAAATTGAAAATTTTAAATGTATAGATAAGCAGTCTTTTAAACTAAAGCCGTTAACAATATTAACTGGATTAAACTCAACAGGAAAATCAACGGTTATTCAGGCTATTTTGCTATTAAGCCATTTTGGATCAAAACCTCAGCAAGAGGTTTTAGGTTCATTGGTTGCTCATTTTTCAAATTTCAGAGAAATTCGTAATAAATACACTAATGCTAAGTCATTGACCATTACTGTAGATAGTGTTTTATTATCAATGAATAACGAAACCTTACATACAAAAGATTTTCACTTGAATTATGAAAAAAATCTTTATTTTCTGTCTGCTAATCGAGTTGGTCAAGAAGAGTTGGCTATTTTAAATCCTAGACAAAAAATTGGACGTAATGGAGAGTGTGTTTTAGGGTATTTTGAACTTAATAAAGATAGTTCCCTTGATCAGTCATTAGTTAAATTTAAAGAGGCAGGTTTTACTTTAAAAGCACAGGTGAATAAATGGTTAGCTTATATTCTTGGTTTAAATATTTCATTTCAGACTGAAAAGATCACTTCAACAAATGTTAAGGTTTCATTTAACAGTGATGATATTGATGGCATTAACCCCTTTAATTTAGGTGCTGGGAATAGCTACTTAGTGAAAGTTTTGGTTGTTGCGCTAATGTGTCGACAACATGATGTATTAATGATTGAAAACCCAGAAATTCATTTACACCCCAAAGCCCAAGCACGTTTAGGTGAGTTTTTTGCGTGGATAGCCCAGGCAAGTATTCAAGTGATTGTTGAAACACATAGCGAACATTTGATTAATAAAGTGAAATATCAAGTTTATAAAGAAGAATTACCTGCTGATGATGTGGTTGTTTACTACAAGCCTTCAATAAGAGATGATTTTATCGAATTAGATATTAATCAATATGGGAAATTTGTAGATACCGAGGGCAATACAGTGATGTTTCCATCTGGTTTTTTTGATTCTACTTTGCAAGAATTATTGGAAATAGGATGAATGAACAGTCTTTGGTGTTAAGTGATGAATTGTTATCAGTTTTTTTTGATTTTAAGCAAGGCAAAGTTGATGATCCTAAATTAGTTGAAAAGTTTTTTAGCTACTATTCCTCATACTTAACAAATACAGCACAATTGCAGCGTATTGGACGTGGAGAAGAGCTGCTACCGCAACTTTCAGCTCAAAATTTGACTACCCAGTCCTTAGAAGAGCTAGCCATGCAAACTCGTTACAAACTTATTCTAAATACTAGGGAGTCTGATTACCCTTACGTTAATATTAATAAGGATAAAGTTGAGAAAAACTTTAGTTTGAGATTTCAAATTGGCGAAAGGCGAGATAAAGCTGTTCAATTAATTTCTGCATTATGCTCAGATGCGAGATTTATTCTGATTTTTGATTCTTATTTTTGTGATAGGTGGAATGGTACGCAGAAACTTTTTCAACAAATCATTCCTAATAAAAGTCTCACGTTATTACACGATGACCACTTAACAAGAAAAGTTTCTGAGATTAAAAAAATAAATGCTAATTGGACAATAAAGCATGATAAGAAAAATACGTTTAGTCATGCACATGATCGTTATTTATTAATAGATGACAAAATAGAAATTATGTTAAGCAGTGGTTTTGATAATTTATTTTCAACAGATAAAGATTTAACCTGTGTAATCAGGTATAAGGATTAGAATTAGTGATCACAGAAGACCAACTAGAACAACTTTGCCTTGAATGGTTCCGCGAACAAGACTACGACATTGTTTATGAACCCGATATTGCACCTGATTCTAATAATCCAGAGCGTCAGGATTACTCTGAAGTTGTTCTTCGAGGTCGCCTAGAGGATGCCCTGCAGCACATTAATAAAGAACTTCCTTTTTCTGCGATTGAAGATGCCATTGATCAAATTCTTAAACCCCAACATCATTCATTAATAAAAAATAACCAGGCATTCCATCAGATGATGATTGAGGGTGTTTCTGTTGAATATGAAAAAAATGGTGAGAAACGTGGGGATAAAGTTAAGTTAATTGATTTTAATAATGTAAAAGAAAATCAGTTTTTAGCTGTTAACCAATACACGATTAAAGGGATCAAACAACCCAGACGGCCTGATATTATTGTTTTTATTAACGGGTTACCTTTATTTGTCATTGAACTGAAAAATCCAGCGGATGAGAAAGCCGATATCTGGTCTGCGTTTGACCAGATTCAGACTTATAAAGAAGAAATAGATGCTTTATTTACCTTTAATGCTGCTGCGATCATATCTGATGGAACATTAGCTAGAATAGGCTCTCTAACCGCTGATAAAGAGAGATTTATGCATTGGCGAACCATCGCTAATGAAAAAGATAAACCACTTTTAGAATACGAATTAGAGACTCTGGTTAAAGGTTTTTTTAATAAAAAACTTTTATTGGAATATCTGCATGATTTCATTCTGTTTGAAGATGATGGATCTAAAATTATTAAAAAGATCGCAGGTTATCATCAGTTCCATGGGGTTCGTGAAGCTGTCACCGCTATTCTTGCAGCAAGTCGTGAAGAGGGAGACCGGAGAGGTGGAGTTTTCTGGCATACTCAAGGCTCAGGTAAAAGTATTTCCATGAGCTGTCTTGTTGGTCAATTGGTGCAGCACCCTGATATGAAGAACCCAACGATTGTTGTAGTGACGGATCGGAATGATTTGGACGGTCAATTGTATGAGACTTTTTGCGGGGCCAAAAGCTTATTAAAACAAGATCCAGTACAAGCGGATGATCGAAATGAATTGAGAGAATTGTTAGATGCTCGTCCAGCTGGCGGAATTATTTTTACGACCATTCAAAAGTTTGGTTTATTAAAAGGTGAAAGCAAACATCCTATCCTCTGTGATCGATCTAATTTAATTGATTTCAGGCTTTCCATCTAAGCCGGGACAGCCAGTAATATCAAAGGATCCAGATTAATTCGTTTTCCCCCTTTTCGAGGAAGAGGCAACTCTCCCATTTGACCTAAAATCCACGTCAGTAAATCTGGAAACTTTGTTTCAAATAAGCGTTCAGCAGCCGTGCTTCCATCTTGACGTTTTAACCCATAATTATGAATGACGGTTAATGCTTTTAATCGGGATTTGCTCAATCCCCTGCCATTCTGATACATTTTAGATAGACACCCATTCCGGCCTTCAACCGCCGATGAGCTTCGGTGGAATTGCTGTACAATCCATTCTGACCAAGTCAACCAGCGCTGCAACTCGCTCTCGGATAAAGTGGCACTGTAAGTGTGTGATTTTAGCGTTTCGCTCGCTTTTTCCCATGCAAGCTGGTATTTTTCTCTTGATTCACTATTTTGTGTTTTATGACGTTGATGGTACCAGTACACCACTGGCAATAAGATATGAATGAGCCATTCCTGTAACTCAATATCGACCTTTAAAGTCAATAAACTTTCATTAGCCGATAGCCACCAGGCTTTAACGTTGACCGCTAGCGGTTTGATTTGATTACGAAGTTTTTGGGCGGTCTCTTTTCTATCCTGTATCGCGCAATCTGCTGCAATTTTTTCAAAAGATTGCACTCTCTTTTCAAGCTTCTCAGCGACTCTCTCGGCGGTATGAGGTGAATTATCGATCAATGAGAAAGGGTGAAGATCATCTGACATACCTTGTAAGTTGTCATGGTAATCTTCCTGGCTTTGTTTAACTGCCTTTAGAAGTTGCTCTGTTTCCTCTATTTGCTCTGAACATTCGGTACTGCCACCCTCTTTT
>LWTL01000096.1 GCA_002101235.1 Cycloclasticus sp. symbiont of Bathymodiolus heckerae | reverse complement strand
TAACAGTTAGCAACTTGTGTTACCCCTGAGTTTCATAAAAAAGTAAAAATGTTAGCCGCTAGGGATGAACTAAAGATCGTTGAATTGATAGAGAAAGCCATTGATCTTTATGAAAATAAACACGGAAACATATAAAACTAGCTGCTATATAGGTAGCTAGTTATAAAGGTAGCAGCTATTACTATAGCTGCTATATATATAGCAAATAGTTTTTGAGATAAAGAAATGACTGAGGCCACAAATAAATTCTATGACCAGGAAATAACGACAGATATTGAATACTTGTTTAGCAAGGCTTCCTCCCTTAATGACAAAATAAATTCATTAAAAAGTAATGATGATTCGCTTTGGAATATCATTGCTAAAAAATTAAAAGTTGATTGGACTTATAATTCAAATAGCATTGAAGGAAGCACCCTTACTTTAGGCGAAACATTTTTTTTTATCAGTGAAGGTTTAACGGTTGAAGGGAAGCCATTTAAAGATTTTCTTGATGCTAAAAACCATGTTGAAGCGATTGATTATCTTTATGAACTCGTCAGTAATAAACGGGATATTAATGAATATGTATTAAAAGAAATCAATGCTTTGTTGCTATCAGGAGTTACCTATACCGTTGCACAAAATAGTCAAGGTGAGAAAGTCAAAAAAAGACTGACATCAGGTGAGTATAAAAAGCAGTCCAATCACGTTTTACAGACTGATGGAACAATCCATTGGTATGTTGACCCAATGAATGTAAAAGATCAGATGGAAGATCTTATTACTTGGATTAATGACAAAAAAAATAAGTTACATCCACTTTATATAGCCGCAGTAGCTCATTATAACCTAGTTCGTATTCACGCTTTTGATGACGGCAATGGCAGGGGAGCTAGAATATTGATGAACCTTATTTTATTAAAAAATGGCTTTTTCCCTGTTGTTGTTAGAAATGATAAGAAGAGGATGTATCTTGATGCTTTATCTAAAGCTGATAACGGCGACTTAATACCTTTCATTAGTTTTATCAGCACTGAACTCATAGAAACTTATGAAAAGGTTATTAATGACCTTACATCAGAAAAATAATTTTTATATAAATCTAGCTGCTATTAAGCGATATAAAAAATTCACTTTGTTAACTCAGGGCTAAAAGCCCCTGAGTTCAAAATATCTTAGGTTGGGGTTTTTTAAAATTACATAAAATAAAGGCTCTTCGGGATTTCCCATGAAATAAGTAAAATCTTAGCAAACTTTGGGTATTTTGAGTTTTTATTGTTTAGAAATCGATCTAAACATGATTAACCATACTCATAAAAATGTTTCACGTAAAATCTGGAAAAGCCAAAATAAATCAATAGGTTAAATTTACTAGACTATTGAGTGATTTTAGATAAAACAATACTTTTATTATGGGGGAAATTATTTTAAACATCCTTGTAGGGAATTAAAGTCCAATGGTGAAAAGTAACGATCTAATTAGCTTTATCCTGTATCAATATCATCATCCATATGTCACTCAGTCTTTATTATTGAAACAATTGCAGGATCTGAGTGTTGATGGTCGGGGGGATTTTATGACGATAAAGATCAGTTATTGTAAGCAAATCTGTCGGTTTCTCAATATACACATAGAGATGATACCGGAGCGCTAGCAACCATTGATTTTATAGGGCGTGGTGTGAATCCATGTAAAAATTATATTAATAACAATAGGGATTAATTATTTGGGTAGTACTGAACTGGAAGTTAATAAAAATTGCTCATACATCACTTAAGGACGGAGAGGATGTGAAAGTATTAAAAAATCCGCTATACAGATTTTAAGTCATTGTATTGATTACATCGAGGAGTACAAAAACATGTTTTTGTACTCCAATATTACCAATATTTTCATAGCCCCTGAGTCAAAAAATGCAAAAAGAATCACTCAATAACTTAGCTACACTAAGACTAGTAGTCGGCTATTTAGGAGAAAAAGACCAATATAATTGGTGGTCATCTTCTTTCTTAAATGAAACTACAAAAAAAATGCTCGAATTTACCTTTCCTCGAACAGCTTCATTGGCTCAATATGAAGGTGTATCAGCTGCTGCCGCTAGGGTTCATGATGAACGAATAGGGGTGGGCGAAACATTTCATCTTTTTCGACTTCCTGAGCTACTAGAGAAATCGCTTGTTAATTACGCTCAAACAAACTCTGAAGAGACCGGTTTTAAATCAGTTATACATAATAAAGAAAATGCATTGGATGTGTTGACTACCTTAGCTGGATCAGCCAGTATATCGGAAGAAGGCTCGGTTAATGTTGGTGGCATCAATGATAATGATTGGAAACTGTCGATAAATAAAATTGCTTCTGCATACTTAATTTCTTTTACCAGTGATAAAAAGTCATTCCCATATTTCAGGGCTGAATAATAAGTTGATGAGCAATCAAAAATATACAACCCAGTTATCTGCCGGATTAGGTTTAAAGGAAGAAACAAAAAGCTTGTTTAATCTCTATGAGCCAGACATGACTGTTCAAGTTATGCATGATCGCGCGCTCGATTCAGGATTGTTTCCAAATGTAACAGCAAGAAGACTTAGAAATATTATTGCTGAATGTTTCTTTCCTCGTTATAAACGAGAAAATGACGTAGCTGATGCTGTAAAAATGTTCATGCCGATATTATCATCTCAGGAGCTTTCCCAACTATTCTTTCTTTATACTGCTAGAGCTAATCTAATCTTGGCTGACTTTGTAAAACAGGTTTACTGGCAAAAATATGCTGCTGGCTACTCTGTTTTAAATGTAGAGGATGCGAAGTATTTTGTTGAGTCTGCTTTGCAAGAAGGAAAAATGCAGAAAATTTGGTCTGAAAGTACTATCAAGCGAGTGTCTTCTTATATAGTAGGTTGTTTAGTTGATTATGGGTTCTTAGAAATAGAAAATCGTAAGGAGCGCTTAATTAGCCCTCCTAGGCTGTCAGCCAAAATGGTTGTGTACCTAGCCTATGAATTGCATTTTTCTGGATTAGGTGACAATGCAGTTATTAACCATGAAGACTGGCAATTATTCGGCTTATCATCAAGCGATATTAGGGAAGAAATGAAAATCTTAGCGGTTAATAAATATTGGATTATTCAAGCTGCTGGTGAAGTAGTACAGATTAGTTGGACATACAAAAACAGGGAGGAAATGCTTAGTGTCATTGCTTAAAACAAATTTTGATGAGCTTATTGCAAAGATAAGACAAGGGCGTGAATTCACTCACGCTAGTTTTGAACCTATTTATTACCTGATATTTGCCCCCGCTGAAATAGTAGCAGTTAAGCGGCAAAAGAAAGCTTGGCTTTCCAGGTTAAAAACTGAAGGCTGGAATGTTTATGAATTTTCAATTGCCGAGCAAATAGAGCAACTGCTTGAAAATGTTAGTCCCTTGGTAAAAAAACTATGGGCAGCTTCAGAAAAGAAAGCTCCCCTTGATTTTGAAAAAATAAATCAATCGATTACCAATACGCTAACAAAAGAAGGTGCGGGATTAAAAGAAGCATTTGAAAGCTACCTATTAGAGGTAGAAAAAGATAACAATGCACTGATCCTGGTAACAGACTTAGAAGCATTGCACCCCTATCTACGCATAGGTGCAATAGAGTCTGGCTTACAAGGTAAATTCAATGTGCCTACCGTATTCCTTTATCCTGGTATTCGTACAGGAAAAACAAGACTAAAATTTCTAGGATTTTATCCAGAAGATGGCAATTATCGCTCCCTACATGTAGGCGGTTAATAAGGACTCAATATGACCCATATAAAAACGTTATTTGATGCAAGTAAAGGCTTAGATCGTCGCATAGAAAAAGTAATTACCTTTGGCGCGAATGCAGAAGAAAATTTAAAAGCAGAAATATCAGAGTATGTAGTTACAGAGCATTTACAAGAGAGCATGCATGACTTGCTTGAAAAAATGCAAAGAGCGATGGAGAGCCCTGAATCAAGTGAAATTGGCGTATGGGTTTCAGGATTTTATGGGTCAGGTAAGAGTTCCTTAACAAAATACATAGGAATGGCATTAGATGATCGTATCGCGATAGATGGAACACCATTTCTACAACATTTTTCTGACCGGATACCTGATAAAAGAACCAAAACTTTACTCAATGTTGTCGCAAAAAGGTTTCCAGCGTCAGTTGTTATGGTTGATTTAGCTAGTGAGCAATCAGCGGGTGCTTCAATGGAAGATGTGGCCACCGTTTTATATTACAAAACGTTACGCTGGGCTGGGTACTCACGTAATCTGAAAGTGGCATCATTTGAGCGCAAGCTCAGAAAAGATAATCGTTATCAAGAATTTGAAAAGATATTCTTTGAAATGGTTGAAGAAAACTGGGAAACATATCAAAACGACCCGATGGTTGTTGATTCAGTGATACCAGAAATAGCCCACCAAATGTATCCAAAATTTTGGACTCAAATTGATAGTTTTAGAACAGACCATGAAGAAGTTGTATTTACTGCTGAACAACAAGCACAAGAAATTCTTGATATCGTAAGAGAATTTAGCGGAAAAGAGTACTGCCTATTTATCTTTGATGAAATTGGTAACTATGTCGGTCCAAGAGAAAAATTGATTTTTAAATTGCAAGGTTTTGCAGAAATCATTAAGCGTATTGGTAATGGTAAGGCGTGGATTTTCGGTACCGCACAGCAAACATTAACTGAAGATGATAAAAGCGCAGCACTTAATTCGCCTGAACTGTATAAACTTAAGGATCGATTCCCAATATCATTACGCCTTGAATCCAGTGATATAAAAGAAATCTGTTATGTTCGCTTGTTGGGCAAGTCGGCTAGTGGCGAAGAGCAGTTAAGAGCTTTATTTAATAGCCATGGCCAATCACTACGATACAGCACCAAGCTGGAAGGTAATAAATATTATGAAGCTGATTTTGATGAAAAAAGCTTTATTAATTTATACCCATTCTTACCAGCGCACTTTGAATTATTGCTGAACTTACTAGGGGTACTTGCAAAATCAACAGGGGGGATTGGTTTACGTTCAGCCATTAAAGTAATACACGATATCTTAGTTGAAGGAACAGATGAGCAAAAGCCCGTTGCAGAACAAGAAATTGGTTGGCTCGCCTCTTCGGTCACTTTATATGATGCGCTTGAAAAGGATATAGGTGCAGCCTTTGCAACAAAACATAAAGCGGTTAATCGCCTAAACCAATCCAACTGGTTTGATTCAGAAATCCATACAGGTGTCGCTAAAACAGTCGCTTTATTAGAAATCCTTAATAATTTACCGATTACCCGGGCAAATGTAGCGGCATTAATGCACAGCAATGTTGCTGCTCAATCGCATGCAGATGAAATTAACCAAGCTATAGAAGACCTGCTTAATGACTCAAAAGTACCCCTAGCGGAAAAGGACAATGAGCTTTGCTTCTTTAGTGAGCGCCTTAATGACATAGAGCAAGAACGTCATCAACTAAGACTGCAATCGATAGAGATTCGTAAAATAAGTAACCTGGCATTAAAAGAGACATTAAGCCCATTGCCAGCCATTCGCTTAGGAGACTCATTAACCGTGCAAACAGGGGTCAAGTATCAAACGGATGCAGGCATGACTCAGGCAATAAATGGTGAGAGAAATAATATACAAACTGTTGTTGAATTTGTTGCCTCAGTTGATTTTGAATCTTCGCGTACAAAACTTATTGATGCCTCAAGACACCACCAAACGGAAATATACCTTTTAGCCAGAACAGCACAAGATGCAAACGATGTTTGTAACGATATTTATCGTAGTCAGGAAATAGCAAACCGCTATCGTAATGAAGCAGATAAAGAAATAAAAGAATACTGCCATGCTCAAATTGATAGAGCCGCTAATTTAACGGAAAAACTACAACAGCTCATACGCCGCAGCTTAATAAATGGTGAATTTATATTTAGAGGCAATGCTACCGCAGTAGAAAGTTATAGCCAGGAGCTACTGGAAGCTAATAAAAAACATTTAATTAATGTTGCTCAGCAAGTTTATAGCCGTTACCAGGAAGCCGCTGTTAGGATTGATACCAATACCGCAGAGAAGTTTATGCGGGCGGATAATTTAAGTGTGATTACTACACAAATGGACCCTCTTCAATTAGTTCTTAAGTCGGGTGGGCAATTTAATATTAATGAAAGCCATCAAGCCATTACCAGTATAAAAGACTATATAGAAACATGCGGAGGTGTTGATGGTAAAACCTTGTCAGATCATTTTTCTCGACCTCCATTTGGCTGGTCTCCAGATACCTTCCGCTATCTGGTGGCTGGAATGTTTATTGGAGGAATGGTTAAATTAAAAGTATCAGGTAAGGACTTGACCAGTTCAGGGCAAAAATCGATAGATGCGATAAAAACCAATAATAGCTTCAAAGCTGTAGGTGTTAATCTCCGTGATGACAGACCTTCCCCTGAAATGTGCTTAAAAGCATCGGAACGTTTAACGGAGCTAACAGGGGATACGATATTCCCCATGGAAGATGATATTAGTAAAGCCGCAGTGCGTTATTTTAATGAAGCTCAGAATGAGTTTTCTCCCTTGGCTGGTGAATTACGTGGCATGGCCATACCGGGCGATGAGCGTTTAGATAATTTAAGACAAGATCTAGCCGATATGCTGGCCTCAGATTGTTCTGATGCACCGCAACGTTTAGGCGCTGAAGAGTCACAAGTCTTTTCATTATTACAATGGGCAACAGCGCTTAAGATTGCATTTAAACAAGGTCTGGATAAGACCTTACAAGAACTAAAAGAAGTTAATTCAGCCATTGAGTTTTTACCTGAAACGGGTGTGCCAGGACAACTTAAAATAGAGGTTGCTGAAGAGCTGCAAAGTTATAAAGAACAGTTAAATAAAACAGATTTCTATCAACACAGTGCCAACTTCAACACAATATTAACTAGCTTAAAATCCAATATAAGTCAGTCGGTAGAAAACTTAGAATCAGAACAGGAAAAGCGCATAGCTGAAGCGCAAGATGATATAAGCTTACAATCAGGGTGGACAGAACTTACTCAAGATGAAAAAGAAACTCATAACAAGAAATTAGAGAACTTAGCCTTTAGCGTTGATAAAGACATTAATGGACTAAAACAATTACTGACTGATGTTACGCAGTAGCCGACTTTAATTGTTGCAATTCATCAAAAGCTTGTCGAATAGCATTAATATAAAGTTTTGATGTGGATACACTATTTAGGACACAAAAACTAAGATTTACCCCCTAAATATAGAGTACCCAAAATGACTAAGAAAAAGCCAAATACTTACACACCTGAATTTAAAGAATCTGCTATTAAATTAGCCTTAGATTCTGATGAATCTACCCCTCAAATCGCTAAAAATTTGGGCGTTAATTCCAACACTCTTTATACTTGGGTTCATAACGCTTCAAAATCCAAGGGTAATACTAACGTGGCTAGCAACGAGTCGAATGAAAATGAAATAAAACGATTGAAAAAACAAGTCCTTAGATTGACCCAGGAGCGCGATATTTTAAAAAAGGCCGCGGCGTACTTTGCTCAGGAAATCGTGTGAAGTACGCCTGGGTTGCTCAACATAGTGCTGATTTTTCTGTGCATTTAATGTGTCAAAGCCTGAATATTTGTCGTAGTGCTTTTTATGCGTGGAAAAAAGCCCCCTTGTCCGCTAAAGCTGAGGAAGATAAAGCCTTAACAGAAGTGATTAAAACAAGTTTTAACGAAGGCCGTGAATGCTATGGTACGCGTCGCATACAGCAAGATTTAATCGATCAAGAACTCACGGTGAGTCGCCGCCGTATTGGCCGGTTAATGAAGACAGAAGGAATGCAGGTTAAAACAAAGCGAAAGTTTAAAGCAACCACTTATTCTGATCATGACGATCCTATCGCCCCTAACCTGCTCAATCGAGCATTTACAGTCGATAAACCAGATACTTGCTACGTGGGTGATATTACTTATATTGCGACAAGAGAGGGCTGGTTGTACCTTGCTACCGTCATCGATTTATATTCACGTCGCGTGGTGGGCTGGTCAATGGCAGATAACATGAGAACGTCACTGGTAAACGACGCATTATCTATGGCGCTTAACCAAAGAAAACCAGCGAATGACTTGCTCTGGCACAGCGATAGAGGCAGCCAATATGCCTCAGAAAGCCACCGTGCGCTACTCACTGCTAATGGCATCACACAAAGTATGAGTCGCAAAGGAAACTGTTGGGATAATGCCGTTGCTGAAAGTTTCTTCCATAGCCTCAAGACAGAGCTGGTGCATCATTGTGACTTTGCAACCCGCGCAGAAGCAAAGCAAGAAATCTTTGAATATATCGAGGTTTTTTATAACCGTAAACGACGTCATTCAGCGAATGATTATAAGTCACCTGCTGATTACGAAATGTCGCTAAAAGCAGCTTAATTTTGTGTCCATAAAAGTGTTGACACACCCGTTTCAATTTCTCTCACTGTTTTTTTGATTACCTTCCAAAGCTCTTTAGAGGTGAAATCTTGTTGAGAAAGAAACCGAGTGACTTGGTCATGACTGATCGCATTATCAACTAAGCCTGACAAGCCTGTCGCTGTTGTATAGCTAAATGAAGTGATCAGGTAATCGGTGTATAAGTCAAAAATATCAGGTGTTTTCATAGCCTACTATTTTAATGGAAATATCATTAGGGTGCGTAACATCAGTTAATAATAAGCTTTCGACTGGGCACCAGTCACCGCGTGGTTATTAAGGATTTGGCGCGCAGCGCCAGATCCTTAATAACGCCCACATCAGCTGACGTAAAAAGGGGCGCGTTTTTTGCGAATAGCAAAAATTGTGACGCTTTTTACGGTCAGCTGGATGTGATTGTTATGTGCTTTTCTCTGGTTGCACAATTAATTCAATATCAGGAAGATTATCATAAACTTCTTTGTAGGTTTCATATTTTTCCAATACCGATATAATAATAGATAGTGGTTTAGACCAAATTTCTGGAAGGTCAGCTTCGGAGTTTAAAATTATTGGAAATGCTAATTGCTCTTTTGGTGGAGAGAATTGAGCATTTACGCCGTCCTTATTTCCTCTGGCATCCATTCGATACCAACCATACTTTTTAAGGAAAACCGCATTCAAGCCATGTAAGCAAAAAGGTTCTCTATCTCTACCCTCATCTGCTTTTAGCCTTTGGTAGCATAAACCCGCTGGAATCCCGTTTGCTCTGAGTAGCGCAGTTAAAAGGTGGCTTTTGGCGTAACAATACCCTGTTTTATGAGCCAATACTTCGCTTGCTTTGCATGTTACAGGATTCATTTTGTAATCAGAACTATGCCTGATATTATCACGCACCCATTCAAAACAATTTTTTGTAATTTCTTCTTCTGACAGTATTCCTACTGACAGAGATTTAGCCAAACAGGTGATTTCGGAATTATCCCAGTCGATGTATTTTGACACTTCCAAATATTTTTTCATACTTCGATATTGCTCTTACATAACGCCCGCATCAGCTGACGTAAAAAGGGGCGCATTTTTTTGCTTCGCAAAAAATGTGACGCTTTTTACGGTCAGCTGGATGCGATTGTTATATTAATATTCAAGACGACCTTTCAGCTCTGAAAAATCACTCATTACCCATTGTTGGTAACCGTTTGAATTTTGTAGTTGATTATACCAACCGTTAACATTATTTGGTAATTCAATGGACAAACCTATACCAACCAGCCTATAAATAAATACACCTGTAGTAATATCGGCTAATGAAATTTTTTCTCCAAGCAAGTATTTTTGATTTTTTAATTGCTCATCAAGTTTTGATAAGCAATCTGTACAGGATTTTATGGATTTATTTATTTCGCTTTTATTCTGTAAATGCTCTGGAGTACGATAATACCCCCAGAAAACACCCACAAAAGCAGGTTCGAATTTAGTTTGTGACCAGTCCATCCAGCGTTCAAATTGAGAAACTTTATAAGCATCACTCTCTTTCCATGTTCCTGCACCATATGAATTAGCAAGATACCTCAATATAGTATTGGATTCCCAAACAACATTTTTACCATCAACAATCACAGGAACCTTTTTACACGGATTTAGGCTTTCAAATTCCTCTGTTTCTGTACCACCAAATTTTCCGCCTAATTGAGTGTGGCTATATTTAATGTTTAATTCTTCCATGAGCCAAAGAACTTTTTGTACATTGTAAGATGTATCTCTTCCATATATCAAAACTGACATAAACATTCTCTTAATATAACGCCCAAATCACTTGACGTAAAAAGTGGCAGGGCTTTTGCGACAGCAAAAGGCATGACGCTTTTTACGGTCAAGTGGATTTGATTGTTATACATTTATTCCTATATCTTCAATTAATTCCGTTTGTATTCGTTTATTCTTTATTCATATTCTAAAATACGGACATTTTCCATTTATTGATAAATATTTTTCATTATTCCCTTTTCTGAACTTAATTATTTCAAATTGCTCGGGATTAAATTTATGTAAAAATGTTATTGGTACGCCCATACTCCCTTTGTAGTCTAATGGTATATCTTTTGTTTTATTAACATTAATTCCATCATAATTATCATATTTTGGATATTCAACTTCGCTCCCAAAATATTTTTTTGTGAGTCCAATATCTTCATGCCTTTTAAAAGTATCTAAGTTAGTTAACCATAGACAATTGTTTGGAGAAACTATTCTGTTTCCTAAGCTATCAATCCGAGCCTCCGTTCCATAAAGTTCATAGTGTTCGGGAACTATAAAACCAGAAACTCCTCTACCAAGGTTTATTCCTAACCACGCCTTGTTTTCTTTAATTATTTTGAAAATTTCTTTATAGGTGATTGCATTAATATTGCCAATTATCAAAAACTTTTTATCATATTTAACTAATTGAGCTACATACTCTCTGAATAATGAAAATGGTGGATTAGTAACAACAATATCGGACTGCTTTAACAGCTCAATACTTTCAGCACTACGAAAATCCCCGTCCCCTTTAAAGTAAACAATGTCAGTTGAACTTGGTTTGTTTTTTTCTCCCTCTGTACCTGTATATTTAAAGAAAAAGCCATTTTCATCTTCTTCTGTATTAAATAAATCTCTTGCTTGCTCTCTATAACAAGCAGCTATTAACTTTCTAAGACCTAACTCTTTGAAGTTTGAAGCAAAATAATTAAAAAAATTACTAATTCGAGGGTCATCGCAATTGCAAAAAACCACTTTGTCTTTAAAGTGGCTTTTATAATGTTGTAATTCGCTTTCTATATCTGAAAGTTGTGTATAGAACTCATCACTTTTTGATTTTTTAGCTTTTTGCAATAATTTATTTGTTGCATTTCTTGCCATTATCAACCTATCTTAATTTAATGAATCTTTTATTTTTAGTTATTTACTTTTTGTTATCTGATTAAATATTTCACTTCCCAATGTTTTAAGGGAGGTTTTAGAAATATCAGTCATTATATCAAACATCTTTTTGACATCCAATTTTTCCCCATCCCCTTGTGTATATATTGAGGTTGCTTGAAGCATAATTGCCTTGTCTTTATGCTTGACAAATTTATTTTCACATAAATTTGTATTTATTGGCATTCCATAATTTGCAGAGGTCAATCTATCTAATCTGTTTACCGTTCCTGAATTGTATTCAAGCTTTACAATCCTTCCACCGGGTCTTTTAATTGAAATAGTTTCTGTTAAAAAAATTGAGCCTTCCAGAAATAATATATAAGGAAAATGAGATTCAGATAACATCAAATTGGCTATTTCTGATATATTTTTATACGATCTTTCTATTGCATTACCAGCAGCCATCAAGTCCTGATCGCTATTTTTACCAACTAATTTTCCTTGTTTTATATTTTCAATATCTTTTCCTTGATGTTTAGCTTCAGATACTAGAACTATTCTCCAATTGCCGTTATCGTCTTTAACTTCTATTATTCCACCATCGGGTCTAATACTTGAATTTGATACAAAAAGGGTTTGTCCTAGTTCTTTATCAATTTTCTGTAATGCTTTGTTTATTTCTTCTTTTGTTATGCTTGTTTTGTATTGAAAAGACAATTGAGGAAATTCTTTTTCAAGTTGTTCAATTACAAGCTTTGATATTTGTCCAACAGTCATATCATGTAATTTTTCTTCATCGCCAAATATACCAACTACACCTTGAGACTTTTTATATTGACTCGTTAATCTTTTTGATTGGTTTTTTAGGCTCTATGT
>LWTL01000095.1 GCA_002101235.1 Cycloclasticus sp. symbiont of Bathymodiolus heckerae | reverse complement strand
ATAATCGGGTACTACAGCCAAGTCAGGCCTCATCAACATAACAATGGCTTATCGCCAAATGTTGCGGAGAAAAACTACTGGGCTGAATACAAAACTGTGGCCAAATTTACTTGACCACTACACTATGCACATGCCCAGTTCTTCACATTGATCCACGAAGCTGTCTTGAAAGTCACCGCGACACGTTAAAATTTCCTGAACTGTTCGCCATTTTAGTCCTGTTAAAATGCTTTCCAACGCGCGTTTTGTACCAGTTCCGTCGTGGCCTGCTCGTATGATGATGGCGCAAGGCATACCTTGTTTTTCTTCTAAGCAAGGGTAGTAAATGCGATCGAAGAAATCTTTCATCGCACCACTCATGTAGCCTAAATTCTCGGGTGTTAAGAGAATAAGTGCGTCGGCGTTTAAAACGTCATCAGGGGTAGCTTGCAAGGGAGCGGTATATTGGACCTTAACAGCCTCAATGTCGGGGTGTTGGGCTCCACGGATAACCGCATCCGCTAATTTTTGTAAATTAAGCGAGGGTGTGTGAGCAACCAGCAAGAGCTTTTTGTAGTCCGACATCTTCCCTATTCATAGACATGGTTATGAATAGCTTACGCCCATTTTTTATAACAAAGCTATCTTTTCTTTTTGTTCGCTTAAGTTGTTTAACTTAGATGAAATATCGGCTTGTTTTGCTTTTTCTTTATCTACCACGGCTGCAGGTGCTTTATCTACAAAAGACGCATTGGATAGTTTTCCACTGATGCGAGCGTTTTCTTTTTCCAGCTTTTCAATTTCTTTGTTAAGGCGCTCAAGTTCTGCTTGTTTATCAATTAAGCCAGCCATCGGAATCAGTATTTGTAATTCACCTACAAGAGTAATAGCCGATTGGGGTGCTTCCTCTGCATTGTCTAAACAGGTAATGGATTCAATCCGTGCCAATTTTTCAAGTAATAACTGATTATTGCTGAGGCGTGTTAAGTCACTGTCGGTGCTGTTATTCAATAAAACAGGTAGTGGCTTGCTCGGTGGAATATTCATTTCACCACGAATTTTTCGTATGCCCATCACGAAATCCATCACCCAAGTCATTTCGACTTCCGCTTCCGCGGATATTTTATCTTCGTCGGGCGTGGGATAGGCTTGAAGCATAATGGTGTCGCCAGCTTTGCCTGCCATTGGTGCTATTTTTTGCCAAATTTCTTCGGTAATAAAGGGCATCATTGGGTGAAGTAAGCGCAACACAGTTTCTAGTACCCGAATAAGTGTTTGGCGCGTGCCTCGTTTTTGTTCAGCTGAACTGTTATCGTTTAAAAGAATGGGTTTGGAGAGCTCTAAATACCAATCACAATATTCATTCCAAACAAATTCGTATAGAGATTGAGCCGCCAGGTCGAAACGGTATTTTTCAATGCTGTTTATAACGCTGGCTTCAGTTTTTTGCAAACGAGAAATAATCCATGTGTCAGGCAAGCTGTAGTCGCACGGCTCATTATTCAAACCGGTGTCTTCGCCTTCGGTATTCATCAACACGTAACGGGTGGCGTTCCATAATTTATTGCAGAAGTTACGGTTGCCCTCAATGCGATTTAAATCAAAACGAATATCACGGCCAGTTGAAGCCAGTGTTGCAAACGTGAAACGAAGTGCATCAGTGCCAAAAGCGGGAATGCCATCGGGAAAATGTTTGCGTGTGTCCTTATCAATTTTTGCAGCCATTTTGGGCTGCATTAATCCTTTGGTGCGTTTTTCTAATAGTGCCTCTAAGGTAATGCCATCAATAAGGTCGATGGGGTCAAGCACGTTGCCTTTGGACTTAGACATTTTTTGGCCTTCGGCATCGCGCACTAAACCATGAATGTATATTTCTTTGAACGGTACGTCGTCCATAAACTTCAGGCCCATCATTATCATGCGGGCTACCCAGAAGAAGATGATGTCGAAACCGGTTACTAAGACGCTGGTAGGGTAAAACGTGTCGAGCTCTGGTGTTTTATCCGGCCAACCTAGCGTTGAGAAAGGCCATAGTGCGGATGAGAACCAGGTATCCAGTACGTCTTCGTCCTGCCTAAGCGCAAGTTCGTCGGACAACTGGTGTTTTTCGCGAACTTCTGCCTCGTTTCTGCCGACGTAAATGTTGTCTTCATCATCGTACCAAGCAGGAATTCTGTGTCCCCACCAAATTTGACGAGAAATACACCAGTCCTGAATGTCATTCATCCAGTTGTAATAGGTTTTGTCCCAGTTTTCCGGCACAAATTTAATTTTTCCGCTTTTAACCGCCTCAATAGCAGGCTCTGCCAATGGTTTGGCTTTAACAAACCATTGGTCTGTTAATAAAGGTTCAATAATAACGCCAGAACGGTCGCCACGGGGAATCATTAACGTGTGATCATCAACCTTAACGAGCAGACCAAGATCGTCGAGGTCTTGCACGATTTGCTTACGGGCCTTTACGCGATCCATCCCTCGGTATTTCTCAGGCGATTCATCGTTAATACATGCGTCAATGGTAAAAATATTGATCAGGGGCATATCGTGCCGTTGACCAACCTCGTAATCGTTAAAGTCGTGTGCAGGTGTTATTTTTACACAGCCTGTGCCAAATTCAGGGTCAACATAATTGTCGGCAATAATGGGGATTTCACGGCCACACAAGGGTAATGCAATGGTTTTGCCAATAAGGTGTTGGTAACGTTCATCCGTTGGGTGTACGGCAACGCAGGCGTCACCTAGCATGGTTTCTGGACGGGTGGTGGCCACCACTAATTCGCCACTGCCATCGGCTAAAGGGTAACGCATATGCCACATGTGGCCTTGTTCTTCTTGCGAAATAACTTCTAAATCAGAGACGGCTGTGTGTAATTTAGGGTCCCAATTAACCAAGCGTTTGCCGCGATAAATTAAACCTTCTTCGTGCAGCTTTACAAATACTTCATTAACGGCTTTCGATAAGCCTTCGTCCATGGTGAAACGCTCACGCGACCAATCTAATGATGAGCCCATGCGACGAAGTTGCTGAGAAATGGTGTTGCCAGATTCTTCTTTCCAATCCCAAATACGTTCTACAAATTTTTCACGGCCTACATCGTGGCGTGTTTTACCTTCAGCATTTAATTGGCGCTCAACCACCATTTGAGTGGCAATGCCTGCGTGATCGCTACCCGCTTGCCAAAGGGTGTTGTTACCCTGCATACGGTGGTAGCGCGTGAGTGAATCCATGATGGTGTCTTGAAACGCATGGCCCATGTGTAAGCTGCCGGTCACATTGGGTGGCGGAATCATAATGCAATAAGCAGAGTCGCCTCCTTGTGGCTCAAAATAACCTTGTTGTTCCCATTGTTGATACCAGCGGGATTCAATGTCGTGTGGGGCGTATGTTTTTTCCATCGGGAGTCTATTGGTAATTCTTTAAAGGGCGGTATTATAGCCTTGCTGACAGGTTTGTCGGCAGGGTTGGGCTATATTTCTATAATTTATGCGTTTGTAGCGGGTAACCTCGGCTTTTGTAAAACTTAAAGCGTTCGCGTCCCGCTGTTTTTATCGACTCATCTTGGTTAACCAATTCGGCCAGTCGCTCAAAGCGAGCAAAACAATCGGGGGTTTGTTGACTTAGGTTGATGAGCACGTCGTGTATGTCGAGCGGATCGCCGCTGTGGTTGATGTACACAGGGTTATTAGCGCATTCGCTAGGATCGGTTGTGTGCGGTACAAAACTGGTGGGTGAAAATGTCCACAGTAAATCATCCAGTGTTTTAGAGTGCTGCTCCGAGTCTGTGTGAATGTACACGCGGTGACCTTGTTTGCTAGCCTTTTGAGCTAAACGACAGGCAAAGGTGTGTTGTTTCTCTATGCTGTCATCCGCTAAAACGTAAAAGTCGATACGGGTCATCTGCTATGAGCAACGATCTAAAATAAACTGGCTTAACATGTGTACAGGGCGACCTGTTGCGCCTTTTTCAGCGCCCGATTTCCACGCAGTGCCCGCAATGTCTAAATGAGCCCACTTGTAATCTTCTGTGAAACGGGATAAGAAACATGCCGCGGTAATGGTGCCACCCGCAGGGCCGCCAATATTGGCTAAATCTGCAAAATTACTTTTCAGTTGCGGGCGGTATTCATCCCATAACGGTAATTGCCATGCTTTATCGCCTGCTTTTATTCCCGCGCCTAATAACTCGTTTGCTAACGCATCATTATTGCCCAATAAGCCTGTGGCATGTTTGCCAAGTGCAACAACACAAGCACCGGTTAATGTGGCAATATCAATCACAACATCGGGCTTGAATTTAGCAGAATAGGTCAGCGCATCGCATAAAATCAACCGGCCTTCGGCATCGGTGTTTAGTATTTCAATGGTTAAGCCCGCCATGCTGGTCACAACATCACCCGGCTTGTTAGCATCGCCATCGGGAAGGTTTTCTGATGACGGAACAACACCTACCACGTTGATGGGTAGGTTTAACTCAGCACACATTTGCATCACGCCAAACACACTGGCACCTCCGCACATATCGTATTTCATTTCATCCATACCAGAAGACGGTTTAATTGAAATGCCGCCTGCATCAAAGGTTAAGCCTTTCCCAACGATAACGATGGGTTTTTGAGTTTTTGGCCCACCGTTGTGTTCCATGGTAATAAGTTTTGCAGGCTCGCGTGAACCACGAGAGACAGACAACAACGACCCCATGCCCAGTTTTTCCATTTTGGCTTCATCGAGAATGGTCACTTTAAGCGATTTATGTTCTTTACCAAGCGCTTTGGCTGTATCTGCTAAATAGGTAGGGGTGCAGATATTGCCGGGCAAATCCGCCAATTTTTTTGCACTATCAATGCCATTTGCAATGCTAGTAGCAGTTGCTGCTGCGTTGTTGATAGTTTTCGCAGTACTGCTGGTAGTAATTAATAGTTGGCAGGTTTCTAATGCGCTGGCTTCAGGTGCCGCAGAGGTGAGTGTTTCGGTGTATTGGTATAGCGCTTCGCGGGATTTCAGGACAATATGGCGTACTTTCCAATCAATATCTTTGTCGATAACGTCAACGCTTAATAGTGCAGAAGCGACCGTTTTAATAGGTAATGTTTTAAGTGCGCTAATAGTAGCGCTAATCGCTTTATTAAAATCGGTATCCGATGTTTTTCCTTGCTCTCCAACACCCACTAATAAGACGCGTTTAGTTTTACTGCCTGTAGGCATTTGCAGTAGCAGTGTATTACCTGCTTTACCTGTTGCGTCGCCTTGTTTTAAAACAGCTGCAATTTGTTTACTGTGAACTTTATCGAAATTTTCTATTAGCTCCAATTGTTTCCCTTTGCTGAAAACGGGCAAAATTAAACAAGGTGTTGAAAGTTTATCGATTTGAGCTTTTTTTGAAACAAATTGCATGGTTTGGCCTCAATGATTAGTAATGTTTTTGTTTGGTTTTTCCGTTAGGATACGACAACATAATCTATACGGATTTAAGTGCCTAACTATAAGCCAAATACATTACCAATGTCTGCGTTTAAATTAAAAATTATTGATCGATTATTTGTTGTTCAACTGAGTAAGATGATGCTCGGGGTGATGACCGTGTTGTCTGTGATTTTACTTAGTCAACGCCTTGTGCGTTTGTTTTCTAAAGTGAGCGCGGGTGAGTTATCAACGGATGCCGTGTTGTCACTCATCAGTTTTAATATGATGTTGTTGGTTATTAAAGTCCTTCCTGTTGCTTTATTGCTGTCTATTTTAATGGTGCTTGGGCGGATGTATCGGGATCATGAAATGACGGCGCTATTTTCAGCGGGCGTTGGGCTTGCAGAAATTTATCGCGCAATTTTTATTTTTGTGGGGCCTTTGTTTGCTGTAGCCCTATACTTATCTTTGGTGGTGTCGCCTACATTAATGCAAGAAATTGAACGCGTTAAAGAGGGGGATCAAGCAAGCTTAGATATCCGTGGCATTACCGATGGGCGTTTTAACGAATACAGTCGTGGTGATTTAGTTTTTTACGTTGAAAATATAACCGATGACAAAATGTCCAATGTGTTCATCCAAAATCGTCAACATGGGAAGTTAGGTATCACATCGTCTAAAAGTGGTGAAATTAAGGTAGACCCTAAAACGGGAGACCGCTTTATTGTTCTTAAAGATGGCAATCGCTATGAAGGTGTGCCGGGGCAAGCGGACTACAAAATAACCAAATTTAAAGAGTATGGTGTTGTTGTCGCTGAAAAAACGAATGTGACTGTAGAGTTCGGCACAAAAGAAAAATCTACCAGTGATTTGATGGACATGGATTCTCCTAGAGCTACGAGTGAATTGCAGAAACGTTTCTCGTTACCGCTAGCGATTCTTACGTTCGCTTTATTAGCCGTTCCTATTAGTCGAGTGTCTCCGCGAGCCGGAATGTATGGGAATTTATTAACAGCGTTGTTGATTTACATTATTTTTGAAAACTTCATGAGTTTGTCGCACTCTTGGTTAGTAAAGGGTGTTATTCCTGCATGGATTGGTGTTTGGTGGGTCCATCTCTTTATGATGGGTCTAGCTGCTGTGATGGCTATCAAAATGCTAGGTTTTAGTTATGTCAAAGAGACTATGCTGGCAAAAAAATGAAGGTTATAAACAAATACATTGCTGTAGAGATTCTTAAAAGTACAGCGGTTGCGTTGGCGTTTTTATTGGCGCTGGTATTGGTTATTACTTTTGCCGATGAAATTGATGACATGGGTAAAGGCCAGTATGGTTTGGTCGAGATTTTTAAGTATTTAGCGTTGATTGCGCCACGAAATTTTTACGAATTATTGCCATCAGCAACGTTATTAGGTGCATTAATAACCTTGGGTGGTATGGCCAATAATTATGAATTAACGGCGATGCGGGCGGCAGGCATTAGTCGTTGGCAGATTATTTTTGCTGCGTTGCGTGTGGGTGTACTACTAATGTTTGTATCGTTGTTTGTGAGTGAGGTTGTTGCGCCCTCAACGGAACAAGCGGCGCAAATGCTGAAGTTTACCGCAAAGAATGAACAAGTTGCACTAAGGACAAAGTATGGCTTTTGGACAAGGGATGGGGACACCTATCTCAATATTCGTGAAATTCTAAATTCTTCTGAACTCAAGGATGTCAGTATTTATGAGATGACGAGTGAAAATGAATTAAAAAATGCTACGCATGCAAAAAGCGCTAATTTTATTGAAAATAAGTGGGAGCTGAAAGATGTTCGGCAAACGACGATTAGCGCTGAGGGCGTGACGGTGTCGAATTCGGCTTCAGCCCAATTAGATTCGCTATTAGATCCTGATTTATTGGATGTTATTGTGGTTAAACCCGAGCGCTTATCTATAGTCGGTTTGGCTAGTTATATTCAGTTTCTCGAAAGCAATGGCCAAGATGCCACGCGGTTTGTTGTGGCTATAACGAGTAAGTTGATTCGACCTTTTGTGATTTTAGTGATGCTATTAATCGCCATTCCAATGGTGTTAAGCGTAAATCGAGCGAGTAGCACGGGAACGCGAATATTGGTTGGCGCGTTGATTGGGATAGGCTTTAATTTGGTTGATAAGTTGTTTGGTAATGTGGGTGTGCTTTATGGTTTAAACCCGATTATTGCCGCGTCATTACCGTTCTTATTAGCGTTATCAGCGTCAATCTTCACTATTCGCCGGATGGGTTAGTCTTTCTCTTTCCAAAAAAGCCTGCTTTTTGAAGCAATATCGTGCCATGTTAATCGTTCTTTGTTGAACAATACCCAGAAAAACCCCAGCCCGCAGACTCCCCAAGAAAAAATAGCAACGGTAAAGCGTATTGCCGCTTGTTGCCAGCTTATATTGTTTCCGAATTGATCTGCGACGCGTAACTTCCATGCGAGAAGGCCAAGCGTTTGCCCACCTCGCGTCCAGAACCAAGAATAAAAAATGAAGCTAACAAAGAGCAGGTAAATAGAATATTGCCAGGAGTTAGGTTCGAAGATGTTATCAGCTTGGAAGGGGAGCAATACTACGGTGGAGAGAAACAGTACGGCGACAAGCAAAAGAGCATCGTAGATGATAATGGCAAGGCGTTTGAAAAGGCCGGGTGGTTTTGTGATATCTGGCATGTGAAAGTAATATTTATAATAATCTAGGAGCTTTAAGTTCGGTATTGAATAGGCTTATTCTATTTTCTATTTGGCTGCTAAGGTAGAAGTTATCACTCGCAGCGAGCAAGGCTTGTTCAAGTTGAATAATAGCGTCTTTGATTAAGCCAATGGAATAGAAGTACTCAGCTCTATATTGAAAGCCTCTGACGGGGTTGTTAACTTGGCCGTACGCGATAGATAGTAGATCAAAAACACTGGGTGTTGGACTGAAAGATTGCAAGTCTTTGTTTAAATATATGAGTGCCTGTTGGGGTTTGCCGTTATGCAATAAAACTTTGGCGTACAACAAATTAACAGCACGACTTTTAGGGAACTGCTGTTTTGCTTGTTGGAACAAGGCTAACGAATGCTGAGGTTTATTATCGCGGTATTCGTTAAGTGCGTAGGCGGTTAAGTAATGCAGTTGTTGCGGGTTTTGGTTGGTGAGCAATAATAGAATTTTACGTGCGGGGGCAAACTGTCTATCTTTCATTAAGGCGAGAGATAAGCCGTAATTTGCTGCGTCTTTGATCTCTTGAGTGCCTTGTTGCGCTTCGTTCTTAAGAGTATTTATTAGTTCGCTAATGGGTGTTTGCCGTTGTTTTGCAACACGAATTTTCATGCGTATTAAGCGAAAATCTTGGGAATCTTCAACTTGTTTATAGGGATATTTCTCAGCTCTTGCTGCGGTGTCTGAAATTCGTGAGACAGGAGCGGGGTGAGTTTTTAAAATTTCAGGTATTTTTTGGCCATAATAACGAGAAGCTGTTTGTAGCCTCCCAAAAAATATGGGCATGCTTCGGGGGTCAAAGCCTGAGTCAGCAAGGTTCTGCACGCCGACTCGATCGGCCTCTGCTTCGTGACTACGGGTAAAGTTAATTTGTTTCTGTACTTGCCCAGCTTGCACAGCTAATAAAGCGGCAGGGCCAACGCCTGGAATTGCTACACCTAAAATAACAGCGGCGAGAGTTGCTGCTGCACTGGGCAAAGACATTTGGCTGGCAGTTTCAATAGCGCGCTGTAGATGCTGTTGAGTAACGTGGCCAATCTCATGCGCAAAGACAGAGGCAAGCTCACTTTCAGACTCGGTGGCAAGGATGAGCCCTGAGTTGATGCCAATGTTAGCGTCAGGGCCGGCAAACGCATTAATTCTAGGGTCACGCACGACAAAAAAGTTAAAGTGCCGATCAGGTTGTTCGCTAAATTTGGCAATCTTATCGCCCAGTTGCTGCACATAATCATTAATTTCTTGATCGTTACTGAGAGGAATTCTGCGTCGAACACTTCTTAGGAAAGCTTTGCCCAGTTTTTTTTCTAACTGACTCGAAATGATGATATTGGATGTGTTGCCAATATCCGGTAATTTTATTCGGTTGTTAGCAATACTCTCGTTTGGCCACAGCAGTGCTGTACCGAGTATGAAACCGGTAAGGGTAGAAGCAAGGAGTACGGTAAAAAAACAGCGCATGGTATTATGTTGGTCTAACCATATTGGGTAACTTCCTCAGTTTAATTGAGTTTAAAAGCAAGTTAAATGAAAATTTCTATTCAAATCAATGCGAGCCCCTATCAGCATCAAGCTGCAGACACAGCATGGCATTTTATTCAGGCGGCTATAGCAAGTGGGCATGAGGTTTATCGCGTGTTTTTTTATCACGATGGGGTATATAACGCGCTTCGCGATGCCCGCCCACCGAGTGATGAAAGGGATATTGTAAAAAGGTGGTCGGCTTTACATGACGAAAATGGTGTCGACTTGGTTGTCTGTGTGTCATCCGCACAACGTAGAGGCTTGCTGGAAGCGTCTGTTGCGAAGAAAGTGGATGGTTATCCACACGCCTTGGCAGATGGCTTTCGCATAGCGGGGCTTGGGTTATTAATGGAGGCGATTATTGATTCAGATCGCCACGTGACGTTTGGCGATTGATGTGAAAACAGTTTTCTTTATTATTGATAAACCGCTTCATGGCAACGTGCGAGCGCAAGAATTTTTGGATATAGCCTTAATGGCTGCCGCGTTTGATCAAAAAGTCGTTTTGTTATTTGAAGGCGAGGGCGTTTTAGGGCTAATGAAAAACCAACAAGCAGAGAGTATGGGATTGAAAAGTGTAACGCCTATATTAAATGCTCTACCTATTTACGATATTAATGAAATTTGGGTTGAAAAAGAATCGATGGAGCGTTGGGCTGTTGATGAGGCTGATTTAGTAATACCTGTTCAAAAACTTTCCAAAGTTGACGTTAAGAAGCAAATAAATGTAGCTGATCATGTGTTTAGTTTCTGATGTTGTATATCGTTAATAAGAACAACCTAGCTTTAAATGATTGTGTCGAAAGAGCGGAAGCTGAAGATGTTATTTTGTTGATAGAAGCTGCGGTGAGTGCGTCAATATCAACGAGTTCTTCAGCCGTATTGAGTGTTATAGAGAAGGGCGTTTCTGTTTACGTGTTAATGCCTGACTTGCAAGTAAGAGGTATTACCCCGGATATGTGTGATGAGAGAATTCAGTCTGTTGATTACGATGGGTTTGTAGAGTTAGTTGCACATAACAACCCTATTCGCTCTTGCTTTTGATGTTGAATGACCTAGAGCGGGATGAGTACGGGTTTTTAAAAAACCGTTCTCAGTGGAACGACGAAGTGGCACAGGCGCTAGCGTTGGAAGATGAGTTAACGTTGTCTGCTCGGCACTGGGAAATTATTTACTTTATGCAGCGTTATTATGATGACTTTAATCACCAACCAAATGCGCGTTTGTTTGGGCAAGCAATAAAAAAATCGTTGGGAGCAGAGAAAGGGTCTTCAATTTATCTCTATAAATTATTTCCCGATGGTCCGTTAAAATATGCGAATAAGTATGCAGGTTTGCCTATTCCGCCGTCATGTATCTAACGCCCCTTTTAGCCGTTAGTCGCTAATGTGTTTAAATCGGTGAATTTGGCGCCTCTGTTTTTTGTTGGGGCGCTCTGATTGTGGAACTGAAGCATACATATCTTTATTGAGGCTGATTAAATCATGCCTACGTTTCTGGCTTTCTTCGCTTTCAATATAAAGTAAAACGGCTTCGCTGGCTGGGCGACGTTGGTTGTTTAGTCCGGCAACTGTAATGCTCCAGTTGTAGCCACTTTTATTTATTGTTAACGCGTCGTTTACCTGTATTTCTTTACTGGGTTTAACGCGCTGACCGTTGAAATGTATTTTGCCGCCAGCAATGGCGTCAGATGCCAGACTGTAGTGGTCAAGTAAATTTGGCCACAGTTTTGTATTCAGCCCAGTAGTTTTTCTCCGCAACATTTGGCGATAAGCCATTGTTATGTTGATGAGGCCTGACTTGGCTGTAGTACCCGATTATATATT
>LWTL01000094.1 GCA_002101235.1 Cycloclasticus sp. symbiont of Bathymodiolus heckerae | reverse complement strand
ATAAGATGCGTATTAGCCCGCCAAGGTTAACAGCACGAGGCAAACTAAAACCCTATAAACGCAAGCCTGTCACAAGACGACCCAAAGGCTACAAACCCCAGCGAATAGGTGAGTGCGTTGGCATGGACGCAATAGAACGGCGCATGTACGGTATGAAAATGTACATACTCACCTACATAGATGAAGTAAGTGACTACGCCCTTGCTATGGCAGTGCCCGCCGTTACAAGTAAAGCAGCTAAGCAGTTCTTTGAAGCGTGCTTCAAGTTAAGTCCATTCGAGGTAGAAAAGATCATCACCGACAACGGCAGTGAGTTCAAAGGCGAGTTTGACTCTTTGCTATCCGACGCACAAATAACCCATCTTTGGACGTACCCAAGCACCCCCAAGATGAACGCCGTCTGCGAGCGTTTCAACCGAACCATACAAGAGCAGTTCGTCGACTATCACGAAGAGTTATTGTTCACCGATTTAGCCGCGTTTAATGAAAAGCTAGCCGATTGGTTGGTGAAATATAACAGCATCAGACCGCATAAAGGCTTAGAGTTAAAAACGCCTATGCAGTATATTATTGAAAACAAACCACAGTGCAATATGTGGTGGACTCATACAAGATCTGTCAATTATGTTGATTATTGGCTATAATTAGGAGCTAATTTTCAGGTTTTGTTTGTGTTTTGAGTGCGAAGCGCAAGCAGTATTAAAGTGGGAGAAGGCCGTATAGGTCAGCTTTATATCCCTTCATTTATCGCAAAGGAGTTAATAGTGTTAGAAGAATATCGCAAACATGTAGAAGAACGCGCCGCTATAGGTGTAGTGCCTAAACCGTTAGATGCGGATCAGGTTGCCGGCCTTGTTGAATTACTAAAGACCCCACCAGCGAATGAAGGTGATTTTTTACTCGACCTTATTGCAAATCGCGTACCTGCAGGTGTTGATGAAGCAGCTTATGTAAAAGCAGGCTTTCTTGCCGCTATAACAACAGGTGAAGCCTCTTCTCCATTAATTGATGCAACTCGTGCTGCTGAGTTATTAGGCACCATGCTAGGTGGTTATAACATCATGCCTTTAGTTGATTTACTAGACAACGCTGACTTAGCTGAAACAGCGGCGGATCAGTTATCACACATTTTATTAGTGTTTGATGCATTCCACGACGTTAAAGAAAAAGCAGACGCAGGTAATGCAGCAGCTAAACGTGTTTTACAATCTTGGGCGGATGCTGAATGGTTTACAAGCAAACCTGCATTGGCTGAAAAGCTGACGGTTAAGGTGTTTGAAGTAACAGGCGAAACAAATACAGATGATTTGTCGCCTGCACCGGATGCATGGTCACGTCCTGATATTCCTTTGCACGCGCTAGCAATGCTTAAAATCCCTCGCGATGGCATCGTTTCTGATGTTCCTGGCGAAATCGGTCCTATTGCTCAAATTGAAGCAATGAAAAAAGACGGTATTCCTTTAGCGTATGTAGGTGATGTTGTAGGAACCGGTTCTTCACGTAAATCAGCAACTAACTCTGTTTTATGGTTTATGGGTGATGATATTCCTTATATTCCTAACAAGCGCGGTGGCGGTGTTTGTATTGGTGCCAAAATTGCTCCAATTTTCTTCAACACAATGGAAGATTCAGGTGCGTTGCCAATTGAAATGGATGTGTCTAACTTCAACATGAATGATGTTATTGACATCTATCCGTACGAAGGCAAAGTAACAAAGTCTGGTTCTGATGAGGTTTTATCAACCTTCGAATTAAAATCAAACGTGATTTTGGACGAAGTTCAAGCCGGTGGCCGTATTCCTTTAATTATTGGCCGTGGTTTAACACTGCGTGCTCGTACAGCATTAGGTTTAGGTGCATCTGAGTTATTCCGCACACCAGAGTCACATGAAGATAGCGGTAAAGGCTATACATTGGCTCAAAAAATGGTGGGTAAAGCATGTGGCGTTGAAGGCATTAGAGCCGGCGTTTACTGCGAACCTCATATGACAACGGTTGGCTCACAAGATACAACAGGCCCAATGACACGTGATGAACTTAAAGATCTAGCTTGCCTAGGCTTCTCAGCTGATTTGGTGATGCAATCTTTCTGTCACACAGCGGCATACCCTAAGCCTGTTGACGTAACAACGCACCATACTCTTCCTGATTTCATCATGAATCGTGGTGGTGTTCCTTTACGTCCGGGTGATGGCATTATTCACTCATGGTTAAACCGTATGTTATTACCTGATACCGTTGGTACAGGTGGTGATTCACATACACGTTTCCCATTAGGTATTTCATTCCCTGCGGGTTCAGGCTTGGTAGCGTTTGCTGCAGCAACAGGTGTTATGCCTCTTGATATGCCAGAATCAATTTTGGTTCGTTTCTCAGGTGAAATGCAACCAGGTATCACTTTACGTGACATGGTTAACGCAATTCCTTTAGCGGCTATTGAAAAGGGCTTACTAACTGTTGAAAAAGAAGGCAAAGTGAATGCGTTTTCTGGTCGTGTACTAGAAATTGAAGGCCTACCTGATCTTAAAGTTGAGCAAGCATTTGAATTATCAGATGCATCAGCTGAGCGTTCAGCTGCTGGTTGTACTATCAAGCTAAACAAAGAACCAATCATTGAGTACTTAAACTCAAACATCACGATGTTAAAATGGATGATTGCTGAAGGTTATGGCGATGTTAGAACGGTTGAACGTCGTATTATTGGTATGCAAGAATGGTTAGCGAATCCTGAATTGATGGAAGCCGATGCTGATGCAGAATACGCAGAAATCATCGAAATCAATATGAGCGATATTCATGAGCCAATTATGGCGTGCCCGAATGACCCTGATGATGTGAAAACATTAGCAGATGTTGCGGGTACTAAAATTGATGAAGTGTTCATTGGCTCATGTATGACAAACATTGGTCACTTCCGTGCAGCAGGTAAATTGTTACAAGAGTTTGGTGGTGTATTACCAACACGCTTATGGGTTACGCCTCCCACTAAAATGGATGAAGCTCAGTTAACTGCAGAAGGTTACTATAGTATTTATGGTACATCAGGTGCGCGTACTGAAATGCCTGGTTGTTCTTTATGTATGGGTAACCAAGCGCGTATTGCTGAAAACTCAACAGCCATCTCAACATCAACACGTAACTTCCCTAACCGTTTGGGTAATGGTGCTGATGTGTATTTAGCGTCTGCAGAGCTTGCAGCGGTTGGTGCTATTTTAGGTAAGATTCCAACGAAAGAAGAGTACATGGAATACGCTAAAACGCTTGATACCATGGCGGAAGATACATACCGATACTTAAATTTCGACCAAATCGAAGAGTATCAAAAGATTGCGGATACGGTGAAAATAACGGCAAACAGTTAATCGACTGTTATAACGACAAAAAAAGGCGCTGTATTTACAGCGCCTTTTTTATTGCCTAGTATTTATTCGTTTATTGAATAAGGCGAATAGAGCCATTAATGTTCACCTGAATATTGGATGAACTTTGTTGTAAATTAGCTGGTGCTGATTCAGCCATCATTGCATCGCCTCGCATCATATGCGATTTAGCGTAAACAGGTCGAAAGTGGTTGTTTGCGTTAATGTTTACTTGGTTGATAATATATTGTGTTCTTCCAAATCCCTTGGTTACAACCAACGCCTGATCTTTAAAGTTTTTAATAGCTTGTTTAATTAATTCTTTATTAACCGCATCTCGTTTTTCTTTAGAAACTTGGTAACGTATGGATTTAATTAAAAGTTTTTCTTGTAATAGACCAATTAACTTACCTAGCTGAGCACTATTTTTACTCTCTAAGGTAATGGTTTGCGTACCGCGCCATGCTCTAAAAATACGTTTATTATAGAGTTGGTGTGAAGTATATTGACCGCCTTTAACTTTAACGGATTTAAATGGCTTGGCTTTTCTTAAGGCCCACCCCATTTTTTCATTAATTTTTTTAGCTAAAATTGCAGGGTCGTAGTTCTCAGCCTCAACGGAAATAGTAGCGTGCATAGTGTCAGTTTCAACTTCAACATTGGCAGAGGCTTGTAGGTTAACAATGCCCGTTGATGGTGTTTCATGTGCAAAAGCAGCAGGTACTAAAAAACCTAAGGTGAAAAGTAGTATCCATTGACGCATTGTATTCTCCGTATTGAGTGTAAGTATTAAGACTATACGCTCTAGCGGATGAATAAAAGATTAATGGTTATCTAAACGATTTAGGCCATTTAACGCGGCAACGCGATAAGCTTCAGCCATTGTTGGGTAGTTAAACGTTGTATTTGTAAAGTAAAGCAGGGTATTGGCTTCGCCTTCTTGCGCCATGATGGCTTGCCCAATATGAATAATTTCAGCCGCTTGATCACCAAAGCAATGCACGCCTAATATTTGCAACGTATCGGAATGAAAAATTATTTTTAATAGCCCCTGTGTCTCACCTGAAATTTGCGCGCGGGCCAGTGAATCAAAACGTGAGTATCCCGTTTCATATGGAATTTTTTGCTCAGTCAGTTCTTTTTCCGTAAACCCAACAGAACTGATTTCGGGGTTTGTATAAATGCCTGTTGGTATATCTTTAACCAACTTCGCATCACAAACACCATCAACGATATGTGTTGCCGAAAAACGGCCTTGATCGTAAGCGGCGCTTGCCAAACTTGGATAACCTATAAAGTCACCAATAGCATAAATATGCTCTTTTCCATCCACTTGGTAATTTTCATTAACATTAATTTGTCCGCGTGAGTTTGTTTCAATAGCGACTTTTTCTAAGGCTAAATCTTTAAAATTCCCTGTCCGCCCGTTGGCCCACAAGAAAACATCCGATTTAATCTTTTTACCTGACACTAATTGGGTCACAACCGATTTATCATCTGCTGTAATAGTCTCGTATTCTTCGTTAGAGCGAATCACAACACCTTGTTTGCGCATATCATGACTCAACGCATGTACTATTTCTTCATCCAAAAAAGCGAGTAACGTTTTTTGTGTATTAATTAGGTTAACTTTGACACCTAAACCTTGGAAAATTGAAGCGTATTCAGACCCAATAACACCTGCTCCATAAATGGTAATAGAGCGGGGCGTGAAATTTAAATTAAGAATTGTGTCGCTATCAAAAATATTTGGATTGTTAAAATCAACATCATCGGGACGGTAGGGATGTGAACCAGGTGCTAAGACGAATACAGAAGCACTAATTTTGCGTGTTTTCCCAGCTGTATTAGGCACCACTTGCATAGTGTTATTATCTATAAAGCTAGCGGTTCCATAAATTAAATCAAGGTTGTTGCGCTCGTAAAACCCAGTACGCATATCAACCTGCTTTTTAATCACGTCCGTTGCTGAGCTTAAAAGCTGAGGGAATGTTAATTGGATAGGGCCGCCACAAGCTTCCTTGAACCAACGATTACGATTAAATTGTATAACTCTTTGTACGGCTTGGCGTAGAGCTTTAGATGGGATAGTTCCCCAGTGCGTACAGCCACCGCCGACATCTTTGTATTTTTCAATAACAGCGACTTTTTTACCTTCCTTACATGCTTTCATTGCCGCACCTTCACCGCCAGGTCCACTACCAACAACAATTACATCGTAATCATATTCGCTCATCATCAACTCTCATTATTTTTAATCGTTCCAACAAGTATACAACAGATGCGATAAAATTCTGTTTTGCTACTTGTTATTTATAGGTGTTTAAACTGTTTACTTTAATTGAAAAGGCGCTCTTATCCTCGTCCATAGATGAAACGATTGAAATGACTCGAGAAGCGTTTCAATTAAGCCTAGATACAGAGTCGTTTATAGAGCCAAAAGAGCGATTCATTAAGCCTATTTCTGAAGTTGGATTCCCTTCTAAACCAATATGTGTCCACCCTAAAAAAGTGCCGCGCAGGCGATTAGGCTCAGAGGCGGGAAAGCGCTCTTTTATTCATGCCATTGCGCATATTGAGTTTAATGCTATTAAGTTAGCACTTGATATTGCTTACCGCTTTAAAGAAATGCCGGTAGAGTTTTATCAGGACTGGCTCTATGTGGCGAATGACGAGTGTAAACATTTTCTTATGTTGTGCGAGCACCTAAAAACATATGATTGTGAATACGGTGACATCCCGTCACATGACGGTTTGTGGAGCATGGCGGTAAAAACGGATAAAGATATCTTCGCTCGATTATCACTGGTCCCACGTTACCTTGAGGCTCGAGGACTGGATGTGACACCGGCTATGCTTGATAAGTTGAATGCTCAAAAAGACACGGCTTCGGCAGCGATTTTAGAGATTATTTTGGAAGATGAAGTCACGCATGTGGCTTATGGGTCAAAGTGGCTAGATTTTGTTTGTAAGCAAGAAAACATTGAGCGTGAAGATATCTTCTTTGAACACGTTGAACATTATTTAAAAGGGCAAATACTGGGGCCTTTTAATCACCCTTTGCGCATAAGGGCAGGATTTACAGAGAGTGAGTTAGCTCAGCTTGAGCAATTAGATAAGCGCAAACTACGCTAACTCGATAACGTCGTAACCTTTTTCTGTCCAATCAAGCACGCTACCACTGTTAGCCCATTCGGCTAAAACAAAGCGTTTAGCTGATTGTGTGTTGACGGTGTGGTCGTGAATATTAGGGCGGTGCGTATGCCCGTGAATCAACTGTTTTACATTGTGTTTTTCAAGGGCGCTAACAACAGTGGCTTCATTAACATCCATAATGCCGGCTGACTTTTCTTTCTTGTTCAAGTGGCTTTCTTGGCGATAATGTTGTGCCAAGGCTAGTCGTTCTTTAAGCGGTTTAGACAATGCTTCTTTTTGCCATGCGGGGTTATGGGTGAGCCGTCTGAACTGTTGGTACTCAACATCATCTGTACACAGCAAATCGCCATGCATTAACAATGTTTGTGTACCAAACAGGTCAATAACAACCTCATCCTCAAGGCAAGTAACGCCCGTTGTATTAAAAAATTCTTGGCCAATAAGGAAGTCGCGGTTACCGGCTAAAAAGTGTACTTGAGTACCTTTAGCCGTTAAGTCGCTTAGCTTTTCTTTCACTATATTATTAGGTGGGGTAGGGTCGTCATCACCTACCCATACATCAAAAAGATCGCCTAATATGTAAAGATCGGACACATCACTACCCAACGCCTCAATATAGGCCAAAAACCGCTGTGTATTCTCCGGCCTATCCTGCGTTAGGTGTAAATCTGAAATAAAGTGAATATGTTGATTCACTAATTACTTAACAACTTCAGCTTTTTCAATAATAACTTCTTCTTGTGGCACATCTGTTGGGAACATGCCGCCTGATCCTGTTGGGATTGCAGCCATTTTATCAACAACATCCATACCTTCAGTTACTTTACCAAAAACAGCATAGCCCCAACCTTGCTGTGTTTTAGAAGAATGGTTTAAGAACCCATTGTCTCCTAGGTTAATGAAAAATTGACCTGTTGCTGAGTGCGGGTCGCCAGTTCTTGCCATAGCAATTGTGCCGCGATCATTTTTCAAGCCATTATCAGCTTCATTTTGAATTTGGTCATTGGTGCTTTTTTGTTTAAAATCAGTAGTGAAACCACCACCTTGTGCCATGAAATTAGGAATAATACGATGGAAGATAATGCCTTCGTAAAAACCTTCTTCTACATAAGTAACAAAGTTTTTTACCGTGTTTGGTGCTTTTTCAGCATCCAGTTCTAATGTAATGTCACCTAGATTGGTTGTTAATTTAATTGTTGTTGTGCTCATTTTTGTTTTATCCGTTGCGTAAGTTGCGGTTGAAAAAAGTAGGGCTACAGCAAAAATAGCCTTTATGAATGGGGGTAACTTATTAGTCATCAGTAAAGCTCCTACGATAAATTAAGGGAGGTATTTTATCTTTTTCTACCTTGTTTAGAAAGTGCTAGTTACCCATGGATCAATGCATTTTACTTGGCTGACATTAACCTATTAAGCAACATACCGACTTGTTGAGAAAATAAGTTGAAACTGTCGTAGCTTGCGTCATCCATATTACGGTGGCTGGGACCGTTCAAAATTCTGTGTCAGGGTTAATTTAAATTTCCAGCGCGCTATCTAGGCGGCCTTCAAAATAAATGTCTAGTTGGGATAATGCCTGGCTCCAATTATGAATCGGCATTGTCCATTTTT
>LWTL01000093.1 GCA_002101235.1 Cycloclasticus sp. symbiont of Bathymodiolus heckerae | reverse complement strand
GTGCTGCTTCAAGCCTAAATTCAGGGGTAAATGTTGGTCTGCTTCTTCTCATCATGCGCTCACCTTTTTATCTTGAGATGAATAATATCACCTCTAATTAGGTGGCCAACTTAACTATGCCACTACAGTAATACGACTAACCCTAAAGAAAGTAGCGGTTTCTCGAGTAGTAAAATAAGGTCTAAAGACATTCCCATCGACATAAAGAATAACCCTAATAATAAACCTCTAAAGGGCTTAATCTCGGCGACTACTTGATGTTTGTATGAAGAGTCTGACATTAACATGCCCGCTATAAAAGCACCCATAGCCATTGATAGGCCAATGTGTTCAGCAATCATAGAAACGCCAAGAACAATAAGGATGGCGGATGCTGTAAACACTTCTGGTATTTTTGTTTGTGCAATTTGGTGAAGTATTGGGTGTAAAAAATAACGGCCTGATAAAATGACAAATAGTAAAATGATGATGGCTTCAGCTAACGCCAACCCAATGTCGTCCCCTACCGTTAAGTTTGGCATTTCTAATAATGAAACAAGAGCGAGCAGAGGGACAACCGCTAAGTCTTGCAGCAAAAGAATAGAAAAAGAAGTCCTTCCAAATGAAGATTTGAGTGCTTGCTGTTCACTGAGTAATTGGAGAACAAACGCCGTTGATGATAACGCTAACGCTGGGCCTATAATTGCGGCTGCTTTAAACGAAACGCCAAAAATATAGAAAGCAATAGCCGCTAAAGTGCTGCCTGTTATAAGAACCTGTAGCGAGCCTAATCCAAAAACCATGCGCTTCATTTTCCAAAGACGTGATGGTTTCAGCTCTATCCCAATTACAAATAATAAGAAGGCGATCCCAATTTCTGCCAAGTGGCTTATTTCGACTTGATTGCTAATCAACTCTAGACCAGAAGGGCCTACGATAAGACCGGCAAGTAAAAAGCCAGGGATTGCGCCTAACTTAAGTGCTTGGCAAACCGGGACAACAGCAACGGCCGCAATTAATAAAACAATTAAATCTGCAAGGTAACCAGAAGGCATGGGCTATATGGAGCGCTATGCCGGTGCGCGCGGGCAAAGTTTAAGAATCAAGTAACCAATAATGCCGGATGCAAAAGAGCCGATCAGGATTGCAAGTTTATCCGTGTATTGAAAGAGACTATCGTCAGTGAAGGCTAATGAAACAATGAATAAGCTCATTGTGAAACCAATCCCTGTGAGTATAGATACGCCGTATAACTGTAACCAATTACTATCTTCGGGGAGGGTTGCTAAGTTCATTTTTATGGCCAACCAGCTAAACCCGAAAACGCCTAATTGTTTGCCTACAAATAAGCCCAACATAATACCTACAGGCACAGAATCAGACATTTGGTTAAATGAAATATCCGTTACATTAACGCCGGCATTTACAAAGGCGAAGAGGGGCAAAATAAAGAAGGCTACCCAAAAATGTAAGCCGTGCTCTATTTCTTCTAGGGGTGAGAAGAGTTGTTGGTTTTCATCTTTAGCTTTCATCGGTATCGTAAAAGCCAATGCTACACCAGCCAACGTTGCATGTACGCCCGATTTAAGAACGCTAATCCAAAGTACCGTTCCGACTATAAAGTATGCAGCCTTCTTGCTGACACCGAAGGCATTAAGCGCAATAAGAGTTAATAAAGAAAACGTTGCTACAGTGATTGATAAGGTGGATAAGTCGGAGGTATAAAAAATGGCAATGATGACGATAGCACCTAAATCATCAATGATGGCTAGCGCCATTAAAAACACCTTAAGTGATATAGGAACCCGATCGCCTAATAATGACAAGATGCCTAGCGCAAAAGAAATGTCTGTAGCGGTTGGTATGGCCCAGCCATCTACGGCTATTGGGTTATCTTTATTGAAATAGTAATAAATAAGGGCAGGAACAACCATTCCCCCAATGGCGGCAAAGCCTGGTAATGCTATCTTGCTGATAGATGATAAGTGCCCGCCTAGTATTTCTCGTTTTACTTCTAAGCCAATCAATAAGAAGAAAATAGCCATTAAGCCATCATTTACCCAATGATATAGCGACTTATCAAGCTCCAAAGGACCTATGCGAATTTCAACGGGAATATGTAGGAAGTATTCATATACTGGAGACATAAAGCTGTTGCTAAATAGCAGTGCCAATATGGTTGAAAATATTAATAAAATCCCGCTTGCAGATTCTTTTTTTATAAACTCATCTAACATAACGTATGTCTCCTAATAGAGATTCTTAGCTAAATAAAGTACTGTTTGCGGCTTTTATGACCGCAGAAGTGATGGCGTTTGAAACGCGTCTTTCAACTGATATCGCATAAAAAGATTCCTTTATCTCCTCAACTTGGCCTATGGCCGTTACCTTAAAGTGCTCTTCAACTTCGTTACTGATAACAGTAGGCGCAACAAAGATTCCAACGCCTTCTTGACCAAAGGACTTCATTAAAGCGCTATCGTCAAACTCGGCTACTATTTTGGGGTGTATTCGGGACTTACTGAGCCACTGATCAAGGTCGGCACGTAATTGGTTGCCTAAGCTAGGTAATAAAATAGGTGCTCCGTTTAAGCATTGAGGAAAAGGTCGGTTAAATTGATCTATTAGTGACTTTGTTGCGAAAAAACTTACGGAACATTCGCCAAGCTTATGGCTAAAGCCTCGTGTGCTAATATTGGGAGGAATTGGCCTATCCGCGAGAACTAAATCTAAACGATGAATAGAAAGTTCAGCCAATAAACTATCTAGCCCCGTCTCTTTACAAATCATTCGAGTTGGCTCGGGCATTTGCAAAGCCGGTAATAAAATACGCTGGGCAATTGATTTTGGAACGACATCAGCTACGCCCACACGGAACAGTTGTGGTCTGCCTTCAGGCTCGTTATGTAACACTTGTTCTAGTTCGCTACCTAATGAGAATATCTCATCTGCATAATTTAGAACTAGGCGCCCTGTTTCCGTCATCTCGATATTTCGTCCCGCTTTAACAAACAGCTCTACGGATAAAGCACTTTCAAGCAAACTTAGTTGGCCGCTAATTGTTTGGGGGGTGACGTGTAAGCGATTACTTGCCTTTGCAATGCTACCTTCTTTTGCAACAACCCAAAAATAATGTAAATGCTTATAATTCATGCCTTCCTTTAAGTTCGTTATTTTCGATGAGTTTATCAAGATTATTCGACTTTTACTAACTATTTGTTTGATTTACAGTTGCGTTACTTATTTTTCTAGATAAAGGAAGGAGAACTACTTGAATATTAACGTACAAACAAAATCGTTTAGATTAACGAAATCATTGAAAGTATTTACTAAAGAGAAGCTAGCCGGTGCCCTGTCTTCATTTGAAGATCGGATGCATGCAGTAACGATTCGATTGTCTGATGTAAACGGGCCGAGAGGAGGTAATGACAAACGCTGCCACGTTCAAATGGTTGTAGAAGGTTTGCCCGACATAATAGTTGAAGGAACAAAAAGTAATATGTATGCAGCGATAAATAATGCGCTTGATCGATCTGTTCGAGCGTTAAAGAAAAGGCTTAAGCGTCAACGAGACAGGTTAAAGCTTGATAGAAAATCAATAAGGCACCCTGTAGCTGAATGCGGAAGGAGTCCAGCATGAGTACGGTAAACATATATAAAGATAATGAACCAAAAACATTAAGCCTGGGCATTAATAAGGTTCTACGAAGTACGTATCTACTTTTATCGGCAACACTGTTCTTTAGTGGCGTTGTGGCCGCTGTGGCAATGAGCCTTAACTTGCCTTCCCCCGGTATTGTTATAACGTTAGGTGGCTACTTTGGACTGCTGTTTTTAACGAGCAAGTTTAAAAATAGTGCTGTTGGTATCGCCTGTGTTTTTGCCTTAACCGGGTTTATGGGGTACACGCTTGGGCCGATTCTAAACACCTACCTTTCATTAGCGAATGGAGGGCAAATTGTAATGATGGCTATGGCTGGCACAGGGACTATTTTTCTTGGTCTGTCTGGGTATGCCATTTCGTCACGCAAAAACTTTAGCTTTATTGGTGGTTTTGTTGTGGTGGGTATTGTTGTCGCTTTTATTGCCGGCTTAGCAGCAGTTTTTCTTGAGATACCATCGTTATCTCTTGCTGTTTCAGCAATGTTTGTTTTGTTAATGGGAGGTCTTATTTTATATGAGACAAGCAATATTATTCATGGAGGTGAGACAAATTACATTATGGCTACAGTAACGTTGTATGTGTCGATATTTAACTTATTCACCAGTTTGCTTCACTTATTGGGTGCCACGTCGAGCAATGAATAAACAAGATGCCAAACATTTAAATAAATCAAAGAAGGTTATTATGAATAAATTATTATTATCACTATCAATTGCTTCGCTTTCTACAGCAGTTTTTGCTGGATCAGGCACACAATGGAGTTACTCTGGGAAAAAAGGGCCAGATAATTGGGCGCAATTAAGTGCTGATTATTATGCTTGTAATGGTAAAAGTCAGTCCCCGGTAAATCTAACTGGTTTTATTGAAACAGATTTAACCCCTATAGAATTTGATTATTTGGCTGGCGGGAATGAAGTGCTAAACAACGGCCATACCATTCAAGTGAACTATCAAGCAGGGAGTGGAATAAAGCTTGATGGGAAAACTTTCGAACTCAAACAATTTCATTTTCACGCGCCAAGTGAGAACCACATCAAGGGTGAGTCATTTCCTCTAGAGGCCCATTATGTTCATGCGGCTAGTGACGGAGAATTAGCGGTTGTTGCGGTTATGTTTAGAGAAGGGGCGAAAAATGAAGTGCTTCAAAAAGCATGGAAAGGCATGCCAAAGAAAGCGGGCGAGAAAATAGGCCTATATGAAAACATTCAAGCGGCTAATTTGTTGCCTGACAATAAAGACTACTATCGCTTTACTGGGTCGTTAACAACACCTCCGTGTTCAGAGGGCGTTCGTTGGCATGTATTAAAAGATAGCCTTGAAGCGTCGAAAGAACAAATTGATTTATTCACGCATACTTTAGGGCATGATAATAATCGACCAATACAGTCGCTAAATGATCGAGAAGTATTAGAATAAATAGCTGGTGGTAGGCTATATATGCGAAATACATAGGTAGTTTAGTGCTTCCCGGTATTCACTTTGATTGTTAATAAGCATGCAAAACTGACCCACTTTAGGGGTTAATTGGCACGTTCAAAATGGTACCCCGCTATACGTTTTAAAAGAACTAGGCGGCTAGAAAACATTGGCTATGGTAGAGAAATATGCGCATTTAGCACCTGAGCATTTAGCTAGGTATGCCGATAACATTTCGATCGAAGGAAAATAGTTTTGACACAATCCTGACACAGTGTACTTTTCAGGCAATAAAAAAGACCTAGTCCAAAATGAACTAAGTCTTTGCTATAAATGGTGCCTGGGGCCGGAATCGAACCGGCACGACTGTTAAGGTCGCGGGATTTTAAGTCCCGTGTGTCTACCAATTTCACCACCCAGGCAATCAAATTGAGCGCGAATTTTAACCTATGATTGAATGTAAAACGAGTGGAAAGCTTAAAAAACTAAATGTTTTTTAGTAATCCGTGGTCAAGCGCAAGGCGGACGAGTTCAATATCGTTGTTAATACCAAGCTTCTCATGGACACGGTAGCGGTGTGTGTTGACTGTTTTGGGGCTGATTGCTAAGGCATCGGCAATATCAGGAATTTTATGCCCATCAACAATTTTAACTACAATTTGTAATTCTCGACTACTAAGGTGGCTAAATAAATCTTTTTCAGGCTCTTGGCTGTTGAACATGAGGTTGGTTGCGACAGCAGATGAAAGGTAGTTTTTGCCTTGATAAACCATCATGATGGCTTTAATCATTTCTTCTACAGGGCAACCTTTATTGATGTATCCTTTTGCGCCAAATTGAATAGCTTGATGTGGAATAGGCCCATCATCGTAGACACTGAGGGCAATGATTTTGGCATTGGGGGTTTGCTTTACAATATGTTTGGTGGCTATTGAACCACCTATGCCGGGCATATTTAAGTCCATGAGGATAACGTCAGGCTGAAGGCGTTCGGCAAGATCGATGGCTTCCTCACCTGATGATGCAACAGCGGTAACGGTGATGTCTGGATCGGCATTCAAAAGGTATTCGATACCTGAGCGAACTAGCTCGTGATCGTCTACCAATAAAACGTTAATCGTCTTTGAGTTCATAAACAGCGTGTTTCTTATAGCGAGGGAAATGGCCATGAAAGCTTACTACCTACGCTTCATTATTCACAGTTTAGCAGGCTTTACTAGTGTTATATAAATGGTAGGTCGTATAGATGTTGTGGAAGCCTCTTGTATAGTGTTTGAATCAGTGACTTTCTCATTTTTCCTTGCTTTTAAGGTGAAAATAACTGTCTTGCGAGTCCCGCAAGTTATAGTATTTAACCGCTATGATTAAACGAATAATAGATCAAAAAAACTTATTATGAAACTTTTGAATGTTGGTCCTGTTGGGCAAGAAATTCCCGCTCTTGTAGATAAGCAAAATAACCTTCGATCTTTAAAGGGAGTGTGTGGTGTTATTTCATCAGACTTTTTGGCAAAAAGTGGTTTGAATTTGTTACATGGTGTTGATGTTGAAGGGTTGCCGATTATTAATGACAAAAATATTCGTATAGGTGCGCCCTTGTTGCGCCCGGGTAAAATTATTGCTGTGGGTTTAAATTATGACGAGCACATAAAAGAAACAGGCTCTAAGCAGCAAGCTGAACCTGTGTTATTTACTAAGGCGGTCAGTTCTCTATCAGGCCCATTTGATCCGATTGAACGGCCTAAGAATGCGACCAAAGTTGATTGGGAGGTTGAGCTGGTCATTGTGATAGGGAAGCACGCCAAGTATATTGCTGAGGATGACGTTGAAGCGCATATTGCGGGTTTTTGTACGGGTATTGATGTATCAGAAAGGGAGTTTCAGAAAAACAGGAGCGGGCAATGGCTTAAAGGTAAAAGTGCTGATACGTTTGCGCCAATAGGGCCATATTTAGTGACCATAGATGAATTTAAAACGTATCAATCTTGTGGCCTCCATTTGGATGTAGATGGTCGACGTATGCAGTCGAGTAATACGAGTAAAATGATTCATTCGGTTAAAAAGTTGGTGAGTTATATTAATGAGTTTATGAGCTTGCACCCAGGTGACCTTATTTTTACAGGAACTCCAGAGGGAGTTGGTATGGGTATGCAGCCGCCTGTCTTTTTAAAAGAGGGAAATGAGGTTGTTGCAGAAGTCGAAGGGCTAGGCGTTCAACAGCATAGGGTTCAAGATTGCGTAATTTAAAATGGCATATAGTGGTCAATAACTAAACAATTCTTGTAAGACGATATAGCTACTTGGTCGATTCTTTTTCAAGTTGCTTTTCCACAAAGTTACCCACAGTTTTAGTGGATAACTTTGAAACTCTTTACAGTTATATTTGATTTATGTACGATAATCAAAATAGCATGTTTAAAAAAGGCTTTTAACGATGGATAAAGAAACAATAGCGCGTGGTGGGCTTAGGGCAGGTGCTGGGCGAAAGAAAGGTTCATCTGTGTACGGCGAGCCAACAAAAGCGATTAGGATTCCAGAGAGCTTAGTTGCAACGGTTACTCAGTTGCTGGACTATAAGAAGAAACAAGTGGCTGGTGACGTAACCGATTACCCGAATGTTTTTGTTCCTCATAATGATGCTGTTGTGCCCTCTATTCCTTTTTACGGAGTCAGTGTTGCTGCAGGCTACCCAACTGCTGCAGATGATTATGTTGAAAAGCGTTTAGACTTAAACGAAATGCTAATTAATAAACCAGCAGATACATTTTTTGTACGTGCTGAAGGTGACTCAATGATTGGTGCGGGCATTATGAGCTGCCACCACTTTACTAGACACTTTCTATAGTTATAATTAACTTAACAAAGAAGGTGAATAATTATGCGTGGAAAACGCTATCCAGAAGA
>LWTL01000092.1 GCA_002101235.1 Cycloclasticus sp. symbiont of Bathymodiolus heckerae | reverse complement strand
ATGCTGCTTCAAGCCTAAATTCAGGGGTAAATGTTGGTCTGCTTCTTCTCATCATGCGCTCACCTTTTTATCTTGAGATGAATAATATCACCTCTAATTAGGTGGCCAACTTAACTATGCCACTACAGTTCAGGCTCTGGTTCAGGCTCTGGCTCTGGCTCTGGCTCTGGTTCTGGTTCTGGTTCTGGTTCTGGTTCTGGTTCTGGCTCTGGTTCTGGTTCTGGCTCTGGCTCTGGCTCTGGCTCTGGCTCTGGCTCTGGCTCTGGCTCTGGCTCTGGTTCTGGTTCTGGTTCTGGTTCTGACAGTTCTTCAAGGTCATCTAAATCAAGCGACACTTCTATATCATCATCCTCTAACCCTGAACCCAAACTCTCTTCTTTCGGTTCCTCTGAGAATAGAGCAGGAGGCTCTTCACTAATAGTCGCAGGCGCTACTGTCGGCATACTTTCAGCATTCAACATATTAACGCCCATATGCACCGCGGATAGTTCGTAAACAGCTTCATGAAAAAATGCAATGTCATCTTCCTGCTGCTTTAACTGTGTAGAAATAAATTTCTTCACACATGTCTCTTCCGCATCAACAAGCTGCCCAGCACTCTGCTCTGCCTGCGCATCGGCCACACCTAATGACTTAAATGTGCCCGCTAGCTTGACTTTTCTGTCTGGACTTTCATTAACGACTTTTCGCAATAAAGCGACTAATTGATTCCTCGTCACTTCTTTTTTCTTATATGCTTTGAATAATAAGAAGCCACCGCCTCCCACTAAAACTAAAAGAAGCTCAACTAATATAATGAGAAAACTGCTACTCATCTAATATTCTCCGTTTGTTTGCTTACTGATTTAAAAGCCCTCATTCGCACCGGTAAAACCTGCATTCATAACCCACTACTCATGTTGATAGTTTCTTAGTTAATAACTCATCATCTTCCGCTGTTTTCTTTTTATAAAATTTCCACCCGAAGAAACCAGCCGCCGCTAATAAAAGATTAACCAACAACACAATGCTCCCCACTATCATCCAGCTTGTCTCTTCTTCCTCTGGCTCTTCTACTGGCAGTACAACATCACCGCCCACTATTATTTTTGACAAATCTGGGCACTGCAAAATTTCCGCATCGGTCACCCCTTCCGCTGGCAACACAATGCCTGCATCTGCCAACACTTTATCGAATGCCGGATTGATTTCTACATAATTAATTTTGGGCTTGGGCTTTACGTGAAAAGATAACGTCTCTATCCGCTCAAAAGTATTCCCCTTTGCCCTAACGGTCATTTCATAAGGCCCAACCTTTAAATCTTTCCCTAAATCAACAAAAAAATATCCGCCGGTAATCATGTCTTGCTCCATCGGATATATATCTTTATCGCCCCTCTTATTGGTCACCTCGACTGTCGCCTCAATAACACTGAGCATATTGTTGTTTGTTAGCAATTTACCCCTATCCGTCATCAACATCCTTATTCGAGTATCACCATCTGCGAAGATTTCTTTTGGCATCTTTTCAACGGCCATTTGCATGTTCGTTGTAATGAAAATCTCATTATTTGAATCTGCCGGCGCTATAAGCCGCCATTCACCTTCCATAGGCTTACTAACGGTCACAATGTCAAACTTCTTCTCCCTATGCCACGTGACCCCAAAACGGTCACTACTTCGCCCAAAATCCATCCCTTCCGGGTCATCTAACTGTGTGGAACCAAAACCTTTCTTTCTAAAAACAACCGCTGTGAATTGGCGAACGCTATCATCAACTACAAATTTATTAGCCACTAAAGGAATACTGTTTTTTTCAACTAAACGCTTATTAACGCGTAATAGTGTGCGCTCGAGTTGTTCCGCCGTTTTCGCCACATCAAACCAACCCAGTGTTTCGCTGGCAATGGCATCTAAAAATTCTACGTCCGCATCCTCTGAAAAACCTACTGTATGAACGCTCACACCTGCTGCTTTCAACCGTGTTACTTGATACTGTAAAACGCGGTCTTTTGAAGCAACGTTCTCTGCCTTGCTCCTACCTGATGTTATTTTGCCGTCCGTTAATAAAACAATATGCCGACTTTCATTTTTGTTTTCGGTTATCCAATCTAAAGAGGCAACTGCTATTGCCCGTTCTATATCTGCCGTTTTTCCGTCCGAGTGGACTTTATCTAAATTCTTTAGCGCTTGCGCTTTCCATGAAAAACCAGACTTCGCTGTTTTAATCACTTCCGTTGTAGATCCGTCGAACATCCAAATGCCTGCATTAGCATTATTCGGCAATAATTTAATAAACAACTTAAGTGCTGCCACCCGATGATTATCAGGGTCACTGATTTTCATCCTATCTGACACATCGACAAGTACACGAACTTCTAAGGATTTATTTTTATCTTTTTTAAATGTCGCTGCTTGCGCAAACGAAAACATTAGCATCATGCACAGAAAACAATAGAGGGAGAAACGCTTAATATTTTTCATGGGTCTTTTGAGCGCCACTTCAAGCACTGATAGGATTAGTAGTATTCGTAAACTTTATATCGGCTAAGTCGCAAATAACTTAAACAGAAAGAAATTTTCTCTATTAACCCACCAAATTTGTATACTGGTCGACCTAATAATCGCAACGACCAAAACTACTTGTAGGTTATTTATTACGTCCCTGCAAAACTGTTACAGCAGGTAAATCCTTACCTTCTAGGAATTCAAGAAAGGCTCCGCCGCCTGTAGAAATATAAGACACTTTTTCAGCAATTCCATACTTATCCACTGCTGCTAATGTGTCTCCACCGCCGGCAATTGAGAACCCTTCACTATCGGCAATAGCAATCGCCAATGTTTTTGTACCACCTGCAAATTGATCAAATTCGAACACGCCTAAAGGGCCATTCCACACAATCGTGCCTGCTTTTTTAACCATATCAGCATACTGTTTAGCGGTTTGCGGTCCCACATCTAAGATCAAGTCATCTTCATCTACATCTGCAACCAATTTAACCGTTGCTTGTGCTGATTCTGAAAACGCTTTACCGCACACAACATCCACAGGTACGGGAATACTCGCTCCATTTTTCTCTGCCTTTTCCATCAACGCTTTTGCTTGATCAATCAAATCGGGTTCATACAACGATTTACCTACACAGTGGCCTTGCGCCGCAATAAAGGTATTAGCAATACCGCCACCAACAATCAATTGATCCACCTTATCTAACATAGAATCTAAAACAGTCAATTTTGTCGATACTTTTGCACCACCCACAATCGCCAACATAGGTTGAGCTGGCTCAAGCAGCGCTTTACCTAACGCATCTAATTCAGCCACTAATAGCGGGCCTGCGCAGGCAACAGGTGCAAACTTCGCTACACCATGTGTAGAGGCTTGCGCTCTATGCGCTGTACCAAAAGCATCCATAACAAACACATCGCATAATGCTGCCATCTTTTTCGATAAGACCTCGTCATCTTTTTTCTCGCCCATATTAAAACGCACGTTTTCACATAATACGATGTCGCCAGGTTGCGTATTAACGCCATCAAGCCAGTTTTTTTCTAAGCGAACCGGTAAATCCAGAAGCTTTGCTAAATGATCTGCAACCGGCTTTAAGCTGACGGCTTCGTCATACTGGCCTTCTGTTGGGCGGCCAATATGTGACATTAATAAAACAACTGCGCCCGCTGCATGAGCTTGCTGAATCGTTGGCAAACTTGCGCGAATTCTTGCATCACTCATAACAACACCGTCTTTAATAGGCACATTGAAATCTTCACGGATAAGTACGCGCTTGCCTGATAAGTCTAAGTCTTGCATTTTGGTGATCGTCATTTCAATTCCTATTTTTATATGCGACCATCAGGCCTTTGTTTTATTTAGCATTAACATGCCATCATCGCTTCAGCTGTATCCAGCATTCGGTTTGAAAACGCCCACTCATTATCAAACCACATACCCACTTTAACCAAACGGCCTTGCGCTACTTTTGTTTGCGTTGTATCAAAAATGCATGATGCTGCATGATGATGAAATGCCGCCGACGTTACAGGCTTGTCATTACATTCAAAAAGGCTACCCGAATTTTTCATAGCCGTTGTCATTAGCGTATTAATTTCATTAACACTCGTTTCTTTTTTGGTACGAATGGTTAAATCAAGCAGTGCGACATTAAGCGTGGGAATACGGACCGACACACCGTCTAGCTTCCCATTCAAATTCGGCAATACCAAACCTATCGATCCTGGCGAGCGTGTTTTTATAGGGGTTAGTGCATTGCTCTTTGATGCGTCCTTGTTCTCACTATCGTATGCATGCAACGTCGTGCTTAAACCGCTCTCAATGCCCACTGTATCATCTAAAATCTTCGCGACATGTGCCAAACAATTAAGCGTACACGAGCCATTAGAAACAATTTTATGTTCAGGCTTTAAATCAGACTCATTCAAGCCAAACACAACCGTCGCATCCACTTTTTCATCCGAAAGGGCTGAGATAAGTACTTTTTTTGCACCTGCAAGAATGTGCATATGCGCCGGTTCCGCTTGCGTAAATTGCCCACTGCATTCCAGCACGACATCAATATCCAGCGCTTTCCACGGTAATTTAACGGGGTTCACTTGCGATAGATATTCAATATCATCGCCCGCAACCGTGAGCGTTTGCTCGCTAAAACTAACGTTTAGCGAAGCGTCAAGGTCATCATCTTTCAGTTGAGCAACCGACGCTTCAATCGCCGCCACATCATTTATAGCAACAATCTGAATGCTGCCTTGCCGCTGAGACTCATACAAAGCCCTAAGCACACTACGCCCAATGCGGCCAAATCCATTTATCGCTATGCGTATTGCCATTTGTTGGACGCTAAATTAAACCTTTTGCAGCCTCAGCCAATTTTTCTGCCGTAATGCCGAAGTGTTCGAATAACTCTTTAGCAGGAGCCGACTCACCGAAACAATCCATACCAATAACTGCACCATTCAAACCAACATATTTGTACCACAAACCTGTTGCGCCCGCTTCAATCGCCGCTCTTGCAGTAACAGCTACAGGTAAAACTGATTCTTTATAGTCTGCATCTTGTTTATCAAAAAGGTCCACACAAGGCATAGAAACCACACGAACTTTAATACCATCAGCTGTTAATGTTTCTGCCGCTGCTGTTGCAAGTTCAACTTCTGAACCTGTACCCATCAGAATAACCTGTGGAGTACCCTCGCAATCTTTTAATATGTAGCCACCTTTACTTATCAACGCTAATTGTTCTGCTGTACGCTCTTGGTGCTGTACATTTTGACGAGTAAAGACAAGTACCGACGGTGTGTTTTCACTTTCTACCGCGCATTTCCATGCCACTGCAGATTCCACAGCATCACACGGGCGCCATACGTCCAAATTAGGAATTAAACGCAAGCTTGAAACATGTTCAACCGATTGGTGTGTTGGGCCATCTTCACCCAAACCAATGGAGTCATGCGTGTAAACAAAAATATTTTTCAATTTCATTAGCGCCGCCATACGCACTGCGTTACGCGCGTAATCGGAGAAGGTTAAAAACGTTGCTCCGTAAGGGATGAACCCGCCGTGTAAAGCCAAACCATTTTGAATAGCACTCATACCAAATTCACGTACGCCATAATGCAAGTAGTTGCCGTTGGCATTTGTGCCGTCTACATCCGTACAACCCACCCATTCCGTTAAGTTCGAGCCAGTTAAATCGGCTGAACCACCTAGAAATTCAGGTAATAACGGGCCGTATGCGTTCAGTGTATTGAGTGATGCTTTACGCGATGCAATCGTTTCGCCTTTTTCTTGTGTTGCTTGAATAAAGGCTGAAGATTTTTCGCCCCAATCTGCCGCTAACTCGCCCGATAAACGGCGCAATAATTCATCCGCTAATTCAGGATGAGCTTCTACATATGTTTCTAGCAGTTCTTCCCATTTTGATTCTGCTTGCTCACCTTTATCGTTCGCATCCCACGCTGCTTTAATATCCGTCGGTATTTCAAACGCCGGCGCAGTCCAACCTAAAACCTTACGTGTAGCGGCAATTTCTTCAGCACCTAATGGCGCACCGTGCACATGGTGAGTGCCTTCTTTATTAGGCGAACCTGAACCAATCACTGTTTTACAACAGATCAACGTTGGTTTCTTTGTTTCTGCTTGCGCTTGTTTAATCGCTTGCTTAATATCTTCGGCATTATGGCCATCAACACCACTTACCACATGCCAGCCATACGCTTCAAAACGTGCGGGGGTGTCATCGGTAAACCAGCCTTCCACGTTGCCATCAATAGAAATGCCATTATCGTCCCAAAAAGCAATTAATTTACCCAAACCCAATGTTCCCGCATATGAACACGCTTCGTGTGAAATACCTTCCATCAAACAACCATCGCCCATAAATGTGTAGGTGTAATGATCAATCACATCAAGGTTTGGTTTATTAAATTGTGCAGCTAAAACTTTCTCAGCTAACGCCATGCCCACTGCATTAGTGATGCCTTGGCCTAAAGGGCCTGTCGTTGTTTCAACACCTGGCGCATAACCGTATTCAGGATGCCCTGGCGTTTTTGAATGTAGCTGACGGAAATTACGTAACTCTTCAATGTCTAAATCGTAACCGGACAAATGCAGTAAGGAGTACAACAACATTGAACCGTGCCCGTTCGATAAAATAAAACGATCGCGATTCACCCAATGTGGGTTAGCCGGATTATGCGATAAGAAGTCATTCCATAACACTTCTGCAATATCCGCCATACCCATCGGTGCACCAGGGTGACCAGAGTTAGCTTGTTGAACAGCGTCCATACTAAGGACACGAATGGCGTTAGCCAGTGTTTGACGAGTAGGTGATTGGCTCATGATAATTACGTAGTTAGTGAGTTTGAAATCAAGGCACAGCGCATTGATTTGAAAGGCGTAATTTTACACTGAACCGGCACGAAGAGAAACCGCTAGTCTTGTTCCTTATTTGCTCCGCTTGATTTCTTTTTAGCTTCTTGCTCTTCCCATAGATCAAGCTGATTGAAATAGGTATCCCAAACACAAGGGCAACAACCACCGCCGCCACAACAGTCATCGTTTTCGGGCCGAATAGGTTTGGGCATCTTCTTTTGTGGGGCATTCATTGGTGGTAATTATATCAAGTTCGATGAATAATCTGACTTTTCGCTGCCGCGAGGGCTTTCATTTCTTTTGCTTACCCAAAATAAACGAAACAAAGAAAAGGGTACACTAATCTCAGTAAATAATTGCTTTTCGGGCTCACGCTAAACTCGCTATGCTCAAACAACGCGCTTACTTATCCGGAAATCAATAATTTACTAGCGAGATAAAGGGAATCAGCGACAAGCTCATTAAATCACGCTATTTTACCTCTAGATTTCTTATAACTAATAATTAATATCTAACGCAACAACGATTCCTTCATGTATTGCTTTCAATTCACTAGAAAACTCTGCACTCAATATTGACTTCGTTGCATCTTGTGTAGCTATATCCAACAGCTCATAGGCTATCGCAATCTTACATATCGGGGTTATATTATTTTTCTCAGAAAATACTTTAAGTTTTTCAACTCTACCGGGAGCGATTACTTCGCTCTTTTTTAACTTAGGAAGGTCAACAGGAATTACCTCTAGAACTTTATTGACGGCTTCTACAAAACAATCAATATCAATCAAATCTTCAATAGAAATACTACTATCTGTAGTGGTCAAGTAAATTTGGCCACAGTTTTGTATTCAGCCCAGTAGTTTTTCTCCGCAACATTTGGCGATAAGCCATTGTTATGTTGATGAGGCCTGACTTGGCTGTAGTACCCGATTATATATT
>LWTL01000091.1 GCA_002101235.1 Cycloclasticus sp. symbiont of Bathymodiolus heckerae | reverse complement strand
TTTCTGCTTTGCTTGTGGTTCGCAGGTGAATGATTGTATCGTTATCCGTGGGCAAAGTAATGGTTATACGTTGCTGGGTCGACATCCTGTTGCGAATGCTTTCCCAGCTTAGATGGATGTCCTGCAATCTAAGTTGGTAACGCAGTGCATGTACCAGGTGGTAAGCTAATAATGTGATGAATAGGTGCCCGGTAACTCGTTCTTCTTTCTGGTGATAGACAGGACGCAAGCCTAGTTCGGTTTTCAAGCTTCTAAAGGTCGCTTCAATCTCGGTCAGTATGGTATAGGTTAGCCATAACTGTTCTTCCGACCAGTCGGGAATATTCGTTCTTAGGCAGTAAACACCACAATGCCTATCTTTTTGGTCACTTTCAGGTTTACGTTGCCATTCGATACCGGTGGCTTTGTTTTGTTTGTCATCAGCTATAACGTTGATGGTGTAGTCTGCAGCAACACGGCTATGTTTTTCGCGTAGCCGGCCGATACGTTCCAGTATTTTGTCATATTTTTTAAGGGTGCCTTTTTTGCTCAGACCTGTGTGTAGATTTGTCAGAGCCTCTTCCAGACGAGCATGGAAGCGGTTACGGATACTTTGTTCTTTTTTTGCTTTTTGTTCTGAATGACAATAGAGTCGGATTTCCCCGGTTTCTTGATCAATGTCACGATAAACAACAACATTGCTGTTCTGGGTATCCCTGACCGTTATCGGAGTTTCCTGATCTCTTGGGTTTTTTACGTGTTGTTCTCGACTGACGACGAGATAATGATAGTCTTGTTCGATTAACCAGGTAACATTGTTAGCACTGGCAATGCCGGCATCCATGATAACCACCGGCTTTATTTGATGAAAGGGATCCTTGTCTCGCAGTTCGTCAAGCATCAGTTTCAAGGTTGCGGGCTCACTGGCGTTGCCTGGAAAAACCTGACTACTCAATGGAAAGCCGTCACCATCCAGAACCAGTCCCAGGGTAACCAATGGGCAATCCGTGTGTTTCTCTTTAGAGCGACCGAATTTCGCTTTTGGGTGTCGGGCGCACTGGCCTTCAAAATAAGTATTGGTCAGATCGTACAATACAATCTTGCGGTTTAAATTGAACAACGTCTGCTCACGGTCAGCCAGAAAAGATTCAAGAGTTGCCTGATGTTTGAGTAGCTTGTCACTGACTGTATATAATCGCGTCAGGCTGGTGTTACCGTAGTCATGACCCAGTAATTCGCCCAGGCCTGTTCGATTTTGCAACCAGTCATGTGTTTGCAGTTCACTGCCGGGTGAAACCATACGTCCTATGATAGTGCCCAGGGCCGTCGCCGTATCTACTTTATTAAAGCCCAGCGCCATGAGTTTTTCGTCTAGCTGTAACTGCTGTGCGGCATGCAGTGCCAGGGTTTCAACACCAATACTACGGGCATTAATGGCTTCGACATGATTAATATCGACATGATGAAAATCTCGCGTTGTTGTTTTTGAATCTAGCGGTTGTGACAGTTTTGCAGTCATCAGTGAGCTATAGCGCTGGGCTGTTGCTTCCAGAAGTTGATTTAAATCATCGGCTAAATTGAATAGCTCTTCCTGATGTGGTTCCGAACCTTGCTGTAATTGTTCAATTCTGGCCGTCAGCAAGGGCCAGTACTTTTTATCAATCGTAAAGTCCGCACCTATGTTGAGCAATGTACGTTGCTTGACTTGTTTTCCTATACGCACAGATTCTACAATGCGGTAAGTGAAATAAGCTGAGCCGTCTTCAAGGCTTTTTGTTTTGGTTCTTCGAATATACATACCACTAGCATCGGTGAAAAACCAGGGAAAATCAAGGGGCAGAGCAAGTTAAGATGGCACTACAGAGACCCTCAAAAAAAACACCATTGATTCTAAAGGAATTTTTATGATGAAAATTTAATGCGAACCATAAATCAATGACTTGGAGAGATCAAGGTGACGAAGATAGGTTAATGGAACATGGCTTGGTGAATTTGAATCCGATTGGAAAAATGAAGAGGGCGTAGAAAATCCACCGAAGAAATTTGTTCTAGTAATCCGTCAGTATTGGTTTTCTATTTCTGTTCTAGCATTTACAGATCGTCAAAAAACTGAATCATACGTTGAAACTCTAATTTTTGATGACTCAAAGGGTATCAAACTCTTGGCATATCTTTTTTCGGAAAAACGAGTAGGAACCGGTGATCATGGATCAAGACAGGGCGCTGCTGAATTAGACTTAATAGAAGATGGTGCCACGAAATATTTAGAAGGTCACTTTTGGACTCAGGCAGCAACCCGTGGATATATTAAAGTCAAACAAGTCAGTTCAAATGAACTTATATCTTCTTTTGACCAAGCAAATAAAAAATGGCAGGCGCTTGATTCATGGGAACAACTAAATGTTAACTTTAAATAAAATCAGGGATGGATCATGAGCCGTGAATGGGAGACAATATTTTCAACTTGGGCGCAGTCGTCAGGTGCGACTGAAAGCGAGCGACTTGAAAGGACCATAAGCTCAATAAAAAATGCATTGAGTGCAGACGACAGGCTGTGTACAAAATCAAAAGTATACGTACAGGGGTCGTATCGTAATAGAGTAAACGTCAAACAAGATAGTGACGTAGATATTGGTATTTTATATACAGGAAATACATTCTATCCAGATTATCCAGAAGGGATGTCTCAATCTGATTTTGGTAATATCGATAGTGATCATACATATAGAGAATTTAAAGATGAGGTAGAAATTGCTCTCGTAAATTATTATGGGCGAGCAGCGGTCCACAGAGGAAATAAAGCGTTTGATTTACATGAGAACACATATCGAGTAGATGCTGATGTGGTTCCTGTTTTTGAACATAGGTATTATTCAAGAGATGGATCATATATTTGTGGAGTTCAAATCTACCCAGATAATGGTGGAAGTATCATAAATTGGCCTGAACGACTATATGATGATCACCACTGGCCAAACCAGCACTATGAAAATGGGGTATCTAAAAATACCAACACAGGTCGTCGCTATAAAAGTGTTGTCAGAATATTAAAAAAGCTTCGAAATACTATGGCAGATAAAGGTATAGCCGCCGCTAATCCAATCCCGGGCTTTTTAATTGAATGCCTTGTGTGGAACACTCCAACGCTAAAAATCAGGGAAACGGAGCCTAAGCGAAGTGATGATTTTTAGTCCCTGGTAGGCGGCAGGGCAATTCGCTGATCCGAAGTGCGCTAGCAGCGCGCGAGGGAGGCAAAGAATTGCATTCCGAATAGCCGTCCAGCCATTGAGGTAGTCTTAACGGAGCAGGGTTTTGTGCGTAGTTGAGACGGACGCAGGGCGGCCAGGGCATCTCCCATTCGCTGCGTAGGCGAATGAATTATGGCGACAGGAGTCCCAAAATTTCGTGAGGTAGCATGGCGCGCCTGATGAACATTTTATAGGTGATTATTGGGAAGACAATGTTAAGAGCTGTATAACTCATATTTGGTCTAAAACAAAAAACGCCGAAGAATGTAAGGCTTGGTGTGAAGTAAGTGAACTCAAATACCTATTTCGAGGTTCACCTGATTCAAAAAGACAGGAGGCACATGCTTTTATAGATGCTGCATGGGATTTCATTGGTGTAAAGTCATGAAATTCAGCCGCCTTCAGATTTCGATAATTTTAGCAATCGCAGTACTGGCTTGGTTTGTCGTGCTCTTAGTTCAAGGTACGAAGGTATCATGGGATCATTTAGCTCCATTCAGTACTGTTGTGGGTGTTCTAGTAATTCTGTTGCTAGTTGTTGAACATTACTTGTGGCGGCAGAGCTGGCTTCAAAAATGGTTTGTGTCTATGCCAGACTTGCGAGGCACATGGAAGGTAGTAATTCAGTCGGATTGGGTTGATTCAGAAACAGGTGAAACTGTACCTCCTATACAGTGCTTTATGGGTGTAAAACAATCAATGTCTAGCCTACAAATGCACTTAATGACACCTGAGTCGGAATCTTGGTTTGTGGCTTATAACGTTAATTACGCGCAGAGCGGACATGGATATCAAATTGCAGCTGTATATACAAACAAACCAAATGTTAATCTTAGGAGTAATAGAAGTTCAATGCATCTAGGTGCGTTAGTGTTAGAGACACATGGTGAAAATGAAGTAATTCCAAAGAGTATTTCTGGTGAATACTGGACAGATCGTAAAACAACTGGAACGATTGTGCTGACTGATAGAGATGATAAACTATTTACTAGGTTTGATGATGTTCAGAAAATGTGGCTCTATGTGAAATACAGTGGGTAATCGAATTTTAACTTGCCACAAAGAAAGTAAATCATGTTGATAAAATTATCAATATTTCGATAGCCTCTCGCTCGTCGTTTGGCCAGTTGAACCTTACTATTAATTCCTTCAAGAATCCCATTTGTAATCCTCGTTTCAACGAAATGAATAATACCAGACCAGTGGCTCCGAACGGTCTTAGCAAACTTCATAAATGCTGGGATTTTTGAACTTTCCACTTCCGCGCACCATTGCTTTAAAAACGCTTCAGCCGATGACTTGTCAGGCATTGACCACAAGTCGTTAAAAATCTCTTTAAAGCGGTATGCCTGCCCTAACGTAGGGTAAAGTTCAATCATTTCAGCTAATGAAGCTTCTTGCTTGGTGGTTAGATTTTCTCGGTTCCTTAAAAAGGTGTATTTATGTCCTTTGAGTGCAGCATGCTCTTTTCGCTCTTCAACCCGTACTTGATTCATCGCTTCATTTAATAATTTGACGACATGAAATCTATCGAAGGTTATCTCGGCTTCGGGAAAGGCTTCTGCAGCTCCAGCAATAAAGGAGGGTGATAAATCCATACTTATTTGTTCAATTTGTTCTTTCTCTACTCCTTTATTCTTAAGGTGTTGCTGAAGATTGTGTAACGTCGCTTTGCCTTTGCCTTCAGTCACAAAAACTACTCGAGACTCTTCTAAATCAACCCCTAAAGTGACATATTTATGGCCTTTTTTTGATGATGTTTCATCAATCCCAAGCTGAGTGATTGATGAAACATCATCGGCTATTTTTGCTTTGCCGATCCAATGATTAAAGACAGTCCAGATTCTCTGTGGATTCACCTTTAACATTTCTGCGACTCGATTGACGGGCATTTCTCTTTCAATCAGCGCCAATGCCATGGCTTCAAATAACAGAGTAAAACCACTCCCTGGGCGAGCCCACGGGACTTCTACAGTACGAACTTTTCCTTCGACTGTTGTTATCCGGGGAACAGCACAGTGTAGGTAACAAGTATGCTCAAAGAAGTTCAAGTGCTGCCATTGTCGATCGACAGTATCATGCACTGGGCAGAGAGTGTTCGATTCATCGGTAAAGCGTGCACCCGATTCAAAACTTATCTGCAAATGAAGTTCATTTTTCTCTGAACTGTTGTCATTTGAAAAGTTGATTTCTTCAACTTTCCAAGGCGATTGTAGGCCTAAAGCCTGACTAAATAAAAATTCACTATTCATGCGACTATTATCGCATTACCCACTGTATTTCACATAGAGCCGTCCAAAACCTGTTATCAACAGTATTAAAGGAAAAATCCATTTCATAATATTGGCTATTTTTTCAAAAAAGTATGCTATGTGTTTTTCAATCATCCAGTAAAGTACAAAACTATTATCCTCACGCGTAGAAATGATATCGACAATACTTTGTATGTATT
>LWTL01000090.1 GCA_002101235.1 Cycloclasticus sp. symbiont of Bathymodiolus heckerae | reverse complement strand
TGCTGCTTCAAGCCTAAATTCAGGGGTAAATGTTGGTCTGCTTCTTCTCATCATGCGCTCACCTTTTTATCTTGAGATGAATAATATCACCTCTAATTAGGTGGCCAACTTAACTATGCCACTACATACGTACATTATAAGACAAGCGTAAGCCGCAATTTATTACATGGTTATAGAAATAGTTTTTATAAAACCGATTTTCTAAGCACCCCTCTCTGCACTTTTAAACGTTATACTCACGCAACGATTTATAACCTTTTAATTTAATAACGGAGACGCTTTATGTTTAGTCATATTATGGTGGGTGCTGATGATGTTCAAAAATCCAAAGTATTTTACGATGCTGTTTTAGGCGCTTTAGGTTACGACGCTGGCATTATGGATGATAAGGGTCGTTGTTTTTATATGACCGACACGGGCATGTTTGCAATTACTAACCCTCTTAATGGCAAGCCTGCTTCAGACGGTAACGGTAATACCATTGGCTTTGCTGTTAAATCACCTGAAGATGCCGATGCTTGGCATGCTGCTGGTGTTGCGAATGGCGGCACTGCTTGCGAAGATGCGCCGGGCGTACGTGAACTAGGCGTTGGTAAATTGTACCTTGCTTATCTTTTAGACCCTGCTGGCAACAAAATTTGTGCGCTTCATAAAATGGGTTAATTGTTTTAATCACCCCTTCTATACCTAGCAGGGGTGAGTTTGTTTACACCGTTTTAGAGTTATCCGCATGAAATCCTTACAAGCTGACGTTTTAATTATTGGTGCTAGCGCATCCGGTTTGATGTGCGCTATTGAAGCTGGTAAACGCGGTAGGAAAGTGATTGTTTTAGACCATGCCAATAAGGCGGGCAAGAAGATTTTAATGTCTGGCGGTGGGCGCTGTAATTTCACTAATTACACGGTAGATGCGGATAATTTCATTTCCCATAACCCGCACTTTTGTAAGTCGGCGCTGAGCCGCTATACGCAGTGGGATTTTCTTGCGCTAGTTAACGATTACAACATCCCCTTCCATGAGCGACAGCACGGGCAGCTTTTTTGTAATGATAGCTCTAAGGACATTTTAAATATGCTTCTGTCTGAATGCGCAGCTGCTGGTGTGGATATTCGTTTGTCTTGCTCTATAGATGCTATAAGAAAACAAGATGATGGCTCGTTTGATGTTTCAACAAACCAAGGTCGTCACTCCGTGGACAACTTAGTGATTGCCAGCGGCGGCCTATCCATTCCTAAAATGGGGGCTACTGCATTTGGTTATGAGGTTGCTAAACAGTTTAGCCACCACGTATGGCCAACCACAGCTGGGCTAGTTCCATTTACCGTGCAACCGGATGATAAGGCTTGGTTAGCTAAATTATCGGGCATTGCAATTGAGTGTGTTGTCAGCAATAAGCGCGCGTCATTCAAAGAGAATATTTTATTAACGCACCGCGGCTTAAGCGGCCCAGCTATTTTGCAAATTTCGTCGTACTGGACTGCGGGCGAAACTATAACGATTAATTTATTGCCTGAGCTAAATGTTTATGAACATTTAAACGTTCAACGAAATAAACAGGCTAATACTTCACTTAAAAACGCCCTCTCCGATCAACTGCCAAAACGTTTTATTAGCGCTTACTTAGCATCTGACAATGCTGAACAACCTTTGCAAAGTTTTTCTCAACAACGTTTAAAAGACATTGCTCATAAATTGAATGCATGGGCGTTTAAACCCAACAGTACCGAAGGCTACCGTACTGCCGAGGTAACATTGGGTGGCGTTGACTGCGATGAATTATCGTCGCAAACGATGGAGTCTAAACAATGTAAAAACTTATACTTTATTGGTGAAGTGGTGGATGTGACCGGCTGGCTGGGTGGTTATAATTTCCAATGGTCATGGTCTTCTGGTTGGTGTGCGGGACAAGTCGTTTAACACTTAATACGCATCCAGTTCTTCCTGACGTTGATCAGCACTTTGTTGTAATACATTTCCAATATTACGTGTTTTACCCAATGCATTTAATTGGCTATTAATCACTGTTTTTTCTTCTTTTTCCTTACTTGCACTGCCGTCATTTGAACAGCCAGTTAACATTATTAAAGTCAGCACCCATGTAACAAATAAATACTTCATATCATCTCTCCTTTACGTTAAAACCACGCACTTAAACCGATAACCAATACCGCTTCATTTCGATCTTCATTTTCTGCGCGTGCGTAGTCAGCTGTTTTACCAAACTTTCGCGTCCAATGAACCCCCACATACGGCAGTAATTTACGATTAATTTCATAATTTAATAAAAAGCTTAATTCTGTTTCAGACAGCCCTGAACCAACACCGGCCTCTTCATCATTTTTCCCCGAAAGATTAAGCTCTATTTCTGACACCAGTGTTACTTTTTGGGTAATCGGCATCTCATACTTGGCCTCGACTCTATATTCCGTACGGCCACTTTCTCCTATGAAGACTGAAAGCTCCGTGTCTATAAACCCTGGGGCTAACCCTTCTATACTTAAAACACCCCATGTACGACTGGGGTTAGGTTTAAAATCCTGACGCAAACCTACTTGAAAATCCCAGTATGTTGCTATCGGCAGGCTATATAGAACTTGCCATTCGGCCTCATCCGTTACGCCGTGCACACGCTCCATTTCTGTTTTAACCACTACTTTGTGTAAGTCTGTGCCTAGCCACGTTTTAGCATTAAGGTAGAGCGCATTATCACCATTTACATCACCATTTACATCACGAATTTCTAAACGATCGACATCGACACTCCACAACAAAGGATCATCTTTTGAACCTGCATATGCCCATGAAGTAGCAAACAAGCTCAACAACAAAGCGACGACAAAGCGTTTTAACATCTAAGCCTCTTTCACCACGATAGACCTGAACATACCAGGCATATGGTAAAGAAGGTGGCAATGGTATGCCCATGTTCCCAGCGCATCGGCTGTTACTAGATAACTTATTTTTGAACCCGGTTGAACGATAATCGTATGTTTACGCGGTAAATATTTTGGATCACCTGTTTCCAGCTCACTCCACATACCGTGCAAGTGAATGGGATGCGTCATCATCGTATCGTTAACTAAGGTAAAGCGGACACGTTCACCATACGTAAGCTCAATAGATGACGCTTTTGATGCCGCTATACCATTAATTGACCACATATAGCGGTGCATATTGCCGGTCAGGTGAAGTTGAATTTCACGTGAAGGCTGTCGTTGATCTTCTGTTTCATACAAATTACGCAAGTCTGAATATTTTAGAACGCGGCGATTGTAACGGTGCTGATGATGCCGTAATCCGATACCCGGGTCTGAAACGCCATTCATTGGCATTTGCGCTTGCATATCCACGTGTGCGCCTAATTCTGAGCTCATATGACCTATTGCTTCATTACTCCCAAAACCAGCCTTTCCTAAGTTTTTGGCCTTAGGCTTATAGTCCATACTGCGCATGCCGTGCTGACTATGATCCATACCAGACATATCATGCTCCATACTCATGCCCATATCGCGATGCGTTAGCACCGGTGCAGGATCCATTTTTGGAACGTCCGCAACACGGTTAACATCACTGGTGAGCGTACCGCGTGCGTAGCCGCTACGGTCTATGCTTTGTGCAAAAACCGTATACGCCTGGCTACCGTCAGGCTCGACAATAACATCGTAAGTTTCTGCTGTTGCTATGCGAAATTCATCGATCTTAACAGGTTGAACAAGCTGCCCGTCTGCCGCTACAACTGTCATTTTCAACCCAGGAATACGCACGTCAAAAATGGTCATTGCTGCACCATTTATAAACCGTAAACGTACCTTTTCGCCCTTTTTAAAGATACCTAACCAACTATCATCCGGTGAACGTCCATTCATTAAGAAGGTATAAGTTCGGCCGGTAACATCGGAAATATCTCGGTCACTCATCCGCATTTGGTTCCACATAGCTCTTTCTTGCCATGTTTGCATAATGCCTTTATCTTGAACATCCGCCCATATATCACCCAATGTGCGTTTATCTGCGACATAGAAGTCTGCTGATTTTTTCAAATTAGCGTAAATATCTTCTGGCGCTTCGTCCGACCAATCAGACAGCATGATCACATGGTCACGGTCATAGCTAACAGCCTCTTGTTCTTTAGGTAGAACAACAATCGCGCCATACAACCCCGTTTGTTCCTGAAAGCCCGAATGACTGTGGTACCAATACGTGCCGTGCTGCTGCGCTTTAAATTGATACGTGAATGTTTGCCCAGGTGGAATACCTTCAAAGCTTAACCCCGGCACACCGTCCATACCTGTAGGTAGGATGATGCCGTGCCAATGAATGGAACTTATAACGGGTAATGTATTCGTGACTCGAATGGTGATCTCTTCCCCTTCTTGCCAATACAGCGTTGGCCCAGGGACAGAACCATTTACGGCCGTTGCAAAACGTTCAACACCTGTAAAGTTTACCGCTGCATGCCCAATAGTCAGGTCAAAAACTCGCCCGCGTAACACATCCGGTTGATGCGTATGCGCACTTGCAAAAGAAGGCACGAACGACAATGCTCCCACTGCGCTTAAGCCCGTTACAAAGCGACGGCGAGACGATGAAAAGCCAGTCGCCTTTAAAGGTAACTTCAATTTTTATCCCTTAGGGCGAATACGTTCATATACTTGTGATGTACCATCTTTTTTGAGTAACAACACATCATAATTATCGTAACGATTACCCATTTCCATACCGGGGCTGCCCATTGGCATTCCTGGCACGGCTAAGCCTAAAGCACCTTCTGGTTTTTCAGATAAAAAGCGCTGCATAATTTTGGCAGGAATGTGCCCTTCGAACACATACCCTTCTTTAGATACACCTGTATGGCACGATTGATATTGAGGGGCTATACCCAACTCAACCTTCACGCCATTTAAATCCGTTGGATGATGCGTTGTCCCCTTAAATCCTAATGAATCAACATGAGTCACCCATCTACCACAACATTCACAAGTTGGACTTTTAAACACATCCAGCTTCACTATGTCTGCCACAATTTTTTTCTCAGCCGCTGCTTCATCAGCCGAACATGCCATAACGCTCACTGCCAATAAAACAATATATACCCAATAACCTTTTTTCATTATTCTCACCCAATTATTCTTAATGTAACTTCATCTATAGACTGTAGTGGTCAAGTAAATTTGGCCACAGTTTTGTATTCAGCCCAGTAGTTTTTCTCCGCAACATTTGGCGATAAGCCATTGTTATGTTGATGAGGCCTGACTTGGCTGTAGTACCCGATTATATATT
>LWTL01000089.1 GCA_002101235.1 Cycloclasticus sp. symbiont of Bathymodiolus heckerae | reverse complement strand
AAAGCCCTGAAAGTTATTTTCAAAGGACTTGTTTTCAATATATTTGAAACCTTCTTGCAAAGTAAGCAGTAAATCATCATGCTGGGTTCTAGCCAGCTCCGCGATGTTACTCCATAAGTGTTGAGGCTCAATCACATAATGAACTTTACGGCGCATTTGTTTTTCAAACGCGATGATATCTTCCTCATTCTGTTCATACCACAATGCTAAAGGCGCGCCCTTGTCGTCGGCTTCAAGCTTAGGATAGTCTGCCCCCAGTTCTTTTTTCGCAGAGACTTCGTAGTTATCCGATAGATAACGTAAAAACAAAAACGACAACATATAATCCCGAAAGTCATCGGCATTCATCGCACCGCGTAGATCGTTGGCAATGCCCCAAAGTATACTACCTAGTTTATTTAAGTCTTGTTCGGTCATTATTGAGTAGCCTCTTCTAAATTCTGTTCTAGCGATTCTGGGAATAATTCGGGGTTAAATTGATAATTGCTCATAAAACCCATTAATATTTTTTTAAAATACTGCTTATTTTCGGGCAGCATTTCCATTGGCTCAAATAAGGAATAATTGCCGTGACTAAGCACATTAACCATCCGCGCATGCACAATACCTTCGGGATCGTCTGCGTCTTGTTTAATACAAGCCGAAAAATTTTTAAAGCCGTGAAAGATGGCTGTTTTCTCTAAAATATTTCGCAAAATATTAAAGTGATACGTATACAAATCACCAGACTCTTCCGCCTCATATAGCTGTTTTAACAATGCGACATGGTGAAAAAATGGTGTATCGCTAGTACAGCGCCCCGTAAGTTCGTTCATAGATTTTATATCACCAAAACCTTACCTTGATAGGTCCATTTAAAGGGCTTTGCCATCGTTTCATTGAAATAATTAATGAATGCCATAATCTTACTGTTTAATTCTTCCTTGTTTTTAAAGCTTCCTCGTTTGATCACTTTTTTCGCCAAAATTCCAAACCATACTTCGATTTGATTCATCCATGAGGCATGTTTTGGAGTGTAGTGAAACACAATCTTTTTATTAGAATCGCTTAGAAACTCCTCTCGCGTTTGCATGGATTTTAATATACCCTCTCTCCCTTTGACGCCTAGATCTCCAGTCATACCACAGTAATTACTTACATACTGAACTAGAGATTCAGATTTATGTGTATTAAGCTGATCACCTACAAAATGATACGTTTCATACCCTGCGTTTTCAGTGATTACTCTTTTAATGAATTCTTTTAAGTCTTCTTCTGTTCGTGTTTCTCCGCACGTCCCCATAACTTCGCCCGTGGCGACATTAAAGCCTGCTATTAATGTTTGAGTTCCATGGCGTTTATACTCAAATTCAGTCGTTTGAGGCTTCCCCGATTTCATAGGCAAATCAGGCGCAATCCTTTCCAGTGCTTGTACCCCCGTCATTTCATCATAACTGATAGTCAATTCATTCGGGGTAATTGCCGCATTTGCATAGACGGCACAAATCCTATTAATTCTTTCGTCTCTTCGCTCATCAGGTTTTACATTCAACCAATAGCGACTACGGTGGGGCTGTAGGTCATTCTCTTTTAATATCCGTCCGACTTCACTTGTAGAAATGGACTCGACAGTTTTTTGCTTTATCAATTCATTAGCTAGTTCGCGGTGAGTCCAGTGCGTGATAGGCAGACCATATTCCACAGGACTTTCACAGCAAGTCGCTATGATTTTACAGACTTGTTCCGGACTGAATTTGTCTGGGCACCCTGAACGCGGTAGGTCTTTAAGCCTTTCTTCTACATCTGATGTAGAAGAAGTTTTCCAGCGCTCCGTCCACTTTAATACTGTTTTGTAGGCAACACCAAGTGCTGTTGCTATTGCACTTAGGCTTTTACCTTCGTGAAATTGCAATATAATTCGTGCTCGGAGAGCTTTAGCTTGTGATGTCTTATGCTTAGCGATAAGCTTATTCAGTATTTCTTTTTCTTGGGTTGTCAAAGGAGCTGTTTATTTGCATTGTTTGGGATCATATCACCTAATTCTACAGCATTATGTAATACCAATTTTTTTGTACGAACTTACGGGGCGCTGTACTAGGTTTTAAATTATCTGTGCAGTCAGTCTCATAATAAATTAGAGGAAAGAGGCTCTGATGCGGTATTTGAACAACTGGGAGCGCGTAAACGGGTTACAGATTTTAGAAGGAGTTACCATTGCAAACTGAAAACAAGTCACCGCAAGAAATATTTTTTGCACAATGGAATATCTATCAAAATGTCATCCGCAATAATTACATGTACCATGCAGAAATCATTGCTATAGTCAGCAGAGAAATTAAGCAACTTGATCGTCTGGCAATACTGGATCTAGGTTGCGGAGATTCATATGTGATCAGCCAGAGCATCAATAAGACTGATGCAGAGAATAACCAAATTGACTATCGAGGCGTTGATTTATCTTTGCCTGCACTGGAAATTGGTAAAGAAAATTTAAAATTGCTTAATGGAACAACAGAGCTGATCAATGATGATTTACTCAGCGAGTTACAAAGCAATCAACAGAGCTATGACATTATCCTCTTAGGTTATAGTCTGCATCATCTGACAACAGCAGAAAAGCAAGAATGTTTTGCACGTATCGCAGAGCTTTTATCTGAAAAGGGGGTGTTGGTTTTTTATGACCTTGAAATGCTCGCAGATGAAAATCAGCCCTCTTATATAGATAGAGCATGTGAACTATTTACACAGCACTGGAATAACTTTAACGCTGAGGAGATTAACAGTATCTGTACACATGTAGTAGAAAATGACATCCCTGAAAACCAGCAGTTTTATACGGAGTGTTTTAAGAAGGCAGGGTTTTCGGTTGTTAATAAAATGTTTAGCGATAAAGATCACTTATTCTCAGTGTACACAGCTAAAAAATAGTAGTAGAGCGTGGCTTCAGCCCGCTGTTTTCTATACCTGGTGTACTAAAGCCACGCCCTTGTATATTAAATGTATCTCTTAAACACAGAATTATTTAACATTAAAACAGTTTATAGTGATAACCGATTTTCTGGGGAAGCCGTCACGCCCTTAAGCCCTGAGCTTGTTTGTAGATTGGCTCCCCACCCTTGTCATCCATGCCGTGGAGTATCTTAGGCCTGTAAGCTAGCTTCTGAGCCTGTATTCACAAGGACGGTAGGTGAAGTGTCAGGGTTGGGAAACCAGACATCATCATAACAAAACTAAAGTAAGAGATGAATATGAATTGTATTGGAATTGATGTTAGCCATAAAGAACTTGTTGTTGTAGTGAGTGTAAAAGGTAAGACTCGCAAAGCTAAAACCTTTCAAAACACACCTGCAGGATTTAAATCTATTATTCAGATTGCATCTAAACTAAAAGGAAATGTGAAAGTTTGTCTTGAAGCAACAGGTGTTTATCATTTTGATTTAACAATTGCCTTGAGTTATGCCGAGGGAGTTGAGGTTATGGTTATCAACCCAAAAATTTCAAGTAACTTTGCCAAGGTATTGATGTCAAGAAGCAAAACGGATGCTATTGATGCTGAAATATTAGCCATATATGCAGAAAGAATGCCTTTTGAAGCCTGGGAAAGACCAGCAGATGAGTATATTACACTAAGAGTATTTTCCCGAAGAATAGCCTCTTTGAATAAGCTAAAGACGCAGACTAAAAATCAGCTGCATGCGCTTGTAAGTACAGCTGAAACTCCACAATTAGTGGTTGATCAAGTTGAAGAACTGATCAAAGTACTCGAAAAACAAATAGAAAACCAGCGCCTTGCTGCTATTGCACTCATAAAACAACATTCAGCTTTATTGAATGCGTTTGTTCTTGTTACCAGCATTAAAGGGATTGCTGATGCGAGTGCTATTCAGATACTTGCAGAGCTTATGATTTTGCCTAAAGAAATGAGTGCTAAACAATGGGTGGCTCATGCAGGGCTTGATCCAAGAATATTTCAATCCGGCTCCAGTGTAGAGAAAAAGCCACGTATTAGCAAAGCGGGAAATAAATATATCCGACAGGCTATTTATATGCCAGCGTTGGTTTCAACACGCTTTGAACCACATGTTAAGGGTTATTATAGTCACATGATAAACGATAATGGATTGAAAAAAATGCAAGCTATCTGCGCAGTAATGCGTAAACTTTTACACGCTATCCATGGCATGTTAAAAGCAAACAAACGCTTTGATGGAGAACGTTTTTACAAGTTCCCTGCTGAAGTAATTCATTCCTAGATTTTTTAGGATTATTAGACTTGCGTTTTAAGAGAGTATCTACAGAGAGGGTATTATTATGAGAAAAAAAGGTCGGCAGGTTGTTTTAGATACGGAAACAACGGGATTAAACCCTAAAGAAGGGCACCGGATTATCGAGATTGGTTGCGTGGAGCTGGTTAACCGGCGCTTAACTGACCGGCAGTTTCATATGTATATCAATCCAGAGCGGCATATTGATGATGGCGCGATTGAGGTGCATGGTATCACTAATGAATTTTTACTCGATAAGCCTTTGTTTAAAGATGTGGTCGATGACTTTGTCGATTTTATTCGCGGTGCGGAATTGATTATTCATAATGCTCCATTTGATGTTGGCTTTATCGACCATGAATTTTCCCTGGTAAATTCAGCTGTCAAAATCAAGGATATCTGTACCGTGTTTGATAGCCTGGTCTATGCCAGGAAAAAACACCCGGGACAGCGTAATGGTCTGGATGCTTTATGTAAGCGCTATGGCATCGATAATAGTCATCGCGACTTGCATGGCGCGTTACTAGATTCGGAAATTTTATCCGATGTATATCTGTTAATGACCGGTGGGCAGATTTCCTTGCTGGATGACGATGATTTAACCGATGGTGCAACAGAGCATGTCATTCAACGCCTAAGTAGCGACAGGCCGCCGTTGAAAGTAATTCAGTGTTGCGAGGAGGAATTACTTGAACATCAGAAAATGCTGCAATTGTTAGAAAAATCCAGTGGTGCCTGTTTATGGAATCAGTAAGTATTAAGGCTTTATGGAGCACGCATTTTCCCGAATTTATTCAAGCTGGGGAAGCGGGTATTAATAGCCTGATGGCTTCGGCAAAATTAGTTGAACTGCCTGCAGGGCAGCCGCTGAAAATCCTGGAAACGGAGCTTTAGCGAAGTGAAGATTTTTAGTCCGCGATAGCCGTAGGGCCGGTTGTTTTGTCGGAGTCTGAGCGATAGCGAAGGTGGAGACAAAATAAAAGGCCATCCG
>LWTL01000088.1 GCA_002101235.1 Cycloclasticus sp. symbiont of Bathymodiolus heckerae | reverse complement strand
TTTCCATTATCTTGGGAAGCAACCGGATAGGCATGGTACGAACTTGAAAAGTACATTAGTGATAGCAAAGTATTAAAACTGATAGAGACTTATTTAAAACAGGATATAGTCAGTGGAAGAGCAATGGTCGCTGATAGTGGGTACACCACAAGGCGCGATTATCAGTCCATTATTAGCGAATTTGTACTTGCATGAACTGGATAAAACCATGATGCAAGCAGGCTATATGATGGTCAGATATGCCGATGATTGTGTGCCACGAGCACAAGGTATTGCGTAAGCAATACCTGTGCGTGCTGCACAAAAGATGAGGGTAGGCCCCTCGGAGCCGCTTTACAGGAGGAGGCTTCAAACCACCTTAAGCTGCGATGGTAAAGAGCCATGGTGGTGAGCGTTAAGGAAAAGGCAGAGCATGACTTTGTCAGGTAAATGTTATGGAGACGAATGTAAATGAACCTTTGATGAAGTGTCGAAAGCGTAGTGATGATGTCAAAACCGAGGGGGTGTCGTTAACTCGGGATAAGTTTGGGGGAAGGCCTGTTTTACTGCCCAAGCGGCATCCGGCATAAAGAAGGCGTGAACTTAACATAGGCTTTTGTGTGGAACGTGGGAACCTGTCGCCCTGATGTGAAGGGAGAAACTCAAGCAGAGACCCTGCAAGAGTCTGAGTACCGAAGCGAGGCACAGGGACGGATGGCCCCGTAGTAGTGATGAAGGCGCTGTAATGGTGCTGGAGCAAAGGGGGTCATATATGGTCCGCCCCGTATTGCAAGAAAAATTTTGATCGTAACATAAAGAAATATTGCACCCATATATCCGGCCTTTGTATGAGGTTGTCTAATGCCTCTGGCCCTGATGGAATCCGCGCATTCCCGACCTTATCAGACTCACGGCCTCTATGGGCCCTAGGCCCCAGCAGGTTCTTAGGAATGCAGGTGTTACCTTTTATGCCATCACTTAAAATTTTATCTACGCAACTCGTTGCTAACGCTTTCTTAGCTATTATGTCTCTTTTATTCTCGTTTCTCTTTAATTCCTATCTTGTTCTTTGTCGGATGTGGGCATGTCAAGGAGGAACGCAGACGCTTGCGTCGAGTAGTCCTTGACTTGCCCAAATCCGACATTACCCTATTGGCAGGGGCCGGGTATTTTCGGCCCCTGCCAATAGGCGAGGGTGGGGTAAGCTGTGCGGCGAAGGGGCAAAGCTAGGCTGTCGAAATATAGCATTAAAATTGTAAATATCTATAATATTCAATGCCTTGAAAAATATATTCTGATTAAAAGGCGACATATAGTCCCGAATCAGCTCTCTAATTTCTCCCATTTATTAAATAATCAATCACTTACAAATATGTGGAAGGATTAACTTTGCCATAATCCAGCCCTATTTTCCTTTGTAATTTATCATATTATGGATTATAGTTAATCTAACTTGATATCAATTTTAGAGGGTAAATAAATCCCCGAAAATAAAGAGTGGGAAGACTCCAATCCATGGTTCAACTATCAAAAATATTACACAGTCGTGATAACTGGAAACGCACAACCATCGAATGCCGCTATGAAATACGAGAATTTAAAAAAACTAAACAGCGCCACCTGAAAAAAATAGCAGAGCTTAAGCAAGAGAATCGTGAGTTGAAACAACAGCCACTTGAGGTAAAAAAAACACAATTTTAATTTAAAAAGAGATGTAGAGAAGGCAAAAACTACCGCTCTTGCCGAGGTAGGAAATACTTCACAGCTCATTGATATAAAGGATGCAGATCAAACGCGTGTTCTTTGTATTTTACTGACATTGAATGCCGTTGTTTCTTATCGTAGTGTGCCACGCATTCTCGAGTTGTTTAAGTCAAAAACAAACTATGCCGTTGGCTGGGTTCCTCATTTCACCTCCGTGATCAACTGGAGTTTGCGCTTAGGATTAGGACTTCTAACCCAGGTACAAACAGTCACTAAACCCTGGGTTGCCATTATTGATCACTCTATTGATATAGGGACTAAAAAAGCCTTAGTCGTTCTGCGAGTTGAAGTGGATGCCTTATCAAAACGGGGATCTGCCATTCGACTGGAAGACTGTGGGTGCATTGGTCTCACGGTATCCGACAAAGTCACTGGCGATACTATCTGCGCCGACACGAAGAGATATTCAACCGTGCGGGCAAGCCAGTCGCCATTATAAAAGATAGAGATGCGACACTTAATAAAGGTGTTCGGCTATGGTCAAATCAACAAGAGCAGCCAGTGCCCACGATTGATGATATAGGCCATACGATAGCGACCGCGCTCAAAGCCCAGTTTGGGAAACTAGACATTTATAAACGTTTCACCGCATTAGTCAGTCACGGTGCGAAATGTTTGCGTCAAACAGAGCTTGCCTTTCTCATGCCCCCAAAGCTGCGTAGCAAAGGACGCTTTCAAAGTATTGGTAAGCTGGGTGAATGGGCTGAAAAGATGTTACATGTCTTTGCTGTCAAAGGTCATGCTGAAGAGGGTAGCCAACTGGCTAAGTTACGCAAGGCATTCCCTCACTTCCGTCAATCAAGAGACTTTATTGTGCGGTTTGCATCCACGACAAAAATCATTTCGCAGGTCATGGAAATTCTTAAAAATAACGGACTTGATAAAACCACTTATAGACAATGTTTTGAACTCTCAAGAAAACTGCCCAGAAACTCAAAAGTAAAAAAGTGCTTGCAAGCCTGGTTAAAGAAGAATTTTACACTCCAGAAGAAGCTGACTTCACTGCCTTTGCAGGTAAGCAGTGATATTATCGAATCGCTTTTTGGGAACTTTAAGCATATTATTGAGCGAAGTCCACAGGCAGATATGAATCGCACAGTGCTTCTCATTCCAGCACTCTGTGGAAAGTTGACGGATACCACCGTAACACAAGCGTTGAGACAGGCATCCCAGGCTGATATTGAAGCATGGGAGGAAAAACATATTTCTTACACCGTGCGAAAAAAACGGCATGCATTTTTCAATGGCGATGACAGCCAAAACATGGGAAAGTATATGGCCGCCTAAAAGTCGCTTTTCGACAGCCTAGCCCTACCCCCACCCGATACCGTGCAAAACTAGATACCGTCAATGATATCAAGCGTGAAATGGCAAAATGCTATCGTGAGGTGCGTTCGGGATTAATAGAAACAAGTGATTTATCAAAGTTCACCTATTCTTTAACCGCGATTGGGAAGATTATAGAAACAGGTGACTTGGAATCTAGGATTGAAGCCCTTGAAGGCTGTAAGTAATGCGTAGCAGACTATTGCAGCGTATTAGGAATTTAGAGCGCTGTAATTTACCTAGCGATTGGCTGATATTTGATGCTGAAGAAAAACCGAGTGCTGAACAAATGAACCTGATGCGTATGGCACATTATAATGATCCCCAAAAACTAGACCAGCATTTAAGATAGAATCTTGCCCTCAAAACTGAGGATTAAGAAATGACCATAAATCGGAAGAAGCATAGTACGCAACCCAAAGTAAAAGTGGTATTAGACGTACTAAAAGGGGAAAAGACAACAGCTGAGATTACCGCGAAATATGGTATTCATGCAACACAAATCAGCAATTGGAAAAAAGCTGTATTAGAGGTTATTCCTGAAGCATTCTCGACTAAAAGGAAACAACAGGATAATGACCAGCAGGCATTTATTGACGAGCTGTACAAGCAGATAGGGCAACTGAAAGTAGAGAATGATTTTCTAAAAAAAATCTATGACTCTTCCGTTTGAGACTCGAAAAATGTGGATAGAGCCAGGTCATTCAGAGCTAAGTATCAGAAAGCAGTGTTGCTTGTTGAGCATCAACAGGTCAAGTTTATATTACCGACCCGTTGGCATAGACGACTATACCCTGATGCTGATGCATGAATTGGATAAACAATATACCGAAACACCCTTTTACGGTGTCTTGAAAATGACAGAGCATTTGAGATCTCAGGGGCACCAGGTCAATCCGAAGCGAGTGAGAAGGTTACTAAGGCAGATGGGGCTGGAAGCGGTATATCCAAAGCCAAGACTAAGTCAGGGCAACTCAGAACATAAGATCTATCCTTATTTACTGAGAAACCTGCAGGTCGAGCGATGTAATCAGGTCTGGAGTACGGATATTACCTACATCCGCATGAAGCATGGTTTTGTCTATCTGATGGCCATTATTGACTGGCATAGCCGATATGTACTTAATTGGGCTTTAAGTACGACAATGGACGCAGACTTTTGCATAGCAGCCCTTAATGAAACACTAAGTTCATCACAGTGTGAAATCTTTAATACGGACCAGGGAAGTCAATTCACAACGAATCGATTTACAGGGCCCTTATTGGAGAAAGGAATCCGTGTTAGCATGGATGGCAGAGGCCGCGCATTGGATAATATTTTTGTTGAACGATTGTGGCGATCAGTCAAGTATGAAAAGGTCTATCTAAATGACTTTCAGACAGTGAATGAAGCATATTTAGGGCTGAAAGACTATTTTGAATTTTACAATCACAGGCGAATTCATCAGTCCTTGGACTATCGAACACCAGCGGAGGTTTATTATAAAAAAGCGGTCTATAAGTGAGAGTCACTGCAGGCGGACTCCATGTGGACAAAGCGTGAATTTCCTACGGAACGTATGGATAAGCTGATGGAAAACGATAAAGCCGTTTCCCACGAGCTTACCCACACTAATTCACCCTTTGACCACATTCCGCCGCAGTAGGCAAAGAGTAGTGTCAAAACGCCTGCGGCGCAATAATAACAAATTATTAATATAAAAAGGGAAAGACTATCTTAACTATTTAATAAATTGGTCTGGACAATCGGGGGAGCATTATACTCTAACTTGCGCAATATCTTCACGATGTGCGTCATTAAAAGGCAGTAGCTTATG
>LWTL01000087.1 GCA_002101235.1 Cycloclasticus sp. symbiont of Bathymodiolus heckerae | reverse complement strand
CTCAACGATTGGGCGAGCAGATTCTTTGGCGGTAGGAACATCTATTAAACCAGCGGGAATAGCTTCATTTAAATCAAATACAAACTCACTAAACAAAACAAAACGCCACAACTCATCTATGACAGCTGTGCAATTGCTTTGCTTGGTGCGTAAGGTCATACCCAGCACGCTGGAAAAAAGACTCTGTACCTCAACTAGCCAACTGTCTTGTTCAGCTAATTTTGTTTGCATCTTTGCATCAGCAACCATCAACTTAAATAAAAGATTAACCGCGCCTTCAGCTACCAATATCGCTTGTAAGGTTGACCAATTCGCACCGCCACCGATAGCATTAATCACATCAAAACTAGGCTGACTATTTTTTTCAAATAAAGCACGTATTTCAGTCGCTTGATCTGGCTTAGATTTTAAGCAAATATCAATAAAATTATCCCCTGACCGCTCAGGGTCAGGAAAAACAGAGCCAGCTACCGCATAGACTGCAAAAGGATCTTTCTGCTTTTCCTCCTCTTCTAAAGGCGCATGTTTTGGGATATAAACTAATAACTGCTGACCAGCCGTTAAATGAGACAGTGCTTTTATTCCTTGTTGTCGCGTAGCCAAACTGCCCACAGAAACATCAATAACGGTGCAGCTATCAGATACCATTTCAGCACAAAGTTTTCTATACCTAAGCTCCTTATCATAGACAACCAGTACACTGGATTCTGCCAAGCGGCTTTGGAGAATCTCATTTTTTATATAGGCTTCTATGCTCATTCTCCAAGTCCCTCAATTTGAATTTTATTTTGGATATATGCATTCAATTCAGTATCTGATAAAGACTTAGGTTGCCATTCCAATACAGGCTCTTTTTTACGTGGTTTTATGACTTCAACTTCATGCCATAAATCATTTTCAACTTCATGTGCTATAGCTAAACTACGGTCTTGATGGCATTTTTTTAATACCCGTGTTGGCCAAATAGAACAGGCCAAATGCGCCCAATCATATTCACCTGCTTCAAGTTTTTCCCAGGTTTGTTTAAGTTTTTTCTGCCAAGGTTTATGCTGAAATAAACGCCATAACGGGGCAGCAGTAATTTGCACACCATCATTTAAATCGGGCTTCCAAAATTTAGCGATACGTAATAACTCATCACGGAAATCTTCGAGCTCAAGTTTAAGGTCAGATAAACGGCCAAATTCTTTTTCTTCATCTTTATTACGGGAAGTTTTATTTTTTAATGCTACCAAGTCGTCATTAACTGATACTAACTCCGGATCAACAAAGTTATTTACACAAATAAAAAGAGTTTGTTCCGTTATCTTATGATAATAAACCCAGAGTGTGTAAGAGCCAGATAAAACCTGCAATGGCCAATAAAGAGGGCTAGTCCGACCAGAACAAGTATACCTTTGCAGGTGATAGTCAAAAAATAACTTATTATTTCCAACATATTTTTCAATTTTATCCAGTTTCAAACAGCCGATTGAAAAATCATACACTTCACTTTTATTGATTCTTTGGCTTTGAAATCTAGCTAATTCAGACAAGTCCTTATAAAAAATCACTCCCCCTATGCATACATTTACAGGGGTTGATTTAGGTGCATCAGTGCCCCACCTGCCGAATGCCAATCCCACACAGTAACTCAAAAAATCATTTGCCAAATTAGTTCTAATTTCTTCTTTAGTCAACTGACTCCATTTGTACACTCCTTCTTTTGGAGTTTGTTCAGCATAAGTATTGAGATCCTCTAACGATACCGTATCATTAATTCCATAATATTTAGTTACTAAATCATCTACTTCGCTGTGTAACGAAACTAAATTATTTTCACACTCTGATAATTTAGATATGAAAAAATTTACAGCTGTTAATGCATCTTTATTAACATTAGCTAAATAAGGTGAATTAAAATATAGTGTTGTTTCATCTTCTGCATAGTAATTTTCTTTAATAAAGACTATTTCCTTTACTTTATCGATAATAGATTTTCTTATTTCATTTTCAGGTTCAACATTAGGTATTGGCAATAAATTAATGTAGCCAGAATACTTGTGTTGACCAGAATATGTATTTAATAAACGAGAAATAAGTGTACTATTTAACACACCTAGTAAAAAAAAACGATCCAGATTTGAGTCAATGGGGATACATTGTCCCTCAACAGTAAAGATAGTATCACCTTCAATCAAATGAGCATCTAGAAATTCACCTCTTTTCCCAAAACCAATACCTTGCTTAAAGTGTTTATCTTTATTTTGAATTCTGTACGAATACGATGGAAAGTTTTCTGACCCAATATTTCTATAAGTACCAAATATGGCAAGCTCTCTTTTGGGGTTAGAATACCTAATAAATCCCCCCCCATTATACAAATAACAAAGCCTGTTTTCTTTACCTATACTCTCATCAGGAAAAACCTCCCAAAACAATCTAAAATGGCGCTGAGACGTAACCGTTCATTCCCCTATATAATTAAGCAGCAACTAGCGCAGGCATCTGCGGTAATTTAGGCACATTATTTCCCTGGCGGCGCATTTTAATAACATCCCTAAGATACAAAAGTGGTGAACTATTTCGTAATCGGCAGGTCGCAAATACACTGGCAAATAATGCCAATGCACGGCTTCCTTGCTCTGAATTTGTTCCCTGAGTGACTTTTCGTAAAATAACCCAATGGCGTAAAGCTCGTTCTGCCTCGTTATTGGTCAGTGGCCATGCTGGATATTCAAGCACGCGAAAGATAGCCTCCCAATCATTTAGGAATTCCCGACCCAGCTCCTGTGTTTTTTTATGAGAGGAGACTGACATTTTCTCACACACTTTTCTCAAGGTTTCCAGATGCTCTTGATGATGAGCTGAAATAGAAATCTTGCCTTCATCAGGCCCTTCGCGAGCCTGATAAACCGCATCAATCAGGCTATCCAGTGTCTCATGAACCTGTTTGCCATATGCTTGAGATGTTTCTGTATAACTATCGCTCAAGCCTTTAGCTTTGCGGAGCAGGTGCGCCCAGCATCGTAAGCGTTTAAGGTAGGCACGGTAAAGCTTATAGCCATCAGTCATTAAATAGCCAGTATATTCCGGTGTGAACATATCAAAGAGATTCGTAAAAATTTCCTTGGTTCTGCGCCCAATAAGAAACAGGGCGGTCGATGCGGTGATAAAAACCCAGAGCCACAGGTTTGTTCCTGCTTCATTATGAGAGGTTTCGTCAGCATGCATGAGAGATTCTCTGCACAAGTCTTCAACCAATTGTTCTTCAACGGGCTCCAGTGTACGTGCCGATTCGACTATGCAATTCTGTATCGTACCAATGCTCAGCTCCAGGCCAAGTACATCTATTAAAAATTGTTTTACCTTGCGCCGGGTGACACGCATATCCATTGACAGGTAGACAATCAATGCAGCTAAGTCGGAACCTATCAGTCGCCACTCTGTCATGCCGACATTCTTCCAGTCCAGTGTGTCGTCGGGAGCTCTCCAGGGTTCAGAGCGATTTTCCAGACCACAGGTCGGGCATAACGCAGTGTAGTAGAGGTGATGTGTATTACTTAATTGTAAGCCGGGCGAATCAGTGCTGCCAAAATCAATATTGACAGTCTGAAATCCTGTGTAGGCTTTTTCAACAGAAGCAAGGTCTTCGTTACACGCGCTACAGCAAACGCAAGAATGGTGTATTGTCTGTGTCACTTCTATTTTTTGAGTGCGACCAAAGCCTTGTGACCCAGGTTGACGACCGGGTTTGCGTTGTTTCTCTGAGTCTTCCTGCTGATGGCCGTTTTCTTTCTTGCTTTCGCCAGTATCCACATCAGGAGTATCGTCCTACGACCTTTCCTTGTCGGTTCCTGACTTAAGAGCCTCTTTGTCCTCATGTTCCAGCTCTTCGTCTTCTTCATTATCTCTTGAGCCTTTATCCCAAGGAGCAAGACTGCCTGAAGGCTTTGAACTATTCGACGGGTTTTGATTGAGGCGCTCCATTGCTTCTTTAAGATCATTGGCCAGATTGATGCTCAACCCAGCGAGTGCGTCAGGATCTTTTTCCAGAAGTTTGCGGATGAATGGCTCATCAATTTGTAGTAATTCCTGTTCCTTGAGAACCATGAGCCTTAAACGCCTTTGTGAAATTATCGATATAATAAACACTTACAAGGTGTTTTTGTCAAGATTTTTAGGTTTTAACCGTAAGGGTCTGAACGGTTACTTTAACAGAGATAGCCTGTTTTTCTTCCAGGTCCATTAATGGCAATAATAGCGGAATGCCTTTTGCCTGAAATGCTTGCTGTAATTCACTTACTATCTCGGCATTCTGCTCCACATCCAGAAACCCCTGTTTACCCCTTTGCTCGATAACTAACCATAATAGCGTTTTATCGCGATTTTCACCCCAGACAGCTAAGCCACTATCACACATAAACGCCATCACTGCGCCTTGATTAAAGCTAACACGCAACATAGCCGATGACTTCGTTCCTGTCTTTCCAGTCGTTTGTACATATTGATATTGATCCACGTAGGTGGCAGCATTTTCAAGAGCTGATTTCACTGTAGAATTCTGGGTGAACTCATTACCGGTAGTCAAGCGACCGCTGAAAATCCTGGAAACGGAGCTTTAGCGAAGTGAAGATTTTTAGTCCGCGATAGCCGTAGGGCCGGTTGTTTTGTCGGAGTCTGAGCGATAGCGAAGGTGGAGACAAAATAAAAGGCCATCCGACACGGCGCCAAGTCATTTGGAGCCAATG
>LWTL01000086.1 GCA_002101235.1 Cycloclasticus sp. symbiont of Bathymodiolus heckerae | reverse complement strand
ACGGAGCAGGGTTTTGTGCGTAGTTGAGACGGACGCAGGGCGGCCAGGGCATCTCCCATTCGCTGCGTAGGCGAATGAATTATGGCGACAGGAGTCCCAAAATTTCGTGAGGTAGCATGGCGCGCCTGCTCTTTATGAAACCCATAAGCTGACGTCATACCCAAGAAGTGATTGTGAATACTTGCCGCTCAGCCAATTTAATGATGTCAGCACGATACTTCAAGCACTATGTAAAAATGATGCCAGTCTTTGTGATCTTATTGCACAGGCTAATCATAAACAAAAATCCCGAGTCTGGAACGATAAAAAAGTAACGGCTCACCATGCTATTATTCCAACTCAGGCAACACCTGGTATTAATCGTCTCAATGTCAAAGAACTTAACATCTACAATTTAATTCGACGACGCTATATTGCCCAGTTCTTTCCTGATTTTGAATATGATCAAAGCACCATTATCGTAACGATTGATACAGACCAATTTAAAGCCAGTGGACGTATAGCTCGCGTCAAAGGCTGGAAACAGGCGCTTGAAACAGAGAGCAGACAGAGTTTTTCTAAATCAAAAGGTGAAGATAATAAACAGGAACTTCCTGCGGTAAAAAAGGGCGAACAACTACTTTGTGATCATCTTAAACTGTTAGATAAATTAACTCAGCCACCCAAACATTACACCGAAGGCACGTTGATCAAAGCCATGGAAACCATTGGTACTCAGGTGACCGATAAGGTAATGAAAAAGATACTGAGAGAAACAGCGGGGTTAGGCACGCAGGCTACCCGAGCCAATATTATTCAAACACTTTTCCAGCGTAAATTTATTATTGCAGAAAAGAAATTACTCAAAGCGACACAGCTAAGGTTTGATTTAATAGATGCTGTTCCTGACACTATCAAAGATCCACTATTAACCGCGCAGTGGGAACAACAGCTAGATGGTATTGCCAATAATAAAGGCCAGGATATTAATGGCTTTTTGCAGCAACAAACGCTGAAAATCCTGGAAACGGAGCTTTAGCGAAGTGAAGATTTTTAGTCCGCGATAGCCGTAGGTCCGGTTGTTTTGTCGGAGTCTGAGCGATAGCGAAGGTGGAGACAAAATAAAAGGCCATCCGACACGGCGTCAAGTCATTTGGAGCCAATGTTCCGACCCCTTGTTGGGTCGGGACGAGGTGACGAGGACGAATCGGGGCGCCGAAGGCATTAGCGGTCGCGTTAAGTTTTTGCCGCTTGCTTGGGCTGGGATGCCCAAAACAAGCTTTCGCAAAAATAGCGACTCCCCGCTATTATTGCTTAATAACATCGTTACGCAGGTTAAAACACCACAAACAAAGTATCAATCAACGCATGTTTCTCCAGGCAGCGTAACACAAGCAAGTACTCATCCAGCCAAGCAATACCAGGCAGGTGACCTTTGCCCAGAATGTAATCATCCGCTTGAAGTTCGTACTGCTATTCGGGGTAAGAAAATTGGTCAGATTTATATAGGCTGCAGTCATTTTCCAGATTGCCGATTTTATGCCTGGCCTAAGCCTTAATCAAAAGCTCTAAAGCAGTCTGTCTCTGACTAACATCCTGCTGCTGTATGGCCATAGACAATGCTCTTCTAGTGCCGACAAAAACCGCCAAATCTTTTGCTCTGGTTAATCCTGTATAAATCAGATTACGATACAGCATCTTAAAATGCTGGGTAAGGAGTGGAATAATAACCGCCTTAAATTCACTGCCCTGGGACTTATGAATGGTAATCGCATAAGCCAGATCGAGCTCCATAATATCTTCTTTCTTATAATGCACTTCCCGGTTATCTGGGTAAAAAGACACCATCGCGTTAAGTTCCTCATTGTTGATAGTGATGATTTTTCCTATATCGCCATTAAACACATTAAGATCGTAATTATTCCTGCGGTGAATTACCCGGTCACCTTCTCTGAATATCCGTTCACCCACTTTTAATTGACACTTACCTGGATGGGGTGGGTTAGCTTTTTCCTGGATCACCTTATTGAGATTAGCAGAACCCAGACTGCCTCGTGTCATCGGCGTTAAAATCTGTATTTCTGTGTCAGCCCCATGGTATTTAGGAATCCACTCAAGATAAAGCTTAACCACGCTATCGACAGCAGACAGACCATAATGCAATGAAGACCAGGGGTGTATTTTCTTGACCACAGACTTTAAGGCATCAATCTGAGCATCAGTTTGAGTTAATTGCTCAAGATTGACATGTTTGAATTTATCCGGGACAACAAACCCGACTTCATAAGCTGAAGTAATAGCCTCCTCGATTCTGAATTCAAAAGGGGAGTGATTGACTTTATCTGCACCCAGATTTTCTAGTTCATCTAACTGCCAATCAAAATGACGTTTTACACGGCTAATAAATCCAAGCTGTTCCTGAGTTGCTTCATCCGAATCAATAAACAGACAATCGGCTCCATTTTTCCAGATAGCGGGTGATTTAAAGGGAGACGCAATATAAGGTGTTTCACCTTTATTAATCTGATGTGCGTACTGAATAATCAAAGATTCTTTGGCCTGACGAAAGACCTGTGTTAACCGAAAACAGGGAATAACATCGGAAGAAATAATATCCTTAAGCACATTGCCTGCACCCACTGAAGGTAATTGATCTGGGTCACCAATAAACAGCACCTGGCAGTTATCAGGTACCGCTTTTAATAAAGAGGCGGTTAAACTGATGTCCAGCATTGAGCATTCATCAACAATCAAAAAATCAGTCTTTAGCTTGGATTCTTCATTCATCTGAAACTCACCACCTTTCCATTCCAGTAGCCGATGAATAGTTTTGGCTTCTCGACCAATCACCTCGCTCATTCTCTGAGATGCTCGTCCCGTGGGAGCGGCTAGTAAAACAGATTTCTTCATCGCTTCCAGTAGACGAACAATGACTAATGTTGTCGTGGTTTTTCCACAGCCAGGTCCGCCAGTTAATACCGAAAAACGGTGCTGTACCACGCTTTTAACCGCATCGGCTTGTTCGTCACTTAATGCAATGGATTTGCTCTGGCAATAGTGACTGATCCAGCTTGCAATTCTCTCAGGCTCACTCGCAATAGAGCCATGCATTCCGCGTAGAATCGTTGCGACAGTTGTCTCATCATAATATAGGGTCTTTGAGTAATAACCCGTCGTTTCAATACCCTCTTTAATAAGCAACCGGGTACAAAGCTGTCCCTCCTTTTTCATTAAGCCAAGATAATCGTTTAACCGTTCACCCAGACTCATTTCAATCAGATCGACAATACCCATGTTAATCTGTTGTTCAGTCAGATAACAGTGCCCTTGTTCACGACTAGCTGCTAATACATGTTTAATCGCCGCCACCATGCGTTGCTGACTGTCTTTAGATAGGCCAATACTCAGTGCTACTTTATCCGCAGAGAAAAAGCCAATCCCGTAAAAATCATTAGCCAGACGGTAGGGATCTTCAGTCACCATCGCTATGGCTTTATCGCCATACTGTTTATAGATGCGCACAGCAAACAGAGTACTGATTCCATGGCCTTGAAGAAACATCATGACTTCACGGATAGCACGATGTTCAGTCCAGGCTTCTTCAATGGTTTTCAGTTTCTTGGTGGCAATCCCCGGGACTTCAGTTAATCGTTGTATATCGTTCTCGAAAATATCCAGAGTATCTTTCTGGAAATATTTAACGATTCTTTTAGCTGTCTGTGGTCCCACTCCTTTAATAAGGCCAGAACCTAAATATTTTTCAATCGCTGCCGTTGTGGCTGGTTTTTTCTCGATGGCTTCAGTGGCCTTGAACTGACGACCATATTTATGATCAATCGTCCAGGCACCCCGAAATTCCATAGTCGCACCGGCAAAGACTTTGGTTTGATGAACGGTCACTGTTTCCTGCTGCTGGGGTGACTGAAAAGGTTGCACGCGCAAAACAGACCAGCCTGTTGTCGGATTATGATATGTGACTCTGTTTACAATACCTGTCAGAACTTCAGTAATGGTATTCATCGTGTACTATTAATTTTTGTTTGTCTGTAAGTCAGGGCGGTTTATGCTTACTTATAGTATTCACACAAGAATGTACCTTGTGCAGCACTAGCGTTGTGCGAGTGACATCGTTCTTTTACAGTCTATTGTTTCATACATCATTATCAATAAGGCATAATCTGTAAAAAATCTAAAATGATTGAAATCCGTAAGCAAGTGCATAATACTATCACCGACATAGCAGCTTAATACAGTACATTATATTTGGTAGGGCGTGGCTTTAGCCCGCCAATGCAAGTATCTGTTCTAAAGGCGGGCTGAAGCCACGCCCTACAGTTTTCAATATGTCCCGTGTTAAAATGCTAGCCAAAAAAGGAATAAGGGACAACTATTTAGTGCTTGCACGAAAAAGCCATTTCTTGAAAATACATTACTATATTTAACGGAATATTTTTTAAATTTTGATTCAGCTTTACAAAAAACTCATCAACTCTTATGCGTTTTCTGAATACAGCGCCA
>LWTL01000085.1 GCA_002101235.1 Cycloclasticus sp. symbiont of Bathymodiolus heckerae | reverse complement strand
TTTGGTGATATAAAATCTATGAACGAACTTACGGGGCGCTGTACTAGGTTATGAAAATACAAAAAAAAGTACCTATCAAGGTTGGTTTTACAGATAAATCAAGAGATGCTAACGCTGAAAAAGCCAAAGCAAAATGGGAAGATAAGGGCTGGACTGTTGTTAATCGTATTAATGGCGGAATGGCAAGTGCCTCTTATTTAGAGCTGGAAAAAGAGGATGTAACTCAAGTTGATGAGAATCAAAACTTGGTGGAACCAAGTTTAAATAGCGCAGTTACTCGCATAATCATATCTCTTGTCGTGATTTTTGTATTTGTATGGGGCGAATTGTCAGATGGCTTCCTTACATATGATGAATCACAAAGTGAAGTTGCGGGTGTTCTGAGTGCTATTTATAGTGAAAAGGCTGAAGTTGAACAAAGGTTTAAATCATTCTCAGACACTCTAAGTAGTGGAGATATTTTAGGGGCTATTAGAGGTGCTAGAAAAAACGAAGAATGGTTAATGCGACATTCATTCGACGGTTACCTTCCTAAGGTGGGTAAGAATTACAAAGATATTGATGATAAAAATACTATCAACATGCTAGAAGATTTAATTTCATATGCTAAAACATCAAACATACGCTTACAGATTTATTATGATGATTTTCTCGAGTATATAGATAACCAAAAGCCATCACTACTTGTTAAAGTTGAAGATAGTTTAGATAGCTACCAATCGGTAAAACATCTCGTAGTAGCTAACTCATTTGTACTTGGTGAAAAATATAACCTTGGCTATGATGATTATTTGGAACATTGGCGAACCAAAGAAAATATTGAAGATGATGAAACTAAAAGAGCCAAAGAGCAAAAAGAAGCTAAGAAAAATAGACCGTTTCTGAACCCCAAAAAGTATAAGAAAAGTTCTGCCGAATATGCTCTTGCTAAATTTATAACAGCTTTGCAATATAGAGACTTTAAAGATATGGCTAAATACACTCAAACTAGCTGGAGAGAAAGAAACAGCTCTCCTCACGGTGATTTAGCCAACAGTTTTGATTCTAAATATTTGATTTCCGCCAAACTTGGAAAACCTGAATGTAAAAGAAGTTTGTGTAATATTCCTGTCAGCATCAAATACAGAAACAGATTTGATGATAAAGTTGAAGCTCATACAATTAAGCCTAATGTAATAAAAGAAAATAGCAAATGGGGCGTGAACCCTATATCTGCTTTACGAAAGTATTAAATATTTTTTTGGTAGGTGTATATGTTAATTGTTCAACCTTAATCTAACGACTTGCCTCTTTCGCAAAAGTAGGGACTCCCTAATTTTACGGCACTCCAGGAAAGGCGGTCTAAAAGCGCATGGAAGTAATCCAGCAACTGATCTTGCGATAAGTTATCCAGGTCTCCCTGAAAATGTTCCCCGATGCAACGAATCGCACGCGAATAGGCATCAATGGTTTTGGGTTGCAGGCCTTGAAGCTTCAGATACTTGCAGTGCTGCGTATAATAATGGTTGAATTTAAGTTCTATAGATGGTGTCATAATTGCGTAACCTCATTTTTGTTAGTTGAATGAGCTTACAAATTAACCTGTTATGCATATAACAGGCAATGAGGTTACACTATAAATTTAGGGGTGAAGCTGTTTTTCTCCGCGATAGCGGCTTCGTCCAACTACAGAGTGTGCTGCGACAAATAATCATTCGGAAGCATGTGTATGGGGATATCTGAACTATATGCTGGCAATCGTTGTGGGAAGTGCATTGTATCTGGTGGTTTCATTAATTCAATATGGCCTGGCTAAGCTAAAAAATTAAATGAAAGTTTGTTATTAACGGTGCGTGGCATATCAATGTAGCCTAACCATTAACGCAATGGCGGCAATAGAAACTTTTAGCAATACACTCAGATAAAGAAGGAACATTATGCAGCTAATTTATTTTAGGTTAACCAGAACACTGTCATTATTTATCGTCGGGTTTATTTTCATGCCCGTGTTGCAGGCAGCAGAACAGCCGGGGCAGTGGGTCAAGCAGAATATGGATGAGCTGCTCACCTTTTATAGTGAATTTCATGCCAGACCTGAGCTTTCCTTTCAGGAGCAAATCACGGCTGCACGCCTTGCAAATTCCTGGCTGAACTGTGGCTTCGAATTGACGACAGGTGTGGGTGGCTACGGTATAGTTGGCGTGTTGCAGAATGGCGTGGGTTCTGTAGTGATGTTACGCACAGATATGGATGTCTTGCCGGTTACTGAGCAAACCGGCCTGCCGTTTGCATCAGAAGTGCTAACCGAAAATGAGGATGGCCGCGAAACGGGAGTGATGCATGCCTGCGGACATGATGTGCATATGACTAATCTTATTGGTACTGCCTGCTATTTGGCAAGTCATCGCTCGCTGTGGCAGGGAACGCTGATGCTAGTGGGGCAACCTGCAGAAGAAAAAGGTGCGGGAGCGCGGGCTATGCTCGAAGACGGCCTTTTTAAGCGCTTTCCCAAGCCTGACTTCGCAATCGCTTTGCATGTTTCGCCAACTCTGGCGACAGGAAAAATCGGTATACGCTCCGGGTTCAGTATGGCTAATGTCGATACTGTCGAAATAACCCTGTACGGCAAGGGTGGGCATGGTGCTTATCCGCATACTGCCAATGACCCGATTATACAGGCTGCGCAATTGGTAATGGAATTACAAACTATTGTCAGCCGCGAGATTGACCCGGTTAAACCTGCAGTTATCACCGTTGGTTCCTTGCATGCGGGTAGCAAGAGCAATGTTATTGGCGACACTGCTGAACTTAAACTGACGGTGCGTAGCTTTTCCACAGATGTGCGCGAACATTTGCTAGCGGCAATAGAGCGCAAGGCGCTTGCCGTCGCGATTAGTAATAATGCACTGGAACCTCTGATTCAAATTAGTAAAGGTACGCCTTCGCTCTATAATGATCCTGAATTATCAGATCGCCTATCGAGTGTCTTGAAACAACATCTAGGACAAGATAATGTTGAGCTATCTGCAATGTCGATGGGTGGAGAGGACTTCAGTCGTTACGGCAAAGCTGGCATTCCAAGCCTAATGTACTGGCTAGGTGCAGTCAGCCAACAACGTCTGGATGACTATGCTGATAAAGGCGAATCACCGCCTTCGCTACATTCATCCAGGTTTTATCCGGATATAGAAGCGAGCTTGATTACGGGTATCAACACTATGGTTTCAGCGGTGCTTGAGTTACTGCAACCTGTAGAACAGAAGGAAGGCCAAGGAAAACCAAGTGAATAAGATATTGGCTGTACCTGTGCGGTACTAGCCTACATAACCCGCTCAATCGAAAAAGTAGCTCTGGCGATTTGGTATCATGACTAATTCTACAATATGTTTCGTGCTTATTCGTGGTTTATTACGCGAAGCAAGGCATTGGGGAATACTCCCGGGACTGATTCAGGAACAGTACCCTAATGCTTTGATTTTGACACCTGACATTCCCGGAAATGGGCGGTTGAATCACTTAACTAGCCCAAACACTATCGCAGGAATGACCGATGCCTTGCGTGAACAAGTTCCACAGAATTTTCCAGTGAAATTGATAGCCATTTCCATGGGTGGCATGATTGCCATAGACTGGATGGTGCGTTACCCAAGTAAGGTAAGTTCTGCGGTTTTAATCAATACCAGTCTGAGTAATATTTCTCCCTTTTATCAGCGCCTACGCTGGCAGAATTATCCGAAGATTATCAAATTATTAGTGTCTGCTATGCGTGATCGGGAGCAATTGATTTTAGCATTGACCTCGAACAAGCATGCACATAATGCTGAATTACTCAGTGAGTGGCAGAGGTGGCAGCATGAAAATCCTGTGTCTAACGCCAGTGCAAAAAGCCAGTTATTGGCTTCTGCCATTTTTTCAACTATAGTTTCTCAGATAAATAATTTCCCGATTGAACTAGTTAAACTATGCAGCAATGGCAAAGTCTTCCCGCATTTTTTTCATAACACAAATCACTTTG
>LWTL01000084.1 GCA_002101235.1 Cycloclasticus sp. symbiont of Bathymodiolus heckerae | reverse complement strand
CGAAGATTTGCCATTGGATTAATTAAATCCATTAGCAAAGAGAGTGTTTCTTCAATAACTAAAAAGCTAGCTCGCAATGTGCGACGAGTATTTGATTACCTGAGAATGACAGCCAACTCCAGAAAACTCATACATTAATGCCGAAGTCAAGAGGTTTAGAACGGTTTCGCCGTGGGCACACAAGTAAGCGGTATCGAAGATGCGGCTTACTTGTGATAAGCTCATCAGAAGAGGGTGGTAGGTCTACCGAAGTCTGCGATCGGAAGCTGGCTTCAAACCACCTCAAGCTGCTTGTATTAAGAGTACAGGTAGTGAGCGTTGAGGAAAAGCTAACTGATTAGGTTAGCAGGTAGGCCGGATAACCTATTATGGCCGATACACTCGTTCAGCTTTATATGCAATGTGAGGGTGAGAAAACCGGCACGCAGAATCAAGAAAATGATTCGAATGACAATAACAGCAAATCACGTCATAAAAAAAGAGCGAAGAAAAGCAAAACGGCTCGGTTAACGATCCATGAAGAAAAAGTGATTAAACCGGACGCTCCTATTCCGGACGGTTCTCGTTTTAAAGGCTATCGTGATTTTGTAGTTCAAGACCTGAACATTGAAGTCAGGAATATTTGTTATCGTCTTGAACGCTGGCATACACCTGATAACAAAACTTTAACAGGGTTATTGCCTGGTTCACTGAATAACCAACATTTTGGTCCTCACCTGATAAGTTATATCCTGTATCAGTACCATCACTGCCAAACCACACAACCGTTACTATTGGAGCAGTTACGGGAATGGGGTATTGATATCTCTACAGGACAAATCAATCAATTACTTATTGCCAACAAAGCCGCATTCCATACTGAAAAAGAGGCTATCTTGAGCACTGGGTTGTCCACGTCTTCTTATGTGACTGTGGATGATAGCGGCGCTCGGCACCAGGGTAAAAATGGTTACGTGACACAGATAGGCAATGATTTTTTTGCCTGGTTTAAAAGTAACTCGACAAAAAGTCAAATTAACTTTCTTGAACTATTGAGGGCGGGAGAACAAGATTATCGCATCACTGAATCAGCCCTGGTTTATATGAAAGCGCAAAAGTTACCACAGGCTTGCTTGTTGTTGATACAACAGCATCAAGGTTTGATTTTTACTTGTCGGGCAGACTGGCAGGCATGGCTTGAACAACACACTATCACGAAACCCCGGCATCAGCGTATTGCGACAGAAGGGGCTCTGCTGGGGAGTATTTTACAGCATGGCTTATGCCATGATTTTGCAATCGTCAGTGATGATGCAGGACAGTTTAATGTGCTGGCTCATGGCTTATGCTGGGTACATACTGAGCGTTTAATTCATAAGCTACTGCCTTTTAATGACGCACATCGTGAAGATATTGCGCAAGTTAGAGATCAAATATGGACTTATTATGCCGATCTGAAAGACTATAAAGCGCATCCGGATGCCGATAAGAAAAAATCACTGATGACACGCTTTGATAGCATCTTCACTCAACAAACACGTTATGAAACATTAAATCAATTACTCAAACGCATTCATCAAAATAAAACAGAATTGTTACTGGTGCTCAATCGACCTGATATTCCTTTGCATACCAACGGAAGTGAAACGGATATTCGGGATTTTGTGAAAAAACGAAAAGTCAGTGGAGGGACGCGAAGCGATGAAGGTCGAAAATGTCGCGATACTTTTATCAGTCTTAAGAAAACATGCCGAAAATTGGGGGTGTCATTTTGGCAATATTTAATAGATCGCCATGGTATGGGTGAGCAAACCATTCCTCCTCTTCAGGATATAATCGCTGAACGTGCTCCTCCGTTTGCCCCGGATTATTGAGAAGTTACCTCATTCATAATTAACCTATTGTTTTTAAACTAAAATATCTGTTTTTCTGACAATTCAATCCACCTCTTTTAGTTAATGGTAATATTTTTCAAAATTAGCCTTTACTAATGTTGTGTGCGCTAAAAATTAGGAAACTTCAGTAAATAAACAAGTTTACCCCCACTACTATGCTGTCTAGGTACAACCCCTAAACTAGCTGCATAGTCTCGGCTACTTTGATAGTTTCTACCATGCCTATCCGGTTGTCTCCCAAAACATCTATCTCCTGCATAATTCTGCAAGTACTGAGCTATGTATGTGCCGCACTCTGGAGCATTGGGCGAAAACGTGATTTCCTTTCCATTATCTTGGGAAGCAACCGGATAGGCATGGTTTGATGGATGCAGGTTATCATGTTCACCTGGTGAATACTGCAGCTGTCAAACAATATGAAGGGTTAAAGTACACTGACGACGATACCGATGCTTTTTGGCTGGCGCATTTGCTACGCCTGGGGATATTGCCGACAGGTTATATTTACCCCAAACAAGCACGGGCATTACGCGACCTACTTCGAAAACGCGGGCAATTGGTTCAACAGAAAACAAGCCATATTTTAAGTATTGAAAACTTATACGCAAGAAATAGTGGCAGCCGACTCAATTGCAATGCAGTCAAGCGACTTACAAAGGAGCAAGTAGAGGAGAGGTTTGAGGATGCAAACCTAGTGCTGGCTATTGAAAGTAACCGGTTGATAATGAATGCTCTGGCTGAGCAAATCAAAGTGCTGGAACACGCAGTACTAAAACAGGCAAAATTAGATCCGCGTTTTCAATGTTTATTAACGATTGGTGGAATAGGCAACATCCTGGCGCTCACGATCATGCTGGAAACAGGCACCATAGATCGGTTTGATAAAGTAGGCAACTTCACCTCTTATTGTCGTTGTGTCGGCAGTGAAAAACCGAGTAACGGCAAAAAGAAAGGCAAGGGGAATACCAAGAACGGCAATAAATACCTATCCTGGGCCTTTGTTGAAGCAGCCAACTTTGCCATTCGTTTTAATGAACAAGCCAAACGCTATTATCAACGTAAAGCTGCAAAAAAGAATAGAGTCGTTGCAATCAAAGCGGTTGCACACAAACTGGCCAGGGCAAGTTATTATGTCATGCGGGATCAGGTACCTTTTGATTCAGACAAATTATTTGCATGAAGGTTAAGGTTGAGTGACTGAACCGGACATGGGGTTGGCATCAAACCACCAGACCTGATTGGCAAGTCATTCAACCGCTTATAAAACGTTTTGTACACGATAAGTACACACTGATACGCCCAGGTCTTGAGCCACAAAGGGTCTGGTCCGTTTCGACGGAGAACCACTAAACCTGTTGGCATGAATGCCATTGGACAAGATTTGGTACCGACGATTTTCTGGGGCTCAAATGAGCCAGGGGTACAGAAACTCTTCCCCCTAGGGAAGCTCTGTTACCTTGATCCTGATGGATGACTGGAGCGTATTGGTAAATTGCGCCAACCACCAAATGAGAAGACGGGTGCGTGTGAAGGGTATATATCATGGCACAACGATAGAAAAATAGGCATGATAGAGAGCAAGCAGATTAAGCTGTAACCTAAATTATAAAATCAGCCTGTAATAAAATCTAGAATTTGCCTGAGGTATTGCTTTTGCCTATTGACACGGGCAGGCTAATGGATGACCATAGAATTTGCTTGAATTTACTATGACCCTAGAATTCTCTTACCTGAAATCTCAAGGACTTTATGCGCGACGCGATGGTTGGATCAGGCTTCACCATTCCAAGTGAAACGCCCTGTGCGGACCCGCATGCAGGGTGTTGTGGGGGCTGAAGGTTAGATACCTCCGGCTACCCGATTAAAATTTTTAGTTTTATATGATTTTTAAAATTGCAATTCCGGTTCTCTCAGAAGTGCATTAGAAGCCCATTGATTTATACTCATACCTATCAGCGGTTTAACTATTACCTAAATC
>LWTL01000083.1 GCA_002101235.1 Cycloclasticus sp. symbiont of Bathymodiolus heckerae | reverse complement strand
GCTTCTGTCTCCTAATATAAATTTTTACAGGTGACAGGTATGTTGACATAGGGGGAGGTGCTCCATCTGAACCAGTCTCAATAAACTGTTAAGTGAGCGTTTAGGGTTTTCCTGTTTGGCTTTAATCAGGGCTGACTGCAAAGCCTCCGGTATTTTAGACTGCCCTCGATCAATACGTCGTTTAGGTTCCAGAGCATCAACGTTATTCTTTTTCCAGGCGTAGAACCAGGCTTCAATGGTTTTCTCACTGAGCAGGGTATGTCGTGAGCCAGGAATATCGTAATGCTTTAAAGCCAGATCTTTAATGAGGGCTTTGAGCTCCCCTCGCTCCAGATGTTGGCGACTTACCAGGGGACCTAAAATAGACAGGCGAAATAAAGCAACGGGATGAATAGGTTTCATAAATATAACTCCGAATAAAAAAATCAAAGTGTAAACCGATATTCATTTTCGCATAATGGCTAAACTGTGTGGATAGTCTGCAGGCCAGTTGTTATAGCATGTCGCGTTATTTCATCATGGCACACTCACGCCCAGTTGATTAAGTAATAGCATCGCGTGAGACAGTGATTTGGACTTAAACCAATGAGACCAGAATGACACAGGCTCCGAATAATAGCCCATTTCAGCCATTTTGCTACAAAGCCCCCGGTGATGATCGTTAAATTTCTCACCTAACCAGCCAACCCAGCGAGAAAAAGTACTGCGAGCGGCAGGAAAAAGTTGCTGTATTTTTTTGAATGACCAGCCGGACAAACATAAAACTAAACAGATCTGCTGAATAAACCAGGGATACCAGCGCCTTGGTGGAATACATTCGGGCAAGGTTGAAAAGGTACGACAACAAGAAACGCACTTAAACCGGGGGATAGGGATATCATTCAGGGAGTCATCACCAGAATTCAAACGGTCGGGTTTACGGTAATAATAGCCATTGCGCCAAATAACTGTTTCCTGGCAATAAAGGCAGGCATCAGGACAATAAAGCTCGGGAGATTGCTTGAGTGTATTTAAGTGTTGACGAAGAGTTAATATTTCTGACAAAAACAGGCACATGGGCGATTTTCTTGTATTGGGGTTTTAGTCAACACCAATTGTCAGGGATTTCGCCCTTTTTTGTTTTTTTATTTCGATTTTTCTTGGGGAATGGGGGAAGTTAAGCCCTAAAGGACCGTGAAATATTTTGAGAGGTTAAGACCTAGGTAATTCGGAACGTAACACAGGGATAGCAAACAATACTGTGCACTCATTGACGAGGCGGTGCAACATGGGGCAAGACAACACCTGGCTTGTGAGCTTGTTGGCATTGCCCCCCGTACTTATCAACGATGGAACGAGGGAGAAAAATTATCAGAAGACCAACGAATTTATAATGATGCCCCTGCGAACAACAAGTTATCCGAGGCTGTCAGACAAGAAATACTAAAGGTCATTAATCAGCCTGAATATAGCACATTAACCCCTTACCAAATAGTGCCTACTTTATTAGACATAGGTCAATATATTGCATCAGAATCAACATTTTATCGAGTAATGAGAGCGTATAATCAACTTAAACACAGAGGTAAAGGGACAGCCGCTCAGCGCAAGAAGCCCCGGTCACTTAAAGCGACTGCAGCCAATGAAATTTATTCATGGGATATTACCTATTTATTAAGTCCGATAAAGGGACAGTACTATTACTTGTATATGGTAATGGATATTTATAGCCGAAAAATAGTCGGCTGGCAGGTTCATGATTGTGAATCAAGTTCTCATGCTGCTGATTGATAGAAGATATTGCCTATCGAGAAAAAATAGATAAAAACCAGCTAGTCATTCATTCCGACAATGGAAGCCCAATGAAAGGAGCGACACTAAGAGCAAAAATGATTGATCTGGAAATCACGCCATCGTACAGCAGACCTCGTGTCAGCAACGATAACCCTTATTCGGAGTCCTTGTTTAAAACGGTCAAATACCATTACACCTTTCCAGAAGACCCGTTTACAGATTTAAGTGAAGCAAGGAGCTGGGTAGAAAAGTTTGTGCATTGGTATAACGATGAACATCAACACAGTGCGATTAAGTTTGTGACACCTAATCAGCGTCATAATGGCTTAGACAGAGCAATACTGGAAAACAGGAAACAAGTAATTGAGCAAGCTAAGAAGCACCATCCGGAGCGCTGGAATGGGCGTAAAACAAGAGACTTAACACCTATTGAAGTTGTTTATCTGAATCCTGGCAAGGATGAAAATAACACAACAGAAAACAAATTACAGCTGAAAAATGTAGCTTAAACTAATAGTAAAGCAAAAGGCGACATGAGTCGCCCATTACCGTTGACGGACATTGGCTCCTCAGCCTGTACCGCAGTGGAATTATATCATTACCGTTGTAAAAATACCTTGGGGGTATGGGGGCAAAGCCTCCATGAACTTGCATAGCAAGTTTGATATCACGAATATGCGACAGGTTGGTTGACATTTAGCGACCTTGAAGGCGCTAAAAACTTAAGCCGTTCCAGTGTCTATCGATTGTTACTCAGTCAGGGTTTGTCACGCCCGGTAGGCAGTACACAAACCAGAGAATTACGCCGTTTTGAAGCCGATTACCCTGGCGATATTATTTATGGCGATGTGATGCATGGTCCCAAAGTGGTTATTCATGGCAAAACACAGAAAAGTTATCTGGTGTCCTTAATGGATGATAAATCCCGGTTGATTTTGCACTCTGCCTTTTGTCCGGGGGAAACTGCTCTAGATATAGAATATGTACTGAAACAGGCTTTGTTACGCCGTGGCTTACCCAAACGTCTGGTCATTGATAATGGCGCTGCCTATCGTGCGCATAGTTTACAAGGTATTTGTGCGCGTTTATCCATCGAGTTAATTTATTGCCGTCCCTATGCGCCTGAAGGAAAAGGCAAGCTAGAGCGTTGGCATCGCACTTTGCGTGATCAGTTTCTAACCGAACTGCAACCCCAAAAAATCTATACACTGGATAAGATCAATCAACTGTTATGGGCCTGGATAGATCAACTTTATCATTCAGCTCCTCATAGTTCGCTAGGCGGCAAAACGCCGCTGGCAGTCTGGCAAAACTATCTTGAAATGGTCAGACCTTTAGGAACTCTGGCGCATCAACTTGATGAGCTATTTTACCACCGCATAGAACGTAAAGTGCGTAAAGATGGCACGATATCCTATGCAGGGCAATTCTTTGAAGTGCCTTATTGTTTATCGCAGAAAACCGTCACTGTCGTGATTGAACCCCATCATAAACAAGCCTTATATATTGAAGATGAGCAGGGAAAACGACTGGGAGACGTGACACCTCTAAATATGCAAAAAAACCGCAATTACAAACGAGCCTCATCAGACAATACGCCGACACCCACAACGGTGCCGACCATTTCACTGAATGAACTGGCATTAAAACAGCAGCAAGCCAGACTCAGCATTTCACCGACGGTATCGAGCAAAACATCCGCAAAAAGGTCGACAACGGCAGAAAGTAAAACAAACACCGATGGTCAGGAGGAAAAATAATATGTTCAGACGTCATTTTGGTCTTACACACTGCCCGTTAGGTAAACAGACAAAAACACTATGGGAAGATGGGCACCTTGAAAAGCTCAACTCACGATTTAACTGGTTACTGGAATCAC
>LWTL01000082.1 GCA_002101235.1 Cycloclasticus sp. symbiont of Bathymodiolus heckerae | reverse complement strand
GCTGGTTTATAGGAGGTTTTCTTGCAAGCTTATGTTTTAAAGGGAACACTCATGTATATTTTTAAAGGTTTGTTCGAACATAAAGTCCCTTTTGGTTTATGACTTTGTTTAAAATCTATTTTCCTAAAGATTATAGCGGATTGCTTTGCATTAATAGCAGAAAAGGCATTTTCCAAAATCTGCATTATTACGATTTTATGATGGGGAATTTTTAAGCAATCCGATGAACAGATAGGATGTTGAAAGTCTGGACATGAGCAAAAAGGTGAGTATTTAAAAAGGAATGTCCAATTCGTCAGGGACAAGGCAAAAAACGCCACTTTCAGGTTTCCAGCTTTCTTGAAAATTTTTATCTGTTGCCATGTGTTCGGCGGCAATATTGAAATTCTCGGCTGTGGCGTTCACTACACCAATACTACCGCCTAGCTTTATAAGCGGGCTGGCCTTTGGTTTCGTAGTCTCTTGAAAATGACATTTCCCCGCCTTCCTTGGCTGTGTTCTTTTATTTTATAGAAAGGATTTTAAAATTTTGTCAAAAACAAGTCAAAACCACCAAAATAAAACGGCGGATTTTTGTCGTTTTACCCGTAGGGGCAGGGCAGGGAAGCCCTGCTTTTGGCGGTTCAAAAACAGGGATGTTTTATTCTTTTACATTCGCTCACTAATCCAGTTATCAATAGCAACTATAGCTCTATCCATTAAATAATTATATTCTTCTGGCTGTGGCTTTTCGTCCTGCCATTTAATCCGGCAAATTAAAAGCTGGCCTAAGCCTCCATCCGCTTCATAGTAAAAACTATCTTCTTCGCGGTTCTCTTGAACTTCATCGCCACTAAACCAGTTAGCAACAAAAGCAGGGCTTTCATTGTGGTTAATGCTCTGCGGCATAACTGTAAATTTATCCATAGTTCCGATCTTTCTTTTTAATTAGGGCGGCGGGGGGCTTTCACCACCTACAACACGACAAACTATATATGCTTTACAAACTTCAAGGACGCCGTTCCGTTAACCCTGACTGATCGGCGATGGTGGGTTATCTTCGTGGATATAAGGGATAAAGCGGACTTTAAAAGTAAGACGGAAAAACATAGCGAGGAGTACTTTCCAGAACTTTTTGGCACTATTGAAGACCATGCAGGGGAGCTACGCAAATGGCTGCTTGAATACCCGATAACAGACCATTTTAAACAGACCCGTGATGCACCAATGACTGCATATAAAGGCTCGATGGTAGGGACTGAGGAAGCTAGCCACCCCGGATTTTATGAGACCATGGATGTGATCAAGGAGGGGGGGCAGTTTTTTAACGATAACGTTGTATCAAAGGGAGACCTTTTCACGGAGGTAAGGTTTACGCATCCCGAACTTGGGTTAAAAGCCAGAGAGGAAACTATATTCTTAAAAAAGTTAGGATATATGGGCAGCACTGACGTGGTGCAAATCTATGGTAAAACTAAAAGGTTCTGGACAAAACAGCCTATGACTAACGATGAGATTAGAGATGACCTTAGAAAGTCTGGGGTTTATACTGTCTAGCAGGGCGCTTAAACCTGTATTTATAGGGCTAATCACCTATAAATACAGGTTTTTGAACCTTTGAACCCTGGTTGAACCTTTTTTGAACCTTTTTTTGTAAATATTCGGCTAACCCATCTGTACAGTAGTAAATAAAAATAGTACGGGACACATTATTCACAATCCTGTATAAAGGTGCCCATGGAAAGCGCCATCCAACATTTAGCAGCATGTCCCCAAGTCATAGAGGCAGGAGAGAGCACAAAATCTCCCTTTTCTCAAATTTTCATTACACTGACACAAGAAGAGTATGTACAGTTCAAATGGGATGCAAACTATTGGAAAGGGCAATACAAGCAAGTCAAACAGAAAAATGAAGATTTCAAGCTAGAACTTGAATCTGCACATGCACGTATCCGTGATTTGAAACAACGTCTATTTGGCAAAAAAACTGAAAAAGGCGTTACCAAGAGAGATAGTTCTCGAAGGTATAATCAGACTGATACACTCCGGCCTCGTGGTCAGCAAAACGGTAGCAAGGGACATGGACGGACGCACCGTCCTGATTTACCGATTATTGAAGAAGAGCATGATATTGCTGCTGAAGACACGTTGTGCTCAGTTTGTACAAAACCCTACAAGCTTCTGTCACAGACAGAGAATTCAAATATTGTTGAAATAAAGGTTAAAAGCTATATTCGTCGTGTCAAACGAAAGATGTATGTTCAGGGCTGTCAATGCGAGGGAGTCACTGGATTGATTACAGCTCCTCCTGCGCCACGCCTTATCCCCAAAAGCGGTATTGGCATCTCGATATGGAGAGAAGTTCTGCTTAACAAGTTTCTGTTCTCACGAGCACTCAATAATCTGTGTATAGATTACACACACCGTGGACTATGCATTGCCCCTGGCACACTCACGGGGGGATTGCAGAAGATAGCTCCGCTGTTCGAACCGCTCGTCAATGAACTGGTTAAAAAGCAGCTCACCGAAGATCTGTTCCACAACGATGAAACCGGCTGGAAAGTATTTGAAACCATAGAAGGCAAAACGGGATACCGCTGGTGGTTGTGGGTCACTCAGTCCCGTTCGGTTGTCTATTATAAAATGGCACCTAGCCGTAGTGGCGATATACCTATTGAGTATTTTTCCGGACTGGATAAACACCTGGAACAGGTCATTGTGGTCTGCGATCGTTATAAAGGCTACATTCGATTGGCACGGGAAATTCCACAGATTATACTGGCTTTCTGCTGGGCACATGTCCGTCGTGATTTTCTGGATGCCGCCAGAAGCTATCCGAAACTTGAAGCATGGATGCTTGATTGGGTCGAACTCATTGCTGAACTCTATCACCTTAACAAGCAACGCTTGAAAGAGTGGGATGAAACAAAAGACCTGGAAACCCAAAATCAAGACTTCAAGAAACACCATCAGGCTCTTGAACAGGCCACCCAAAAAATGAAAGAGCGCTACGAGCATCTACGGGAAGAGGAGAAAGAGAACAAAAACCTGCAGCGGATTCAATGCAAGGTTCTAAACAGCCTGAACAACCACTGGGAAGGGCTGATGGTATTTGTGGCTAATCCCCAGGTGCCCATGGATAACAATACCGCCGAGCAGCGCATGCGTAATCCCGGCATGGGGCGTAAAAACTATTATGGTTCAGGGAGTCAATGGAGTGCCAGACTGGCCGCCATGATGTTTTCACTGTTTCAGACAATCCTGTTATGGGGATTGAACCCACACCACTGGCTTCACAACTATCTGGATGCCTGTGCGAACAAGGGTGGGCAGCCTCCCTCAGACATCAGCCCGTTTATTCCCTGGATGATGAGCGACCAGCGCAAACAGCAGTTGAGCAAACCCTTGCCTGAACTGACTGCGACTCCACCCGAGTCAGAACAGCCCCAGCCACCATGATACGCTACTGTGGACGAAACTTTAGCGAGCAGGAACTAGGACAGATGCGGAAATTGATTGCCGAGGATGCCGGGCGCACGCGTGCCGAACTTTCGCGACTGACCTGCAGAATGCTTGACTGGTACAAGCCTGATGGCGGGGAGTCGCTATTTTTGCGAAAGCTTGTTTTGGGCATCCCAGCCCAAGCAA
>LWTL01000081.1 GCA_002101235.1 Cycloclasticus sp. symbiont of Bathymodiolus heckerae | reverse complement strand
AATATAGTTTTAATGCACACGTTCATCAGGCGTGCTATTTTCTTGATCCCCATACCTTCGCTGAACCATAGAAGAGCCTGAGCTAAACGGTATAAGCGAATATTATTTAATCTTTGAGCTATCGCTAAAGCTCCGTTTCCAGGATTTTCAGCGGCGGAAATTATAAACCAGCTTTCAATAATCACCTTCGCTTTTTTGGAAGTTATTTTTCTGAAAGTCTATATGTCGGCAATAACGGCAGCTTTGGCGCTGCGGGCAATGGCGGCAGTGGCGGCGCAGCAACGGTTGTGGCTACAGCGGCTTTGGTGCCGCAGCCTGAAAGCTTGGGTAAAATTCTCGCCACCGCCGGCGGGGGAGGCGGTGGTCAAGGCTTCGCCAGTTCGACGCGTTGCATCGAGAACCCAGGTGACCCAAACCAGGATTTCGTCGATGTCAGTTGCGCCGGGGGCGACGGCGGGGTAGCCATCGGTATCGACGTGCAGAATCGATTCGGGTTTGGCCGCATGGGGGCCACCCTTCCCGTTAGCAATTTCATTGCTTCAGGCTCAATCCGGTGGGCTATACTGAACGTCGGCGCCGGGGACTGGGTGGCGGGTGCCGGCGGCTTTGCGCCGGGCGGCGGCGGCCATGGCGGCGCCAGCTCAACAGCATTTAGTTTTGCCGGAGCACCGGGTGCGGGCTCCTCCGGAACCTGGGTGCGCGAGACCACAGCACTGACCCTGGGCAGTGCGGCCGTGCTCGGCGGCGGCCATGGCGGCGCCGGCTCAACAGCATTTAGTTTTGCCGGAGCACCGGGTGCGGGCTCCTCCGGAACCTGGGTGCGCGAGACCACAGCACTGACCCTGGGCAGTGCGGCCGTGCTCGGCGGCGGTGGTGGTGGCGGAGTTGCGGGCGGTGGTGGTGCAGGCAATGCCGTCGGCGGTGGCGGGGCGAGCAACGCGGTGGGTAGCGGCTACGGGCTCGCCGAAGGCGAGGCTCTCAACGTTCCTTGCCAGGCCGAGGGCTTCTGCGCCCGGAACTGGCTGTCATCCGCAGATACCGACCAGCCCAAGGTAGTGATCACTTTCTGGCAGAATCAAGGTGCCGATCCGCTGATCCCGACCGACCACGAGACCATCGACACTGACCAGCCAAGTCTGGTGTTCAAGGGCACCGGTGCCAGCAGCGGCATCCACTACCTGCTCGAGGACCCTTTCGGCGAGATCGTTAACTACAGTGGCCTGGTCAATGGTAGCGCGACCGGCAACCTGCTCTGGACGGTACCCAGCGGCCTCTTGGGTGAAGGGCAGGCCTATGATTGGTACGTGACCGACCAATCCGGCAAAACGTTGCAGGCCCCGCAATCATTCACCATCGCGACCGATACCACGCCGAGCGGCCTTAGCCAGGGCTGGACGTTGTATGTGCGCTCGATGGACGACCTCGATACGAGCTTGCCGGCAGATCTGCAGCCGCTGGATAACCAGTTGGTGCCGAAGGTCTCTAGCAGTTGTACCTGTGATTGTGCAACAGATGCGGGGAGTCGCTATTTTTGCGAAAGCTTGTTTTGGGCATCCCAGCCCAAGCAAGCGGCAAAAACTTAACGCGACCGCTAATGCCTTCGGCGCCCCGATTCGTCCTCGTCACCTCGTCCCGACCCAACAAGGGGTCGGAACATTGGCTCCAAATGACTTGACGCCGTGTCGGATGGCCTTTTATTTTGTCTCCACCTTCGCTATCGCTCAGACTCCGACAAAACAACCGGCCCTACGGCTATCGCGGACTAAAAATCTTCACTTCGCTAAAGCTCCGTTTCCAGGATTTTCAGCGGGCGATGCAGTGCCTGCGTTGGCTGTGCCCGCTATCGATGGCTTTAGCGGCAGCTGCGCCGATGATAGCCAGGTGGAAATCAACTTCACCGCACGCACCAACGGCGGCGTTCGCTTTGAGATCTATGTCGATGCGACCTCGGGGGAACAAATCGATACCCCGAGCATGGCAATCGATTACTGGCACATCCCTAACTGCTCCTGGTCTGGAGAATCAACTCAGCCCGAAGGGTACACGGGTGGCAACCAGGTCTATTCGAACGAATACATGAGCGACCAGGTCTACATAGCCTGTCAGGCCTCAGTGGCCGAGCAAACCGGCAGCCAGAGCTTCTGCCTGACGCCCGGGATACCGTACCGGGTGCGCTTCGATGGAGTACAACCCTTCCTGCCCGGACCGATGGAGCTAGGCTTCAAGCTCGCCGGTATGGACACCAGCGCGCCGATTCCAGCCAACTGGATCAGCACCTGTGCCTTGGACGGCACGACCGAAAACTGTGACCTGATGTCGGCAACGCTGAGTGGTCCGCCCGCCCATGCGGGAAGACCAGACGCTCCGTGGCGTCCGGCTCACGCAGGAAGACCCGGTAACCCGGGAGGTGGCGGGCGGCCTGGGCTGGATGCTCCGCTGCTGACTGCGGAAGACGGCACCGCAGGAGCGGCCTCTTGCACTGCAGCGGGGAGTAAGGTCAGCTGTACCTGGACGGCGAACGGCACCTGGGAGCTGCCCTCACTCTACACGGATCCTGGCGGCTGGATCACGATTCAGGCCGTGGGCGGGTCTGGTGGTTTCGGCATACCCGCGTCGAACAGTGGGGTACCGCGGGACGTGCGCAGGTGGTCTTGTCGGCCGAGTCCTTGGCCGGCAAAACTCTGTATGCCTATGTCGGAGAGAACGGGGTCGATACGCCAGACGGCACGCTTACCTCTGGTGGCGGAGCGGCGTCGCTGGTGACCACATCAGAGATCCCGGCGAGCTTCGTCAGCAACGGCTGCATTGGAACAGCCGCGGACATCGATGCGCAGGTGATTGCCGGCGGCGGCGGAGGGGGCGGTGTTTCTTCGGGCCAAACTACGTACGCTTCGGGCGGCACCGGCGGAATCGCCGTGGGCGGCTCGGGCATCCAGCAAACCATCGGTTCGGGCAGTCCCGGAGGGCAAGCCACCTACGCGTTCGGCGGGCAGCCACCGGTCTATGGGGGCAATCCGTTTGACGGCAACACCACCGTGTCCGGTGGCTACAGTGCGCGCTGGCCATACAACGTGCCGGCGGAAGTGGACTATTCCGGCAACGCGCCGATCGCTTTGGGCGGGGGGCAATTCAGCACGCACACGGCCAGCTGGCTGGCGAACAACACCTACCTCACGCTAGACCCACCTAGTGGCCCCGGAGTAGTCTGCGGTGGCGGCCTGACCAATTGGGGAGGCGGCGGCGGTGGCGGTTCCGAGGGCCAGATGTCGAGTGTGGGCCTCTGGGCAGCTGCGGGTGGCGGTGGCTCTAGCTGGGCAAGCGGTGCCGGCGTAGGGGTTACGTTGCCTAGCGCGCTCAGCGACTGGCAGACGCTCACCAACAGCGAGCCGAGCCAGGTCGTCATCACCGTCGACTGTTCGGGTTGCGCCTTCGTCGCCGATTGTGCGATGGAAGATACTTCACTGCGGCCGGTGATGCGTTGCATACTGCCGAAGAGTACCTTGCCGCTCGCGCTCGATATCCTTGGGGAAGTCGTTGCGATGGAGATCGGCCAGGATGTCAGCGAT
>LWTL01000080.1 GCA_002101235.1 Cycloclasticus sp. symbiont of Bathymodiolus heckerae | reverse complement strand
CAGGTTGCCTTAAACGAGGCATTACTGAAAGATCGCCTGGTATCTCCCATGGGACATGTGGCCGGGGTGAACGTCACCATGCAACTGCCCGGCACTAATCCGATGGAAGCCATGGAGATTGCAGAAGTAGTTCGGCAAATGGTCACTGATTTTAAAGTCAGACACCCAGATTTAACCCTGCATCTCAGCGGTATGGTGATGATGAATAATGCCTTTGGTGAAGCTGCGATAAAAGATAACGCATCGTTGGTTCCCTTGATGTATGGCATCGTCTTACTAGTATTGATCGTATGTCTTCGTTCATTTACGGCTACGTTTAGCGTTATTCTGCTGATCGTCTTTTCGATTATTGCCGCTCTGGGGCTGTCAATTTATGCGGGTGTTAAATTAACCCCGACTTCGTTGATGTCGCCAACCATTATTCTCACTATGGCTGTTGCTGACTGTGTGCATTTACTGGTAACTTTCTTACACAATCGCTGAAAATCCTGGAAACGGAGCTTTAGCGAAGTGAAGATTTTTAGTCCGCGATAGCCGTAGGGCCGGTTGTTTTGTCGGAGTCTGAGCGATAGCGAAGGTGGAGACAAAATAAAAGGCCATCCGACACGGCGTCAAGTCATTTGGAGCCAATGTTCCGACCCCTTGTTGGGTCGGGACGAGGTGACGAGGACGAATCGGGGCGCCGAAGGCATTAGCGGTCGCGTTAAGTTTTTGCCGCTTGCTTGGGCTGGGATGCCCAAAACAAGCTTTCGCAAAAATAGCGACTCCCCGCATGCGCCTTGGACATGAGAAGAAGCAGGCGATGCAGGAAAGTCTGCGCATTAATTTTCAGCCGATTCTATTAACCAGTGTCACAACTGCGATTGGCTTTATGAGCCTTAATTTTAGTGATGCGCCTCCATTTAGAGATCTTGGTAATATAGTCGCCTTAGGCGTTATGTTAGCTTTCGTTTTGTCGGTAACCTTATTACCTGCATTAATGACAATATTACCGGTACGAGTCAAAGCCAGGGATGAGCTTGATAATACCACTATGAAAGGCCTTGCCGCTTTTGTTATTAAGCGTCGCAAAGAGCTTTGCTTATTGGCGATAGTCTATTGGCAGTGGTGTTGATGAGTTTTATCCCGCGCAATGAGATTAACGATGAGTTTGTAAAATATTTTGATGAAAGTATCGAGTTCCGCCGTGCTACTGATTTCCTAAATGACAATTTAAGCGGTATCTATAATATCGAGGTTTCTATTGATTCCGGGTCTGCAGGGGGTATAAGCGACCCTGCTTATCTGGCGAAAATTGAGCAGTTTAAGCTTTGGCTACAGCAACAGCCTGAAGTGGTGCATGTGAATAGTATTACCGATACTTTCAAACGCTTAAATAAGAATATGCATAGCGATCAGCAGGCGTGGTACAAATTGCCCGAAGAACGTGATTTAGCCGCGCAGTACTTATTACTGTATGAAATGTCTTTACCTTATGGCCTAGATTTAAACGATCAGATTAATATTGATAAATCGGGTATACGGGTTATTGCTAGTATGGAAAATCTCTCCACCAAGCAAATGTTGGATATAGAAAGACGACTCCATGACTGGATGGCAGTGAATTTTAGTGAATATACGATTAATGCTGCCAGCCCGGTACTGATGTTTTCGCATATAGGTCAGCGCAATATTATCCGCATGTTAATCGGCTCGGTGGCGGCGCTGATATTGATCTCCATGATTTTAATTTTTGCTTTCCGCTCAGTGAAGCTAGGTCTAATCAGTTTGATTCCGAATTTAATACCTGCCGGGATGGCCTTCGGTATCTGGGGTTTGGTAGATGGCCAGGTAGGGCTAGGTCTATCAGTAGTTACGGGTATGACGATCGGCATCGTGGTGGATGATACTGTTCACTTTATTAGTAAATATCGCCGTGCCAAAGTCGAAAAAGGTCTGTCTTCAGAAGAAGCAGTGCCGTTATGCATTTTCCACTGTCGGCGTGGCGTTGTGGGTCACTTCTTTAGTTCTGGTCAGTGGCTTCATCGTACTATCAACCTCGTCATTTTTAATGAACAGCGGCATGGGATTAATGACCGCGATCACGATTGCGGTTGCATTAATTATGGACTTCTTATTCCTGCCGCCCATTTTAATGACGCTGGATAAGAAGCGCGGCTGATCGCAAGTTTTATGTATCCAGGGTTATATAACAAAATAACCACGAAACATACGCAGGGCACGAAGGTTATTAGAGTTATTTTGAACTTTAATACCTTTCGTGGTTAAACAATTTTGCCCTAATATCATTAAGTAACAAAGACCTCTTTAAACTGAAGTTTCCCAATTATTGAGTAGCTAAAGTACACAATGCTGGCGTATCGAGGTTTATTTTAGGTGGGTTTGCCATGTTTATAGCAAACCCCTATTTAATTCCCATTAGGCGAAAGCATTTGAAACGAATGAAAAGACTATTTTTTTCATATAGTTGCGGCATGGTTTCAATTTTACCATAAATAATTATTGGGAAACTTCAGCTCTTTAAATATAGGAGCTACAAAAAATGAAAAAAATTATTATCAGTTTATTGTTTAGTTTGCTACCAGGGCTAGTCTATGCAGAAGATGTTAGTGTAGAATCAGTCAGCACTGAACTGACAGGTTTTGAAGGGATGAATACTGAACAAAAGGGTCTGGAAATCATGCGCGAAGTCGATACGCGTGATTTAGGCTGGGGCGATATGTCTACGGATATGAAAATGATCCTGAGAAATAAAAATGGCGATGAGCATGTACGTAACTTACGCCTGAAAACTTTGGAAATGCACGATGATGGTGATAAGAGCTTAAGTATCTTTGATAGCCCTAGAGATATTAAGGGGACTGCGTTTTTAAGTTTTACCCATGCCCTTGAAGCAGACGAGCAGTGGTTATATTTGCCTGCTTTAAAAAGAGTTAAGCGAATTTCATCGAGTAATAAATCCGGACCATTTCTGGGCAGTGAATTTGCCTTTGAAGATCTGACTTCATTTGAATTAAAGAAATACAAATATAACCTAAATCCTGCAAGGATTATGCGCGATAAACACAAAAATACCATATTAAACAATGATATAATATCACTTTCTGTAACTTCTCATTATCCACCGGCAGCGGCCGCACGGATAGCGTCTGATAAGGGTGGAATATCCCCTATACCCAGTAAGCGATCTTTCAAATAATCCCAAAATGATAGGCCATGCTTTCGACCGCTGAAAATCCTGGAAACGGAGCTTTAGCGAAGTGAAGATTTTTAGTCCGCGATAGCCGTAGGGCCGGTTGTTTTGTCGGAGTCTGAGCGATAGCGAAGGTGGAGACAAAAT
>LWTL01000079.1 GCA_002101235.1 Cycloclasticus sp. symbiont of Bathymodiolus heckerae | reverse complement strand
AACGATTGGCCGAAGAAAAAAAGCAAGCCGCTTAAGTTTTTTTAAAGAAAGTGGCCTTACTGAGGGATTGGTGCGTTTAAAAATTGGAAAAATGGCGCTGTATTCAGAAAACGCGTAAGAGTTGATGAGTTTTTTGTAAAGCTGAATCAAAATTTAAAAAATATTCCGTTAAATATAGTAATGTATTTTCAAGAAATGGCTTTTTCGTGCAAGCACTAGGTACAGCATCATTAACACTCCCATTTCGGCCGCCAAACCTGCCAGTGCGATCATCCCCACCCAGATCGCAATACTTAGATTATAATCAAGAGCAGATAAAATCCACACTGCCCCGGTCAGGGAAAAAGGGATCGCCAATAATATGATTAACGCTTCTACTATGGAGCCATGATTAATATACAGTAGCAAAAATATAATCAACAAGGTCAATGGCGCCAGCACCATAAGTTTAGCCTTGGCTCGCTCAAAGTACTTAAACTGCCCTGCCCAGGATATTCTTACCCCTTGCGGAATGTCGGCGTTTTCATTAACCACCTGCTGCGCCAGATTGACATAATCGACAATACCCAGGCCGTTAACATCAACGAACACAAAGGAAACCAGTTGACCATCTTCATTACGTAGCATGGGTGGGCCGGTAACAAACTTTATCTCGGCTAACTGGCTGATGGGAATATGTGCGCCACTGGGTGTCGGGACTAGCACACGCCGTAAAATATCCGGATTATCGCGAAAATTACGTGCATAGCGCAAGTTAATCGCATAACTCTCACGCCCCTCGATAGTACGCGAAACAGTCATACCGCCCACAGCTGTCATCAAAACTTCTTCGACATCATCTATGGTTAACCCGTACCTGGCGATTTTATCCCGGTCTATATTAAAGTCCAGAAAGTACCCGCCCGTCAGCCGTTCAGCGTAAATGCTACGCGTATATGGCTTGGTTCTTGGGTCATTTTGTAACAACTGCTCTATACTAACTGCCGTTTGTTCTATGGTTTGCAGGTTATCGCCAAATACTTTAATCCCCAGACTGGAACGTATTCCGGTAGCCAGCATTTCGATCCGTGTCTGTATCGGCATCCACCAGATATTAGGCATGCCCGGATACTGTAACTGCTCATCCATTTCTGCTATCAGCTTATCCCATGTCATACCTGCACGCCATTGCTCTTGTGGCTTTAGGGTAATAACTGCTTCCACCATGGAAAGCGGCGCAGGATCGGTAGGGCTTGTAGAGCGCCCTACTTTGCCAAATACACGCTCCACTTCAGGGAACTGCTTAAGCTGCCGATCCATAGTCTGTAATACCTTACCCGCCTCGGTAATCGACATACCGGGCAATGCGGGGAGTCGCTATTTTTGCGAAAGCTTGTTTTGGGCATCCCAGCCCAAGCAAGCGGCAAAAACTTAACGCGACCGCTAATGCCTTCGGCGCCCCGATTCGTCCTCGTCACCTCGTCCCGACCCAACAAGGGGTCGGAACATTGGCTCCAAATGACTTGACGCCGTGTCGGATGGCCTTTTATTTTGTCTCCACCTTCGCTATCGCTCAGACTCCGACAAAACAACCGGCCCTACGGCTATCGCGGACTAAAAATCTTCACTTCGCTAAAGCTCCGTTTCCAGGATTTTCAGCGGAGGTAGGCATATATAAAATACTGCCCTCATTCAAGGGTGGCATAAATTCATTACCCAGCTTTAGAAACACTGGAATGGTTACGATCAATGCCAAAATCGCCAGACAGACCACCCAAAACCTAAAGCGTAAGGCCAGGCGAACGATTGGCTGGTAAATACGGATTAATAGCTTATTCAAGCCACTTTGTTGACCGCGTATTTTTCCGCGTATCAACAGCACAGCCAGCGCCGGCGTTAAGGTAATTGCTAATAAAGCTGCAAAGCCCATAGCATAGGTCTTGGTATAGGCTAAGGGGCTAAACAATCGACCCTCCGTTCCTTCCAGAGCAAATACGGGAACAAATGCCAGGGTAATAATCACCAGCGAAAAGAAGATGCTCGGGCCGACTTGCTGCATCGCCTGGATAATAATATCCTGCCGCGTTAGCCTTTGCCCCGGTTCAGCGCTAGCCAATTGCTTGTGGAGATTATCAATCATAACGATGGCGGCATCGACCATTGCCCCGATAGCAACGGCAATACCTCCTATGACATTATATTTGCCGTCATGTTCTGCATGGACAGCGGGATAAACGCCAGTAAGATAGCCACTGGCAAGCTAATAATCACAATCAGCGATGAACGGAAATGCCATAAAAACAGCATAATAACTAGCGAGACAATCAGCATTTCTTCCAGCAGCGTTTTTTTCAGTGTGCTAATCGCAGCATAGATTAAACCCGAGCGATCATAGGCAGTTACTATTTCGATGCCTTCGGGCAAGCTGGTTTTTATTTCAGCCAGCCGCTGCTTGACTCGCTGAATAACATCTAGCGCATCTTCACCATAGCGCATAATCACAATACCGCCGACAGTTTCTCCCTCACCATCAAGCTCAGCCAGCCCCCTGCGCATTGCCGGCCCAAGACTGACCTCTGCTATATCCTGCACACGCACAGGCACACCTGTCGCACTCACGCTTAAGGCAATACGCTGTATATCTGCTACACTTTTTATATAGCCCCGGCCACGGATAAAATGCTCATGCCCGGCTATTTCCAGCACCCGTCCGCCGACATCATTATTCGATCGGCGTATTGCCTGTGCCACCTGCTGCAGGCTTATGCCATAATCAGCCAGCTTATTGGCATCCACTGTCACCTGGTATTCTTTTTCAAAGCCGCCGATAGAAGCCACTTCAGCCACGCCTTCGACGGACTCCAGCCAGTAACGTAATTTAAAGTCTTGCAGGCTACGCAGGTCAGCCAGACTATGCTGGCCTGATTTATCGACTAATGCATATTCAAACACCCAGCCGACACCGGTAGCATCTGGCCCTAAAGTTGGCCGCACGCCTTCAGGTAAATCGGCTGCAGCGGTATTCAGATATTCCATCACCCTGGATCGGGCCCAGTATATATCCGTATCATCCTTAAAAATCACATAGACAAAGCTCAGCCCCATAAAGCTCTGTCCGCGGACAAATTTAACATTCGGCGCAGCGAGCAGTTTTCGCGTTAGAGGATAGGTAGTGCTTGCACGAAATAAATAATACTCTTTTAAATCAATCCATTATGGTATAATAACACCCAATAATAGCATTGAAGATTCTGATCATCCCTTTTTGGTGGTTATCGTAAAAAATCATTATGTCAT
>LWTL01000078.1 GCA_002101235.1 Cycloclasticus sp. symbiont of Bathymodiolus heckerae | reverse complement strand
GAAGGTGGAGACAAAATAAAAGGCCATCCGACACGGCGTCAAGTCATTTGGAGCCAATGTTCCGACCCCTTGTTGGGTCGGGACGAGGTGACGAGGACGAATCGGGGCGCCGAAGGCATTAGCGGTCGCGTTAAGTTTTTGCCGCTTGCTTGGGCTGGGATGCCCAAAACAAGCTTTCGCAAAAATAGCGACTCCCCGCTGTGTTATTTATGAGACTTTGAGTGGCAATGCTGAATTTGAGGGTAACAAATATTAGCCTATTGCATTAAGCTCGGATTGGAGGTCTTCATTAGACATTTCAGTCAAGGGTAAAGCCAGCATTTTGGTAATGCGTTGCCTGAAAACCTGATAGGTATCTTCAAAAGCAGTGAGTACCGCATCACCGCCTCACCGCCTCCTTTAACATGGCTGGGTTCTATTGTGTCCCAATGTACTCTCAGAGCAGAGGACAAATAATTTGGACAGGTCTCGCTCGCGGCTCTATCACAGACGGTAATAATAATATCGAACTGTTGTTTACTCAGGCTATTCCATGATTTACTGGATAAGCCTTCTGTACTTAACCCATGCCTTTCCAATAAAGCAAGCGCACAGGTGTTTATCTTCCCTTTAGCCTTACTGCCTGCGGAAAATGCTAGAATACGACCCTGCCCAAAATGGTTGAATATAGCTTCGCCAATAACACTACGACAGGAATTTCCAGTGCAAATAACAAGAATTTTTAGCATGCTGTTAACACTCCTATAGCTTAGCAGTACGCGACAATGTTTGTTAATGATAGCTGACACTTTAGCATTAAATTCAAAATCATGTTTAGGCTTCATCCTTATTGCGAAGTACAGCTAAGAAGGGTAGATGCCAGCGCAACCCCCTCTGAAAGTGTGTTGGAAAAAATCAAGTAGCTTTGATTGATACTGACAAAACTGTAAAGTGTAAGTGACTATCATAATTGACTGACTCATACGACCCAAAGGAGCCATTGGATACGTTCAACGCTTGAATGAGAAAAGGCGTTATTAATTTTGCACTGACTCCAAATATCCGATCAAACTTAAACCCCAGCATCAGCTCTGCTTCTTCCGATTCATGTCGCAGAATGGGATTAGTTTCGGTGAGGAAAGCAACGGTATTTTCCGTAACGCCCCTTAAATTGCTTTTTTTCGATATTTCGGTACGATGACTTTATGGTATTTACAATACCACTTTACATGGGCTTGGCTTTGCCATTATCTCCTTTAAATTCTCCTCTTTACCTTGGTGGGTTCTGAAGAGAATTTAACGAACAAGGTTAGATTGTGATCGCGAAGCGAGCCACAATCTGAACCGTTTGTTGGACAAGCCCGGCCCGTTAGTAGGAAGTCTGTTAAATCGTTTCTATGAAAATAGCTTTTTGCTGATTAGCTCGATTGATTAATCAGACTTCGTTTTTACAACTTAATTGAACCTTGAGCGTTGCCCATTGCAGTCAACTCCTAAAGTTCAAGTATCGGGGCATTTTTTATGCTTTAATCCCCGATTTTAGCCCAAACAACTCCCTCAGCGCCTTATGCGCTGCTTGTCTGGGCGAAGGAGTGTGAATTTACATAACCTTTAGTGGTTCCAGCATTTAAGTCGGCACAGGCTGAAAGGTCACTTCCACTCTGGGGATTCTCCTACGCCCCACGATCATTACACCGCCACAACATTTGCAACTGAATTGTGGTCGTACTTTAAGTCTGCTTAATATCTTCGTCGGATCAAACTTTAGCAGGGTATGGATCAGTTTAATCACCCTTTTGCTATTGGGGTGCAAAAAACCGAAGTTCCGTGCACGGCGAAAGCCTTTAGGTAAAACATGTTGCAGTACTAACCATAAAAAATCAGCTCCTGAAAGCGTTTTGGTTCGATAACGTTTGGTTTTGCTGTCTTGATAACGATACGTCACTTTGCCATTCTGGCAGGATAAAATATCCTTTTCACGAATAACGCCACGGTAAAGGTATCGACCCAGATAAATCAGGGCTTTATCGCCAGCACCGACAAACTTGCAATCCACTACCCATTTTCCCGGAATCGATGAAGGGAACGGTAATTTTTCTTCGCTCATGCGAGTCAGCATCCTGGCGCGAAATACTTTCGCCAGTGCTTTATGATTAAACAGGTATTTCCCCTGTTTAGTTCGCCAGAGCTTATTGGTTTTGTCCACGATTGCCGCCGGCATGACCACATGAATATGCGGATGATCCTTTAATTCACGTGAGTGTGTATGTAAGACAGCAATTGCCCCTGGGGCGCCTTGCAGTTGCTTATCATTTTTACTAAAACTCTGTAATGTCGCCCAGGCGCAGTCAAACATCATGCTGTAAACTAAACGCGGATACTGTCTTGCCAGTGGTCTTAACTGAGCAGGCAAGGTAAAGGTGTTCATAAAATAGTCGGCAGGCACTTGCCTTCGAACTTGTCGTTCGATCCATTGCTGACTCTCATGATGCTGACAATTCGGACAGTTTCGATGTCCGCAGGAGTGTGGCACAAAGGTTTGATACTCACAGTCTGCACAATTGACCTGCATCACAGGACTAAGCTGTGTACGACAGCATTTCATAGCGTGTAATGCGCTGATCTGGTTGGGGCGTAAACGGTTTTGATACTCGCTTAAAAAGTCCCTCTGGAATTGCTCAATCACTGTGGCAAGGGTGATCATGAGATGTTACCCCAGCTCATGGAAATACCATTGATTAACTGATTAATGCGCTGTTCTGCATTCTCGTTAGTGATATCGGTTAAATGCGTATAGCGTGAGGTGGTTACTAAGCTGGTGTGGCCTAAAATCTTCTGCAGCTCAACTAAATCAACGCCGGCTTCTAGCAGATGAGTGGCGTAACTATGGCGTAGCGAGTGACAGGAAATCTTTTTTTAGTCCCATTTCCTGTGTCACAAGACTGATTGTCTTCTGAATACCGCCACGATCAAGGGGAGATTCAGCAAGTTGAGCGCCTTTTAAGCCCCGTGTGCGATTGGGGAACATGAGATCTGAGTGTCGATGCAGCGCCCAAAACTGGCGTAACACCTGTAAAGTGTTGAAGGGCAAAGGCACAAGACGATCCTTATTGCCTTTTGCATTGCGGATATGTACCCGCATGCGCATCAATATCTCCCACGTGTAAATTCAGACCCTCACCCAGACGTAAACCCAAACTGTAAATAGTAAAATAGAATACGCGGTAGCTCAATTTAGGCTACCAACTTAAGACGGGACAAAATTCA
>LWTL01000077.1 GCA_002101235.1 Cycloclasticus sp. symbiont of Bathymodiolus heckerae | reverse complement strand
AAAAAAGCATACACGGCTTTTGAAACCGTTGATATCTTATGGTCGGATGAGAAAAACCCAGGTCTGAGGCTGACTAATACCAAACATACCTATTATGAAATCACCTGTTGTTAACGGCGGAGCATATCCGAATAAAACTGGCGAATACCCTATCTAAAAAAAGAGAGGCATAAAAACTACCTCTCTCTTTTTCTTAATTCTCACGATAGTGAGTTTCAAAAAGGAATCTCCCGTTTTTCAACATCCTCAGTAGATTCAAACTCAGTACAACGATCAAACCGCATTTGTTCCATTAGCTGTAGTCGGTACTGTATCAATATCGCTTCCCTTATTTCATCAATAAACTCAAATACTGCCGTTGCTTGTTCTGGTGTCCAATAGTCAGGTAGTTTAATGTTTTTCATTGTTTTTCTCCGTTCTTTTCTTCTGCTTTTTCTCGGCACGCTCTTTCGCTTCTTTCAGACGATAGGATTCGCCTTCAAAAGAGATGATTTCAGCATGATGTATCAGCCTGTCAATCAGTGACACGACACAGGCAGCTCCTGGAAAGACTTCACCCCATTCCGAAAACGGACGATTGGTGGTGATCAGGGTGGATTTTTGTTCATATCGACGATTAATTATTTCAAATAACAAGTCAGCATGGCGGTTGCTATAGGAAAGATAACCCACTTCATCAATACACAATACATCGGGTGTGCTGTAAACTCTCAGTCGTCGTTGCAAAGCCATATCACCATCACAGGCTGCCAGTTCATTGAGCATTTTGGCGGCTGTCGTAAACAGGACTTTTTTCCCTTTTAAGACAGCGGTATGGGCAATATTCTTTGCAACAGTTGTTTTACCAACTCCGTTAGGGCCAACGAAGATGGCATTGCTCGCATCTTTTAAAAATGTAAGTGTCATTAAGTCTTCAATCGCTCCCCGATCACAGGTTTTCAACCAGCCCCAGTCAAAATCTGCCAGCATTTTAAAGCGCCCCAGTTTGGCACTGTTCAGGCGTCGTTCCAACGAACGATAGTGGCGTTGTGTTTCTTCCCACTGAACCAGTTTGTTGATCCATTCATAATCCGTCTCAGTCAGTTCCTCCCATTGATTAATGAGACCATAGAGTTTAAGTATTTTTGCCCGTTCTTTAAGTTGCTCAATTTGAGTCGTTGTCATATCATTCATGACTTTTATCTCCTGGATTGATAGACTCTGGCGACGCCTTATTCTCAGGCTTCTTATCCGTATGAGTTGCTGCTGTTGTTTCTGCAGTTTTATCTGCTTCACCTGTCTCTGTCGTGACTGATGAATTTATCTGGTCATACCCTTGCAGTGCATGTGTTTTAACATTCAGGTCTTTGACACGTTTATCATCGGGCAAGGGAATGGCTATGGGCGGTGGTTCAAGCCGCTCTTCACGCCGTTTTTGCAGGACCTGACGCACAGCGTTCGGATGTGGCACTTGTTTTTCGAGCGCTTCCTGAACGGCAATAGTAACTTCATCGGTACCATAGCGATCTAATAATCTGAGTAGTGTCGAGGTGATGGTGCCTAGTTTGTCGCCTCGCAGAGCGGCTTCATCCAGTAATTTGCGGCAGACGGGGACTGCATGGATTAATCTATCCTGTCCACGATGTTGTCGTGCCTTGCTTTTTTGTTTAATCAGTTCTTCTATGTGTTCAGGGTTTTCAATTTGCTCGCCCTGATCAAAGCTTCGGGAATGTCTGGCTATTTCGACTTGTCCATCCAGAATACGGACGTGCTTTAAGGTTGCCGTCACTGTGAGTGTCTTTCGCACCTGCGTATGCGGTATAGAGTAATCATTTTTATCAAAGCGTATATACGGTGTTTTACCGGCGTTGACTTCCTCTCGTTCATCGGTAGGCCATGGGTTATCAGGCAAAGCCAGTAAAGCTGGACGTTCTTTTTCAAAAGCGTCTCTGACGGTCATGGTTTTATCTTCCGGGCAGAGGCGATCAGCGCTTTGTCCCTGGCACCAGGCATCAGCCTGTGCATTCAGGTCATCCAACTCACTGAATTCTCTGGCGGCGAAGAAATTATCGCGGACATAACGAATGGCTCGTTCGACACGTCCTTTTTCATTGCCGCGATAGACTGCAACAGGCCGGGGTTCATAATGATAATGGCTGGCAAACTCTAATAGTTGTGGATTAAAGCGGATGGCATCACCTTGCCGTTCCAGTACGGCACTTTTGAGGTTGTCATATAATAGAACCCTGGGCAAGCCCTGCCAGCACTCAAAGGCAGCCTCATGCCCGCGTAGAAAGTTGGCCATCTGTTGGTTTAAGTAGAAACGTAGAAAGATTTGCCGGCTCCAGCTTAAGACCATGACAAAAGCCATTAAAGGACGTCTGGCCCGACCTATTGTCAGGTGTCCAAAGTGCCCCCAGTCCACTTGTGCCTGCTCACCAGGCAATGTCTTTAAGCGTAAAAAAGCTTCGGGTATTTTTCGGGGGCGATGTTCTGCAATCAGGTGTCTAAAATGATCAGGTCCACCGGTATAACCACGTTCTTTCACCATGGCGTAAAGACGGCTGGCACAGAGTAAGGGATATTGCTCCAGAGTTTTTAAAACAAAGGGTAAATATTCATCAATAATGGATTCACGCAGGCTTCGTTCTGCTTTAAGAATACCTGCCTGGGATAACACACGATTGATGGCATCATATGAATACCCAGTTGCCTCGATAGGGTTCCAACAGGCCATTTTTCAACGTGGTGGTAACGTAAAATCTGCGCTTCTTTTTCTTTGCTAATCGTCATAGTATTCTCCTTCATTTTTTTGTTTAGAAACTATGAACCGGTAAAGATTGACGCGGTTGTTGATGAAGAAATGCCCAGCGGAGTAACTCACTACATCGACAACCACAGAAATGACAATAGAATTTGAATTTTTCGGTCAAAAATAATGATTTTTGATTCGTCGTCACTCTTTTTGGTTCGACGATAAGTAAATCATAAGGGGCTAATCTGGATGAACCCTGATGCGTCACTTTTTCTTTTTGACGATGGCGATAAAGTCGCTGACGCGCGGCATGTAAGTGACGCCCTTTTGAGCTGGATTGATAGCGTTGCCTGGCTTCGTGTTGTTTTTCATGACGAGATTGAACAGAGCAATGCCCCGAACAATAGCGATTACCGTAGTCACAATGACTGCAAATAAT
>LWTL01000076.1 GCA_002101235.1 Cycloclasticus sp. symbiont of Bathymodiolus heckerae | reverse complement strand
ATAATTTGACATAATAACGAGTTCTGAAATTTCCCAAAGATCATAAACTGATATGCAAATTACCATGCTTAAAGCAAAATTACACCGAGCAACAGTAACTCATGCTGAATTGGGTTATGAAGGCTCGTGTGCGATTGATGGGAAAATACTGGATTACTCAGGGATTAGAGAATACGAACAAATCCAGATATATAATGTCAATAATGGTGAGCGGTTTACTACCTATGCAATTCGGGCAGAAGAGGGCTCGGGTATCTTTTCCATCAATGGTGCGGCTGCACGTCTGGCTTGCCCAGGTGATTTTATTATTGTCTGCTCATACGCAGAGCTCAACGAAGCTGAATTAAAAAATTACCAGCCCACTCTGGTCTATTTCGACGGCAAAAACGAAATGGTCAGAACCAGTCATTCTATTCCTGTGCAGGCGGCCTAAAGTGCGCAGGTCAGCATAGCGTAGTATTTCTGTCTTGTTATTGTGCTGATAAATCCCCCAATAAATTGGAGGGACTGAAAAATTCAGCTCTAGGGCAACGTACAATAAATCACCTACCCATATATGGACTCCTCAATTATTGCAAGCCAAGTTTTCAAATTTTGGTGATATCAACAGTGAACAAGATTGCAGCCATATATTCGGTCTCTAACAGAGACTTTATTTGCCTCAGGACTCCTGATGAATCTATTCGCATACTCTTTGACCCTACCACCTTGACGGTCTCATAATGGACTCTATGGGTTAATCGGGTTCTTTAAAAAGTATCGGTCTGACCTGTTGTTGTCATCAATATTGGTTAACTTGCCTCCGCAATCTTGGTTACTCGGTTATTTTAGGGTTATCCATGCTTTGTCCACGGACGAAGAGCCCTCTTAGCTCGTAGTCGGTGGGCAAAGGGTGGGTAACCCGGCTTATACACTCTGGCTATACCAGAGATGCATTATATTCTTTATCTTGATTCGCCATCGCCCACAGTATTCGGGCATTTTTATTCGCTAGCGCAACCGCAGCTTTATTAAATCCACGTCGCTCAATAAGTGCTTGCAGCCATAAGCTCAATTTATCCTCTTTGCCACTACAGTACTTCAACACTGATCGTGCGCCATGAATTAACAAGGTACGGATATAACGATTACCCCGCTTACTAATCCCTAAATAAACCTGTTTATCACCACTGCTATGTTGCCTTGGAACAATCCCTAAACTGGCCGCATAATCTCGGCTACTCTGATAGCCTTTACCAGCTCCTATGTCCGATGCAACGATGGTGGCTGTTATTGGCCCAATACCTGGCACATCAAGAAAACGCTTGCTTAATGGGTTGCTATTACTTAGTCGACTAATACGCCTGTCCTGGTTTTTAACCTCTTCATCTAGCGTAACCAGCTTTTCATATTGTTCAGCAAACATTTCTCGACTTAAATGAGTTAAATCATTTTCGGCATCTTCTAAAATTAACGGTAATTCCACTCTTACTTTCTTAATGCCTTTGGGAATAACAATGCCTCTTTCACTGAGCAAGCCTCTCACTTGATTAACCAACGCAGTACGTTTGCCAACAAGCCCTTCACGTATCTTATGAACAAGCTGAATATCTTGCTGCTCAATCGTTTTTACCGATACTGTGCGCTTATTTGGACGGGTAACCGCATCAAAAATAGCCGCAGCATCATTGAAATCATTTTTATTACCAATCACAAAGCTCTTTACATAACGTGCATTAAGTAAAATGACTTCATGCCCCAGTTTAGTTAACTCTCTTGCCCAGTGGTGAGCACCTCCACAGGCCTCAATCCCAATTAAGCTCGCTGGGTAATTTGCAAAAAATGCTAAAAGCTCGGCCCGCTTTAGCTTTTTCTTAACAGGCTTAGATTTTTCTTCATTAAATGTATACATGTGAAAAATGTTTTTTGCTATATCCAATCCAATTACGCTATTATTCATGTCGGGCTCCTCTTTGCTCCGTTATTTCTCTTAGGTGTATTATCGCACCGTTGGAGAGAGAGGAGTCCATATCATCACCCCAGTTTGTCACGCAAACTGACAAATATCCGATTGACCTGACGTAAACTTAACTGCTGTCCCAACCGTCGTCCTCTTGTGCCAACGAAGAAAGGTGTTTCATTAGTCACTTCGATATATAAATTACGTAGCGCCCAATATTGCTTGAGTGCATCTACAGTGCTTGGGTGTAGCGGCACATGACGTGACTTGGCAAATTTTGTTTCCCGTATGGTTAGCATCCCTACGTTTAAATCGACCTCTACATCCAGTAAATGCACGGCCTCAGAGATGCGAATACCAGTCGAGGCAAGAAGGCCAAATAGTGTCTCATAGGTTGCGCCACGCATTCCAGGAAATGGCCCCAGGCAGCGTGCAGCAGAAAGTAAATCAATGATTTCTTGATCACTGTAAATGTGCGGTGTCAGGCGTTGTCCGACTCGACCGAATACGCTGTCGTCAGGAACTTCTGTGCGGGATTCAAATTGCTGCAGGTAGCGAATAAAAGAACGCAGACTCTTTAATCTTCGAGCCCAGGTTTCTGGGTTTTTGCTATGGCTCTTATCTTGACGGGCCCAGTCGGCCATAATCTTTAAGGTTAGTGGTCCCTGTAAGTTAAGCGCATCGACATAACGTGCAAAGCTGTTAATCGAATATCCCGGGGAGCGCAAAGCAAATCCTAAGTGGCGACGTTCGCTCAGATAATTTGCTGCATGTGTTTGCATGGCAATATATGTGCTACTCATGATTTGCCTCCTGGCCAAGGTAGTGCAACTGCAGCCAAATTTCTACTATCACCTAAATCCTGCAAGCCATTATTTGGATGCCCAGTAACCATATAATTAGTATGGTTACCGGGGGTTCTACTGCCACTTTGCATACCTTTTTCCGATCGACGGATCCAGACATCCAGATTCCAGCTATAAATAGTGGGAATCTTTAGTATTCTCTGAGTTCAAGGCAATAAGCATTCTGCCAATGTATCATGGCCTTTAATCAAAATCGCTTAACTTTGATTTAATGCTAAGCTGGTAACCCCACCT
>LWTL01000075.1 GCA_002101235.1 Cycloclasticus sp. symbiont of Bathymodiolus heckerae | reverse complement strand
AGGAGTAAGAAGTGAGAAAAACCATAAAATTATTCAGAAAATATTTGTATCAATGGCATTATCATTGATATTAATCGTACCAGCTTACGCTGATAAACCCCATCCAGCTAGAAACTCGTAATTCTGGTAAAATTTAATTCTCTTAACCTCGGCTGACTTAAAATAAATGTTGCATGTAAATTATCAAGAATGGAATCAAACCCCTCAAGATTTACGAAACTTAGGGTTAACTGCAGATCACCAGCGAACTCGAGAACGCTTTCTAGCTCTTTATGATATAGCAATGGGCCAAAACACGATCCAGGTTGCAAAAGAGACGGGGAGGCATCATCAATCTATCATGGCTTGGGTACATAAATATAATCAACAGGGTGCCGAGAGCTTATTTTACCAGCGGAGCGGCGGACGCTCCCCCCTTTTTGTGAAAAAATAACAAACGGTCTGTCAGAAATTATTCATGCGAACCTTGAGTATGCAGCTACTTCTCCTCAGGATCGTGAAACTGTTTCTTGTCCACGGTGGACTTTAAAGCGTTTTGTTATTTGGGTCAAAGAACATTTTGAGATAGATTGTTGTCGCGAAACGGTACGAAGTACCTTAAAAAACATGGGGTTTTCATGGAAAAAGTATCGGAAACTCTTAAATAAGGCAAATCCTGAAAAACGAGAAGCGTTTGTAAATAAATTAAAAGGCATCCTCAAAGAGGCAACGGATGGTAAAACGCTGGTTGTTTATATGGATGAAGCGCATATTCATTTAGATACAGATGAAGGTTATGGATGGAGCGTCGAAGGCGAACGTGCATGGATTAGCTCTAACTCGCCAGGGCTTAAAAAGGTTTCATTTTATGGTGTGTATTTATACAACAAAGGAGAGACTCGAATTTTTCCCTACCTTTATGCCAATGGAGAAAACACGGTTGATGTGTTCAAGAAAATCAGGGCTGAATTTCCAGAGGAAAATATAACGCTACTTTGGGATGGTGCGTCATATCATCGGGGAGCTATTGTTCAGCAAGCTGCAAAAGCGTTAAAAATAACGCTTGAACCATTGCCAGCTTACAGTCCTGACTTTATGCCAGTTGAACATTTGTGGCAATGGTTACGAGAAGACGTCACCTACCATGCATGTTATCAGGATGAGTGTGAATTAATTGCGCAAGTTGAAAATTTTCAGCAAGAAATTAATTTAGAGCCTACGGTGGTTGCAGACCGGCTCTGGACTAAAACGAAGCTCGATTTAGAGGAAGAGGAATTACGATTCTCAACTTAGTTGGGGTTTATTACAACTTAAACATAATTTTCTTAGAGAGCAGCCATTTGCAGAGTTACTTTTGCCAGGTGTTTCCATCTATGATCTTGCTAATGCGGTATTTCCAGGTCAGCGAATCATGTTGACTGAGCATTTTCGATGTGTGGAACCTATTATTCGATTCAGTATGCAATTCTACAATGACTCCCTTATTCCTCTAAGAATACCGAAATCATCTGAGAAACTAACGCCACCATTAATTGACGTTTATGTTAAAGGTGGTCGTCGTGATGAGAGAAACAAAGTTAATGAGGAAGAAGCTGAGGCCATTATAGCTGAGATAAAAATTCTTGTATCTGACCAAAAATATAACGGACGTAGCATTGGCATTGTGTCACTGATAGGAGCGCAGCAGGCCAAATATATTCAAGACCAATTACTTATTGAATTGGGTGAAGATGTGTTTCAAGAATATCGAATCGCTTGTGGGGATGCTGCAACTTTCCAAGGAAAAGAACGGGATATTATGTTCTTATCAATGGTTGTTGGTGCTAATCAAGGCGCTGTAATAAATAAGAGAGATGCAGAACAAAGAATGAATGTAGCCTTATCAAGAGCAAGGGATAGAATGTATCTTTATAGAAGTCTTCAAGAATCAGATCTTAGCAATGAATCAGATTTACGCTTAAAAATATTGCATCATTTTGTATCACCTATGCCCCAACATGAACATACTGATAATCCTATTGATTTATGTGATTCGGACTTTGAAAGAGATGTATATAAGCGCCTCATTAAAAAGGGATACAACATAGTACCTCAGGTGAAAGTCGGAGCATTTTCAATTGATTTGGTTGCGGGGAGTCGCTATTTTTGCGAAAGCTTGTTTTGGGCATCCCAGCCCAAGCAAGCGGCAAAAACTTAACGCGACCGCTAATGCCTTCGGCGCCCCGATTCGTCCTCGTCACCTCGTCCCGACCCAACAAGGGGTCGGAACATTGGCTCCAAATGACTTGACGCCGTGTCGGATGGCCTTTTATTTTGTCTCCACCTTCGCTATCGCTCAGACTCCGACAAAACAACCGGCCCTACGGCTATCGCGGACTAAAAATCTTCACTTCGCTAAAGCTCCGTTTCCAGGATTTTCAGCGGTTGAAGAGCAGGCCAAGGCGAGCAAGCCAGTTAGCGTTATTCCAGAAGATTCCGCGTTAAGATGGCATTATATGCAGAACTTAGCTGCTGGGAAACAGAATCTGGAAGCACCATTCCCTGAGGATTCTGCCCTAAGACGTCATTATCTACAAAATACTGCTACCCAGCAGGATGATAGCAAAGAGACTGTTACTGAAGAGGTTGTAAAGCCGGTAAGCGCGAAAACAGAAATTCCTGTAGAAGCGGAAGTTAAGCGTGATGTAATTCAGCAATTAGTGGCTGAAACTGAGGCAACAATGCCGCCGCGCCCTACAGACTCAACTCTGAAACGTCATTCGCTAAAAATCAGGGAAACGGAGCCTAAGCGAAGTGAAGATTTTTAGTCCCTGGTAGGCGGCAGGGCAATTCGCTGATCCGAAGTGCGCTAGCAGCGCGCGAGGGAGGCAAAGAATTGCATTCCGA
>LWTL01000074.1 GCA_002101235.1 Cycloclasticus sp. symbiont of Bathymodiolus heckerae | reverse complement strand
TTACTCATAGAATCAAATAAGGATATAGTAATGAGCCAAGTAATTAGAATTTCCGATAATTTATATAAACGACTTGAAGCACATGCATCAGGTTTTGATACACCCTCAAATGTAGTTGAAGCCATTCTAAATGCCTATGAAAGTGTAACGATTAATACGAACACTAACATCACTTCACATGGTCAAGAAATACAGCCAGCGAACAAATTAGATATTATGTATTTGGGACACTCTGAAGAAGAATTTAAGCAGGGTTTGATAGCTGCTAAAAAAGCATATATTAAACTTTATTATACTAATGGCTCATCAGCAATTAAAGAGTGGAATGCACCTAGGTTTAATGCTGAATCTGCTGTTAATGGTAATTTACGATCAGGCTATCTTAGAGGCTGGAAGGAAAAAGGTATTTTTAAAGCTGAATTATCAATTAACCGTAATGAAATTGAATAATGATGTCTTTTCATTCCTAAAGAAGCCCCTTTTGATGGATTACAAATGCCTGTCTATATCCGCGCTTTGATGCAAAACACGTAAAATAGTAATGCCAAGATCATCAATCATGTAAATGACGAGATGGCTTTCATGTTGATGAATCCGAACAACAGGAAAAAACCCTTGTCGTTCGGGAGTAATTAAAGGGTTGTCTGCAAGAAAGGAGAACTTATTATCGAGGCCAGATAAATATCTTCGACGCTGAACCTTGCCCCACTCTCTTTGAGTATAAAAACCAATTTGCCGTAAATCTTCTTTTGCTCGTTCACTAACTCGATAAAGTGGCACTTATTCAGCATCCAATTCTTTTTGTAATTCTTCCATACTAAAATTTTCTACAATGCCGCTTTCAAAGCCTTCTGTAATAGCTTTTTGTAAAGCTGCAATCTTGGTTTCTCTTCGTTCAAGTAAGCGCAAACCATCACGTACTAATTCACTAGCAGAACCATATTTCCCACTAGCTATTTGATTTTTCATGAACACTTCCCAGTGTTCGCCTAGAGTAAAGCTTGTTGTTGCCATGATATGCCCTCCTATATGTACTATTTAATAGTATATATGAATATTAAAAAAAACAAGAAAGAAAGATAAAGAGCTTTGCCCCCCCCCCTATTCATCCGCCTTTTTAGGCGGTGTTTTTGTGGTTCTCTTTGCCGTTGGTTTAGTTGCAGCTTTGGCAATCTCCACAAGCTCACCTTGGAGCTTGGCATAATCGGCTTTAAGGCTGAATAACTGGCTATCTTTTTCTTGAAGCTTTGCAACATAACCCGCATTTTCAGCCGTGATTTTAACCGCTTTTTCTTGCGCTGCATCCACATTTTTTTGTAGCTCTACTGCTTTTATATTCGCTTGCTCTAGCTCTCTTTCCAGTCTTGAGACTTCCCCCGCATATTCGCACAGTTCCGCCTTAGCTTTGGTTATGGCCTCCCCTGCTTGCGTCTGGATGCGTTCGACAGATTCCCCCGCCAGAGAGACGCAGCCGCCCAAATATCAAAAGCGGCCTTGTGCATTGCCGTTGTTACGCTGTCAGGCATTTGTAGCAATGGCGCAGAATGCGCGGCCTGTTCTTCTCTCCAAAGCTTGACCATATCGCCCACAGTAGAGAAAGAACCGCCTGTAATGGATATAGCAGCGTTTACAGTTACGTTTTTACTATCCGCCTGTAGTTGGTCACATGCAGCATTAACCGCGCTTTGCGTTACCTTGCTTTTGCGTTCCATAATTCCACCAGTAATATAGTAGGGAGAGTAGTAATATTACTACAAACTACTATCTAATGAAATAGCTATATAGTTATAGACATATATAGTCTATAACTATATACTTTATAGATTTATAAATATATACTATATACCTATAGACATTTATAACTATAGTCTATGTGGTTTTATACATCTATAACTCTATAGGGGTTCAAACAATGACATTCAAGCTTGTTAATATCTGGAACCCAAAAGGGGGACAGGGGAAATCAATGATTGCTATAAACCTTGCAGCCGCAGCCGTTCAAATGGGTTTAAAACCCCTTGTTATATGCCAAGACCCACAAGGCACATCTAGCATGATATATGAAGGCGGAAGGCTGCCTTTTGAGGTTATAGCCAACATTCCAAAAAATAAGCCAGACGCTAATTTAGTTTTAATAGATCATCAAGCTAGTGATTGGCAACTACCACAAGGGCGGCTTTTGCTTATGCCTGTGAAACCTGCACGAACTCAATATAAAACTTATGTTGATGCGCGGAAGATTGCAGAGAAAGCAGGGAAGCAGATCATAACCGTTGTGACAGATGCACAGCACCATAGAACAGAAGAGCGGGAAACAGCAAAAAGGCTTGTAGAAAAGGGAGCTTTGGAAATTCCTTCTAGTGGTGTTTTTAGTCGTGCTGATGCTCAACTATTAACGATATTCGATGAAGAAATGAATAAGGCTTATAAAATTAAAGACCGCCGCAATGATTTTTTGAAAATTTTAGGGGCTGTCTTAGCCGATGCTTTAGAACAAGAAGGAGAAAAGAAAAATGCCGCGTAATGATACAAGTTGGATGGATGAAGAAGATGAACGCGCAGAATCGCAAGCCGATACAGGGCAACCACCGAATGCCGAAGCCCCGCAATTGGTAAGAAAAGAAGCAAAAGCCCCGCCCAGAGCAACAAAAGGGTTTTATATACAAGAATTGCATTCAATGGCTTTTGATCGGTTGGTATTTGAACAAAAACAAGCAAAAGGGAAAAAAGCCCCAGAGCTTGCCGAGGAAGCTATTGAATTATTGCTAAAAAAATATGGTTTAAAAATCAATGATATATAGTTTATAACTATATACCTATAAACTATATAGTTATATATATTTAGAGTCCATAATGTAT
>LWTL01000073.1 GCA_002101235.1 Cycloclasticus sp. symbiont of Bathymodiolus heckerae | reverse complement strand
CACGCAGTACTGGCGGTGGAAAATAACTGCCCGATGACATCCGGTTCCATATCATATAGAGATTATTTTTAAGATCTGCCTCAAATTCTGCTATTGAGCAATGATCTATTCCGGCTGCACCTTGGTTACTCTTTACCTTCAGATAACTATCCCAGACAGCTTGCTTTGAAATATCAAATGACTTCATTTTACTTTATCTGTTCCTCCGGACTCTGTGTCCGTTGTCAAATCAGTAAAACAGAATGATTTGTCTCCTTCGCTCCCGTTCCATTACAGAACTATCATCACTACTACGAGACAATCCGCCCCTGTGCTTTGTATTGGCTACTCTTCCTCTTTTGAGTTTCTCACCTTGACACCAAAACGACAGGTTCCCACGTTCCATACATAAGCCTATACTAAATTCGTGCCATCTCTATACCGGTCGCCGCAGGGTCAGTAATCGGATTTCCACCCTACTTATCCCAGGAAAGTCCAAGATCCCTGGTTTTGACAACTTCAGTCGGTTTTTCGATACCTCATCAATGGTTCACTTGCGTTCACCTCTTTAGTACTCACCTGACATTTTCACAATGCCTTTTCTTAATCGCTCACTACCATGACTCTTTATCAAAGCAGCATTAAGTGGTTTGAAACCCGCTTCCGAAAGCCGGTTTCGAAGGACCTACCTTCATCTTATATATAGTTCCAAATCCTGACGGATTTGTTCGTGGCACACTTGGACGAAGCCGCTATCGCGGAGAAAAACCAGCTTATTCGATAGTTCCAAAATAATGCCTCACAGCGCTGCAAGTCTATTTGGCAGCACGCGCTTTGTCTTCAACTCAAAATCGATATTTAAAGCCCTTGTTCGAAAGTCACGTTAAATAGCATCATCACGCACCGGATTAGTGATTCTTCTCCGCCTATTGGTAATAGTTACCCCAAGTAGGGCTAATAAACTCAGCCCCTTCATTTCTAGCCATCACAATTTCCTTTTGATGAGGCAATTCAAACATTATTATTTTTCATCTTGCCTAAGAAAACGTTTCGAGATAGACTGTAAATTATGGAAATCACACAACAACACATAAATCATAAGGCATTTATTTATTTCAAGACCCAGTTCAAAAAAGGTATTTTCTAAATACTATCAATAACACTTCTTGTCAAGAAGAAAAAAACATTTAATAATCTCTAGCTTTTATGCCGGGCTTGTCCAACAAACGGTTCAGATTGTGGTTCGCTTCGCGATCACAATCTAACCTTGTTCGTTAGGGTAATAGAGATACACGTTTTTGAATAAATTTAGCTACTTCTGATGCTGTATGTAAATTACCATCAATGTAACCATCTGTATTAAAAACACTGTCTACTTTGCCTTCATCCATTTTAATAAACATAACCTTTTGGTGGTCACGCTCCATGATAATTTCTTTTATAGCTCTAAACTCTATACCACACCATTTTTTTTCTTGATATTGTTCACACAAAAATACGACAACAAGTTTTGAACGGGACTTATAAATTTCTTGAAGCAAAGTATCTAATGACGGTCGTGCCAACTGTTCCTTGTAGTTATTGTCATAAAAATATGAATCGGGACCAATTCCTCTTTCTAGTTCAGCAGCTATAGACTCGACGTATCCTCTGACCTCTCCAGGAAAAGAAAATGCAACATCGAATAAATGTTTTGTAATGTCTACAGTTTTAGACTCGCTACGCAACCAATTAGGAAGTCTAATTCCTTTTGGTGCAAGTTCTTTAGCTAAATTTACATCTTTGATAGCCCAATGAGTTCTATTCATTTCCCAATCTTTAATATTAAGATCAAATAGCATCTCCATAATATCTGAGTGAGAAATAAATTTGTCGAGTTCGATTAACTCATATTCAATTTTTACTCTGCCTTGACGTTTTGTTACATCTTTAATAACACCAAATTTTGGATCTATTTCCAACCCATTTTCGGCAGCAAATATACAAGGGAATCGCCTTATAGCATTCACTTGTTCTTGTGTAAAATCTCCATATTGTTTGGTAATATTTTCATCTGTATACTCACGGGTGCAACGTCCTAACTCTAATATATATGGTTCACCATTCCAAGCGGCATCATTTCCTGATACCAATAAATTATACATTTTTAATTTCCTACAACTTTAATTTCAACGACCATGAGTGTACCCTTTAAAACATAAGCTTGCAAGAAAACATCCTATAAATCAGCACTATAAAGCTCACCAAGAAGCGTTTCTTCGTATTTTACAAATTAGGCTATCAGCAACAAAGAAGCGGGGAGTCGCTATTTTTGCGAAAGCTTGTTTTGGGCATCCCAGCCCAAGCAAGCGGCAAAAACTTAACGCGACCGCGGCTTCCCGTCTAAGCCGGGACACCCAGCAATTTCAAGGGGTCAAGAGTAACCTTAGGTCGAGCTTGTCTAGGTAGAGGCAATTCCCCCATCTCGTCTAAAATCCATGAAAATAAATCTGGGGAATCCTGTTCAAAAAAACGTTGCGCGGCGGTTGTTCCGTCTCGACGTTTTAAGCCATAATTAT
>LWTL01000072.1 GCA_002101235.1 Cycloclasticus sp. symbiont of Bathymodiolus heckerae | reverse complement strand
ATAAAGGCTTAGATCTATGAGCGTTAAATCGGAACGAATTACATTACTTGGGACACCAGACTTTAAGGCTTTTTTAGCAAGCGAAGCTAAAAGCGAAGGTGTAAGCATTTCTGAATTGGTTAGAAGCCGCTGTCAAGCTGTGCCACCTACTGATGATGAAGTTGCCTTGCGGGAGCTGATTGTTTTAGCGAAAGAGGCTACAACTAGAGCGACAAAATCACTTGATAAGGGCATCAGCGATGCAGAAAGTGTTTTGGCTGAATTGAGGGCGGTACATTGAGCGTAATTAGGGATGCTATGGAGGCTATGAAAGATATTGTACTTCTTTCAGATAAAGTAGAACGTGCGGGTAAAACATTAAGTGAAGTGTCAATTGAGTTAAGAGAGCATGATCGTAGGTTGATAGTGATTGAAACAACGATTGATATAGCAAGAAATCAAAAACGAATTAAATAAAACGTAATGCTGGATTATTAAGGAATCAATAAAATGCCTAAAATTGACATAGAAAATATAACTTCTGAAGAAGCCATTTATTTAATGAAAGTGACAATTAATAGCAACATCAAGTTAGACGAGATAAATAACGATTTAATTACTGATCTTTTACTCAAATACAGGGCAATGAATAGTGCTTATCACTCGTATCGTAAAACCTGTAGTGGTCTAATAAAGCTAGAAGGTTCCATAGCCTATAATTAACAAAAAAATAGGAAATGACATGACGATCAATGTTATTATGTCGCTTCACTTTATATAAAGAGAGAATCAGTGATGCGCACAAACCATTTCCCATTAAGCCTAATGGTGGCTCTCATATTATCCAGTCCAGCCTATGCTATCGATTTCACTATTAAAGAAAGTGATGGCGTGGTAACGACAGGTCAAACGCTAAATGCTAATGAAACAGGTGTTATTGAACAAGGCGGTCAACTAAATGTAACAGGTGATCATGGCGTAACTTCGGGTGCTGTTAATGTGACAGTTAGCAATAGCGGCAGTATCACGACAACTGGGGCGAATGCTGCAGGCATATTTTTGACGGGTAATAATTCTAAGATTACTAACAGTGGGAGTATCAGCACAACCGGTGATTTTTCTGATGGCATTCTGTCGAGGGGTGCTCATGCCATTATTACGAATAACGGCAGTATCAGCACAACAGGTTCACGTGCTCATGGCATTCGTTCAACAGGCATTGATGCGGTTATTACCAACAATGGCCGTATCAGTACAACCGGTGATTCTTCTGAGGGCATTGTGTCGAGTGATGCTGATGTCATTATTACGAATAACGGCAGTATCAGTACAGCAGCTACTCTTTCTGATGGCATTGTGTCGAGTGGTGGTGATGCCATTATTACGAATAACGGCAGTATCAGCACAGTCTTGGGTGATTCTAATGGCATTCAGTCGGGTGGTGATGATGCGGTTATTACCAACAATGGCAGTATCAGCACAGTCTTTGGTGATTCTGAAGGTATTTTCTCGCTTGGTGCTAATGTGACTATTATCAATAGTGGCAGTATCAGCACAACGGGTGCGCGTGCTCATGGCATTTTCTCGGAGGGTGCTAATGCAACTATTACGAATAACGGCAGTATCAGCACAACGAGTGAGGGTGCTGAAGGTATTCGCTCGCGTGGTGTTAATGCAACTATTACGAATAACGGCAGTATCAGCACAACGAGTTCGGGTGCTGAAGGTATTCTCTCGCTTGGTGCTAATGTGACTATTATTAATAGTGGCAATATCAGCACAACCGCAGAGACTGCTGAAGGCATTCAATTGAACGCTGCTAATGGTACTGTTTTCAATAGTGGCAGTATTAGCACAATGGGTACAAATTCTGAAGGCATTGAATTGAGCGCTGCTAATGGTACTATTTTCAATAGTGGCAGTATTAGCACAATGGGTACAAATGCTCCAGGCATTTTATTAATGGGTAGTGATGCGACTTTAAATAACAGTGGCCTAATTTCATCTACTCAAGCCGAAGCGATCCTTGGCGGTAACGGTAGTATGACCTTAAACTTACTCCCCGGTTCTATGGTTTTAGGTCGAATAGATCTAGGTGGCGCTGGTGACAACGACACCGCAAATATTTTTGACGGCAATACTTCAGTAAACATGGTCTTCGAAAATACTGAGAACATCAACTTCCTAGGTCATGCCGGCATAGTAATAGGCGACACCGTTAAAACTGTCGACAGCACAACTTCATCTAGCCAAGGTACGGTTCAGGCTATTGTGGGCAATGCTATTCATAGTGTTATTAACCAGCGTGCAGGGCAAAACAAAGCATTGGGCCCTATACAAGTAGCATCACTTGAGCTTTCTCCAGGCATGCTCTTTCAAGAACGTCAGCCAGTCGCTTGGGCGCAAGTATTTGGTGGTCAAAGCAACCATTCAAGCCACGGGACAAGCTTAGGCTTTGATAACGATTACTACGGCTTTACTCTTGGTTATGAAAAAGACATCAACACCACCCGTGTAGGGCTTGTTGGTGGTATCACTCAAAG
>LWTL01000071.1 GCA_002101235.1 Cycloclasticus sp. symbiont of Bathymodiolus heckerae | reverse complement strand
CCGGGTGTCTCCCATCAACATATATCTCCTGCATAATTCTGCAAGTACTGAGCTATGTATGTGCCGCACTCTGGAGCATTGGGCGAAAACGTGATTTCCTTTCCACATTAACGGGTGCGGCTTAAATATAATGTAATTATTATAATTTAGTGTGTTATTATCAGTGATATAAATGATAAACCTTAATAACTATGGCAACTATTATTCACAACACTAATGGAAGTATTACTGTTTCCGTCACAATTCCACTTGATGGAAGTATGATGGAGATGGAAAACACGATTCTGGATGCCGTTAATGATGTGGGCTGCATAGCGACGGGCGAAGCACTTAAACGCTTTGATACAAATGGCAGCCCCATTATTCGGGAAAGGTTGAAGTGGACCTCTAAAAATAAAGATAGCAAGAAATACCAAACGCCCTTTGGTCTCACAGAAATTGAACGCTATGTTTATCAGACCTCAAAAGGTGGCAAAGTTTTTTGTCCGCTGGAAGATTCGGCTCGTACGATTTTTGCAGCCACGCCAAAGTTTGCACAGCAATTGTCACATAAATATTCACAAGGCAATGCATATTCAGTTTGTAAAGATTTAAGTGAAAATCACAACCGGTTCATCGCCAAATCAACAGTACAAAACATAACTGACTGGGTGGGCAGCATTGCTTGTTCTCAAGAAGAAAAGTGGGATTACGAACTACCTGAGTTAAATGAACCTATTAGTACTATTGTTTTTAGTCTGGACGGTGCTTATATTTTGATGGCAAACGAAGGGTATCGTGAAGCCATGGTTGGCAACCTTTCTTTATATGATTGTAATGGTGAGCGTCAGCACACGCTTTATTTAGGTGAAGCACCTGAATATGGAAAAACAAGTTTTAAAGAACGCTACGAACATGAAATCAGTCGTCTTAAAACACATTACCCTGATGCACTTTACCTAGGCATTGCTGATGGTGCAAAGGATAATTGGACATTTTTAGAGCAACATACTGAACTCCAGTTACTCGATTTTTATCATGTAACGGAATATTTAACCAAGGCATCCTATGCTGTTTACCCGAGAAAAACCAAGGACATTCAACGCAAAAAATGGTTGTCCGATCGGTGTTCACAGCTTAAACATGAAAAAAAAGCGGCACAAACCATTTTGGACGAATTAAATACGTTCACTGATAACAAATTATCTAAATCTGTAAAAGACGATTTAGAATCAACCATGACTTATTTTAGAAATAATATTGCAAAAGACAGAATGAACTATGCTCTCCATCTGGATAAACAACTACCGATTGGTTCCGGTGTGACCGAAGCGGCTTGCAAAACTTTAGTTAAACAGCGGCTTTGTGGTTCGGGTATGCGCTGGAAGATGAAAGGAGCAAAAGTAGTGCTGAGTTTACGTGCATTAGTTCAGACTACAAATAGATGGCAGCAGTTTTGGGATAAGATTATTCAGGTGGGGGTCGGGTACCAAGCCGTCTGAAACATTATATTTAAGCCGCACCCTAGGTGATCGCGTTGAGAAGTCCATGTTTCTCCTGGCTCCCCGATTACCGCCAACATCTCTTCACGTGACAGATAACCAAGCATCGGTCGCTCAAAACGTTTCATTGGTACGCCCAGCGCCCTTTCTATAGTATAGAAAGAAGATACATCGCGTCGTTCTGCGAATTTCAGGAACGCTCGCAACGCCGTCAGCCTCAGATTACGGCTACGTACTAAATTATGTCGCTGCTGCTCTAAGTAATCCAAAAATTCCAATATCAAATCGGGTTCTATATCTGATAGATTTATCGACGTTGGAGTCTTTTCTAAACGCTGATGTACGAAATTTAAAAACAATAACATGGCATCTCGGTAAGAAGCAATCGTCTGAGGACTCAACGCTCTCTGTTTCACCAGATACTCAGTAAAAAATTGTTGAACCAACGATGCAAATGGTACAGGTAGTGGCGCAGTAACTTCAGACATGAGAGGCCTCCTGTATTTGCGTAAATGCTTCGAATTTCTCTGCTGCTACGGCCATGAGTTGAGGTACTCCAGTGAGGTACCAGTAGGTGTTAGTTATCATTGCGTGGCCAACATAGGTGGATAGTGCTAGCATCTGCTGATCGATATTTATGCCTTGTGTATGCCAAAGCATCACGCGACGCACGACAAAGGTATGCCTCAGGTCGTGGATACGCGGGGCATCATGAGCACCTCGGTTAACCCACCCCAGTTTATCGCGCAGACTGACAAATACCCGATTGACTTGACGTAAACTTAACTGCTGTCCTAAACGTATCCCTCTTGTACCGCGGGGAGTCGCTATTTTTGCGAAAGCTTGTTTTGGGCATCCCAGCCCAAGCAAGCGGCAAAAACTTAACGCGACCGCTAATGCCTTCGGCGCCCCGATTCGTCCTCGTCACCTCGTCCCGACCCAA
>LWTL01000070.1 GCA_002101235.1 Cycloclasticus sp. symbiont of Bathymodiolus heckerae | reverse complement strand
CGTATCAGCTCATATACCATTCGAGCCGTTCAAAACGCAATTATCACAGGAAAGCCTCTGGCCGACCTGATGTGTGCTTTGATGGCTCGGTTAGTTCCTGGATAGAGCTAATAGGGGAACACTGATGCAGGAGATAGATGTTTTGGGAGACAACCGGATAGGCATGGTTTAATCATGGCATGCCAAAAAGCCTTTTTAATCAATCCAACATCCATGCCTACATGTACATAACCGATCAACCCTGACAGAATAGGCTCTGAAATATCCATCACCGTACCAAAACCTTTTATTTCCAGTGCTCTGACCAAGGTATGTTGGCCATTATTATGCGGCTGAAAATCTAATAACTCAGCCGGTACTGCGGGTACAAAAGTATGAGAAATCACTTCTTGTTCATCATTCACAACCAACACATATAATACGCCACGAATATTCAAGTATTGGTCTATCGTTGCCTGAACCGTAGAGGCATCCCGGGTTAAAATCAGTTCAACAGCCGAGGTGGAAATTCCCTTTGATATTGCGATTCCCTTGGTTCGGTATTCATCAGTCAGAACCTTGTGCAACTCTAATCCAATAGTGATAGAAGTCACAATAGCAATCAGGCCAAACATCCCGACCATGAGTAGCAGTGTTTTTTAAAAAGTGTAGACATCCTCAGCGTCTCAACCAGGAATCATCTCGGATCGGAACAAACCGTCCGTCTTTGACGGTAGTAAAATAGACCGTATTCAGTGCCTGATGCTTACCAGGAGCAAATTCAACAGGCTCCAGCAAACCAATATCGATCTTACCCATCGTTTCAATCGCACGGCCTATTTTATCCCGCTTGACACCCTCCAGCCGCTGCAAAATCTCAACCATAAATCGGGCATTAAGAAAGCCTTCAAAACTAACAAAGCTAAATTCAGGCGACTGATAATCTACATCCATAAACTCTTCAGGGCCCTTTGGATTGGCCTTTTTCATCCAGCTACGGTATTGACGAACAGCAGGTATGGACATATCTTCATAGCTAGGCACCACTTGGGAGTTGACCAGATTATAAGTATAATCTTGCCCGGTTTTTACTTCAGCCTCAGCCAACAAGGCCAGCATTTTTTCACTACCCACAAAAGAAACATTGGCAATAGGCCCAGTAAAACCAGCTTCTCGTGCATCCCTGACAAACCCAGCACATGCCTGGTATGCGCCTACCGATATAATCGCATCGGCACCTGAATCCTTAATAATCTGCACCTGGGCATTTAGAGAATCGGGGTATTTCGTTCCTCTGCGATAAGTTGCTTCAGAATGTATTTTTAGGCCATGTTTTTTCAATGCATTGCGCACCCCGTCCCAACCGCTCCTCCCATAAGCATCAATTTGGTAGAAAACAGCGATTTTCTTTAAGCCTAGCCCCACAAACAGATTAACCAGTCCTGCAGTTTCTTCACGATAAGAGGCTCGGAGATTAAAGACATATTGATCATAAGGGTACTGACGTTGAGGCTCGGCTCCCGTAAAGGGAAAGAAGAGGTAAATATGCTCCTGCTCAAACTTTTTTAATAAAGGCAGTACGCGAGTTACTGTAGGAGTGCCGACATACCCAAAAAGCAGATTAAGCCTATGTTCTTCAATAAGCTTAATCGTATTTTTTACCGCCGGTAGTGGATTATAACCATCATCATTCGCCAGAATTCGAATTGGTTTGGTGTTAATACCGCCTTCAGCATTAATCATTGTAAAGTATGCCATAGAGCCGCGATAAAGCTCGATTCCCAGATCTCTTGAAGCCCCTCGGTAAGCCGCTGAATTGCCAAGAATGATCTCCTTAGGAGGGAGTTCATCGGTTCGTGCGAAATCTGTGAGAGTCAATAGTAGCAACAAAGCATAAACGACTTTAAAAGCAGAGTGCTTAATGGAAAAGATTCTAAATTTTTTCAATTCGTTTTTCTTCCAGTGGTTTATTTCGAATACATTTGGCCTTGCTAGCTATTTTGAGCCCAGGCAGTATAAAATACAAGGCAAACTAGAGAAAAATTTGCCTGATAATGGATAGGAATTTACGATTGTATTTTGGTAATTTCAAACTACTACCATTGTTCGCAACAACATGAATAAAGGAGAGAGAATCTCAATAAGATGCTGATATATAATGAAATTGAAAGTCAGATAGCTGGAAACTCTTTGCTGAAACTGGAAAATTCACCATGCTGATTAACAGCTGTAACAACATCCAACGAAGATACTAGCTGGGAGTAACTTGTTGGACGAAGCCGCTATCGCGGAGAAAAACACTTCACCCCTAAATTTATAGTGTAACCTCATTGCCTGTTATATGCATAACAGGTTAATTTGTAAGCTCATTCAACTAACAAAAATGAGGTTACGCAATTATGACACCATCTATAGAACTTAAATTCA
>LWTL01000069.1 GCA_002101235.1 Cycloclasticus sp. symbiont of Bathymodiolus heckerae | reverse complement strand
CGTATCAGCTCATATACCATTCGAGCCGTTCAAAACGCAATTATCACAGGAAAGCCTCTGGCCGACCTGATGTGTGCTTTGATGGCTCGGTTAGTTCCTGGATAGAGCTAATAGGGGAACACTGATGGAATTTAAGTTACCTGATGGGCGTGTACTTGAGTTCATTGATTACCAGATGCCATTAAAAGCTAAACAAGGCGATAAAGGAATTGGGAAGGTTGATCTTTTTGGTGTGATTGATCATAAAGTGCCTGCTGTCATTGAGTTGAAAATTGACAGTGCAAATGGAGGCCAAGCTGATTCACCACTACGTGCATTACTTGAAGGCTTGGCTTATTGTGCAATTATTGAAAAAAACCTAGCAAAAATAACAGCTGAGGCTTTTAATAAATTCAATAAAAAATTGAATAGAGAGTTAACTTTAGTCGTACTTGCTCCAGATGAATATTGGCGGCGCTATTTGCAAAATAGGAGTGCGGGTGATTGGTTGCCCGAAATTAAAAAAATATCCAGGATATTAAAGGACGAGCTTAATATTGATATTCTCTTGCTCGCTATGAGCGATTCGGAGTTTGACATGGGGCTTGAAGGAATGCCAGCTAAGTTGACGGGTAATTGTGATTTGGTCTCGGTTGAAACACTGGCTTTAGCGGTACAGCAATGAGAGTATGAATTTATAGATTAGCGTAAGCTATATGTCCGTTTTTTTGACAGCCAGAGATTCGACAGCAGTATTCAAGTGTGTATTATGATGATCAAAATATCTCCAATCGCGGATACCTTTCAGCCATGACTTGCCAAAAACCAAGGCTCCAATCGATTACAACCACAATCTCCCAGTCTTTAGGGGTAGAACTGATAATTGCTGATACCATCTTGTCACCGTATCCTTTTACTGATGATGTGATGGAGTAAAATTGAATTATTTTATTGGGAATATCTATCAATAATTCAACACCAATAATATTTTCTTCACCAATTTTCGTAATAGGTTCTTTCTTACCGTTTTGGCTAAGCATGTTGGATGCCTTAATACGTCCATTGTAAATTTTTACATATTTCAGTCTGTCGATATTAGACAGCTCTTCTGAAATCAGTTGATAAATTAAATGAACCTTTTGGATATTTTTTCTTTGGAGGTCATAATCAGCATTTGTATCACAGAAGGAAATCGTAATAAAGGTATAATAACGGCCTAAATAAACACTCAAGGCGAGTCAGCCTTCATCACTTTCGAGATCATTCTACCTTGGTTAAAAGAGCAAACAACACATTTGAACTCTACCTTTGTGAAAAACCATCGCAGGGGCGTGATATCGCACGTATTCTGGGCGCTAATCAACGTAATGATGGCTATCTTCAGGGCGATAAAGTCGTTGTTAGCTGGTGTATTGGTCATTTGCTGGAAATGATTCCCCCCGATGAATATGATTCCAAGTATAAGCGCTGGTCATTAACTGACTTGCCGATTTTGCCCCAAGATTGGAAAATGTCGGCAAAAAAATCGACTAGCAAACAATTGACGGTTTTAAAAAAGTTATTAAAACGCAGCCATAGTGTGGTGATAGCAACTGATGCGGATCGTGAAGGGGAAACAATTGCCCGAGAGGTTCTGGATTATTTTAATTACACCGGTTCAACTCGTCGCTTATGGCTGTCTGCTCTGGATACAGTGAGTGTCCAACGAGCACTGAAAGCGATTAGACCGAGTATAGAAACAGAGCCTTTGTATCACTCAGGTTTGGCTAGAGGTCGAGCTGATTGGTTGATCGGCATGAATTTAACCCGAGCATTTACGCTGTTAGCGAATGATCGACAAGTACGCTCAGTAGGCCGAGTGCAGACTCCTACATTAGCGTTGATAGTTAATCGGGATCGTGAAATCTCACATTTTAAGCCAGTCCCTTATTATGAGATTTTGGCTTATTTTAAAACCAATAATGGAATAGCTGGTGAATTGCTGGAAACAAAATGGCAAGTTCCAGAACAAATATCAGCAGGGCAGGGCAACGAGCAAAAACGATGTCTGGACAAACAAATTGCACAATCCGTCATTGATCGATGTCAAAATCAACAAGGTTTAGTCACCACCGCAACAACCGCAAGAAAGAAACAGCCACCACCCTTACTTTATAATCTATCTGGTTTACAACAAGAGGCTTCGCGTCGCTGGGGCTATGGTGCCCAGGAAGTATTGAATCTAGCACAATCGCTAAAAATCAGGGAAACGGAGCCTAAGCGAAGTGATGATTTTTAGTCCCTGGTAGGCGGCAGGGCAATTCGCTGATCCGAAGTGCGCTAGCAGCGCGCGAGGGAGGCAAAGAATTGCATTCCGAATAGCCGTCCAGCCATTGAGGTAGTCTTAACGGAGCAG
>LWTL01000068.1 GCA_002101235.1 Cycloclasticus sp. symbiont of Bathymodiolus heckerae | reverse complement strand
GGGTGGTGGCCGTCTTGTTACGGATGGTCGCTTGATGAATTTCTAGGAAACTTCAGCTTATTAGTGGCCAACTGTTGCACCTTGCATATCAACATTCACAACGCACGATTACAGATAGCACAACTAACTTGTCAATGAACGATTGGGCAATAACATTTACACGTGTCTATGTGGGACTGATGTTTATTGCACATTATTCTGGTCATGTTTTGGCAGGTCCAGAACAATTTCAGATCTTCGTGGATTATTTTATAAGTGAGGGATTAAACCCTGCAGCACCGATGGTGATTCTAGCTGGTGTAATTGAGATTGCTGTAAGTATTGGCTTGGTATTTGGGTTGATGACACGGATTGCTGCTGTTGGAGGTGTTGCCTACTTGTTTTTCGCAACGCTTTGGGGGCATCATTTTTCAGCTGGTTACGTTTGGGTGTTGCCTAATGGTGGTTGGGAATTTTCGGCAACCTGGATGGCTGTTATTTTCGCATTTGCACTTACTGGCGGTAGCAAAATATCAGTTGATACGTTGATGCAAAAAATAGTACCTAAAGGGATCCAATGGGCCTTTCGATAAAGGCCGTTTGTGTAACAAAATATTGTGGCTCTTAACGTAGGTAAAATTTTTAAACTCACAAATGTATTACAAATAAGATTTTAGGAGTAATGAATTATGAAAATTACAAAATATTTATACGGCCTTATGATAGTGATAACTAGCTTAAATATAAGTATTGCCTTTGCTGACAATACAGAGAAACAAGCTGAGTCAATGATAAAAGACAAGGTGATTAAGCTAGGTGTGACAGATCTTTCTTTTCATCGTGCAACGGGAGCGGTAGTTGCCAATATATTAGAAAGAATGGGGTATATCGTTATTCGGAGTTTTGATCCACATAAGGAAAACTTTGCCCGTTTGCGATCAGGTGAAATTGACATGATTGCTTCCGCATGGCTACCATCCAGTCATGGCGTATATAAAAAGGGTGTTAAAGAAGCAACACCTACGCGAGAACTAGGTTTGCACTATGAGCCTTATGCCCTGTGGGGAGTGCCGGATTACGTGCCCGAGGCGGAAGTTTCAACGATTAGCGATCTGTTAAAGCCAGCCGTTAAAGAAAAAATGACGCCAACTATTCAGGGGATTGGAGCAGGTGCAGGGATTACACGTTTCTCCATCAAGATGATGGATGAGTATAGGTTGAAAGGTGCCGGTTATACGTTCTTAACAGGAACACAAGAACAATGTATTGATGCCTTTGAACAAGCAGTCGCAGAAAAACGATGGGTAGTTGTGCCACTTTGGCACCCTCAATTTTTACATAATAAATACAATATTCGAGAATTGACAGATCCCAAGGGATTATTGGGCGGAAAAGATAGGGCGGTACTACTCGCACGGCAGGATCGATTGGAGCAACTTTTTTCTGAACAGGAGATCCAACAATTGGATAGCATAAAATTATCCAATGAAATCATTGCCGAACTGGATTATGCGATAAACCGTGAAAATAAGACAGAAGATGAAGCTGCGGAAGCATGGTTAAATTCAAATCAGGAGAAAATGGGGTGGATAATTGATAAGGTCTATTCATTACCAGAACCAAAACAAATAACAATTGATAAAAGCTTACGTTCGAATCAAGTGGAAGAGATGAAATTAGCAGCCCAAAATTATGCTGCCTTTTGGGATACTGGTGAAGCCGTCTATGCAAAGAAGGCATTGGCAGAAGATTTTATCGATCTTAATTTGCCAGAAGGGCGAAAGCAAGCCCCACAAGGGCCACTAGATGCCTCAAATTGGTTTCGCTCGGTTGTGCCTGATTTACGTGCTGAAATTGAAGATATGTTTATTGTAGGGAATAAGGTTATCTTACGCCTAAAGTTTAGCGGACGCTTTACAGGTACGATGGGTGAGACTGAGGGCAAAGGACAAGCCATACTATTCAGTGCGGTAGATATGTACACAATTAAAAATGGGCAAATAATAACTAATTGGCACCTTGAAGATAATGATACGTTGATGAAACAACTTAAACAGTGATGATGTTTGAAATCATCAATTAGAAAAATCTATCAAACTAATTGAAACAATCAAATTCTATAATCGCGAAGATCCTTGTTCTATAATTTTCGCAATTCTAAAATAAGGAAAAGAAGATGAAAAATAAATTGACAACAAATGCAGGTTGCCCTGTATCAGACAATCAAAATGTTATGACCGCTGGCCCACGTGGCCCTCAATTATTACAGGATGTCTGGTTCCTGGAAAAGCTGGCACATTTTGATCGAGAAGTAATACCGGAGCGACGGATGCATGCAAAAG
>LWTL01000067.1 GCA_002101235.1 Cycloclasticus sp. symbiont of Bathymodiolus heckerae | reverse complement strand
ACCTTCACCTTCTTTGTTGCTGATAGCCTAATTTGTAAAATACGAAGAAACGCTTCTTGGTGAGCTTTAGAGTGCTGGTTTATAGGATGTTTTCTTGCAAGCTTATGTTTTAAAGGGAACACTCATGGTGAAGTTAATGATTCCGTTTGCCAGAACTCCCGATGAAGGTCGCAGGGTTATTGCCATAATGAATGAAATGGGGCTGGTGCAGGGACAAAATGACTTGGAAATTTACGCCATGTGTGAAATCCCCAGCAATGTCATCTTTGCCGATGAGTTTTTAAAGATATTTGATGGGTATAGCATTGGCTCTAACGATTTAACCCAGCTTACACTGGGTGTTGATCGGGACAGTACCCTGGTTGCGCATATCTTCGATGAACGTAATGATGCTGTGAAGCGCATGCTAAAAATGGCAATTGATGCGTGTAAAAAAGAAGGAAAATATATTGGCATCTGTGGTCAGGCACCCTCTGATTATCCAGAGATCACTGAATTTCTGGTGGAAAATGGCATTAGCTCAATTTCGCTTAACCCTGATTCGGTACTTAAAATGCGGCAGGTGGTGGTGGAGCTAGAAAAAAGGCTTGTTTAAATTCTCAGTAGGGCGTGGCTTTAGCCCGCCATTGGGCATGGCCTTTGATCGTTGGCGGGCTAAAGCCACGCTCTACAAGGTAATGAGGCAACAATGAAAAGATTATTTTTTGCTTTATGGCCTAGTGAGCAGACGAGAGAGCAAATTGATAACTTTAATCAATCCCTTAGACTGGGTGGATTAAGGAAAGTAAAGTCAGCTAATTTACATATCACTTTGCTTTTTCTGGGCAATACCGATGCTAAAACTGGGCGTTTGCTTAGGAGAATGGCAGAAAATATCAGCGTGCAGCTATTTGAATTAACTTTTGATCAGCTGGATTTTTGGCAAAAGCCCAAGATATTATGCTTAACAACACAGCGTTATGATGCGCAATTAACTGCCCTGGTTAAAGCCTTAAATCATATAGTCGAGCAATACGGCATGCACACGGAAGTAAGACCCTATAAGCCACATATTACGCTGGCCAGAAAAGCACAAAAGTTAATTGATTGTGAGGTGCAGCCGATAGCCTGGCAGGTAAATTCATTTTGTTTAATAGAATCTTGCAGTACGCCTAATGGCGTTGTGTATCAGGTGCTAAAACGCTGGCATTTTGCGGCTTAGAAAATATAAGGGTGTTCTGCAGTAAATCCATGTACCTTGGCTTTGGGTTTAAATACCGGAGGTGACCAGGGTTGAGTATTATCCCCGTTTAAATATGCGGCTAGCCATAATGCCTGACTACGTATGGGCATGATGAACGCATAAATACGCTCATTGGGTAACTGGGCAACATCGCCTAGGGCAAAAATATTATCATCTGAGGTGCATAGGAAATCATTGACCAGTATGCCCCGCCCAGTATTTAAACCAGCATCTTGCGCCAGCTCAGTTCGTGGCTTAAAGCCACAGCAAATAATAACCGCATCAAAGTCGCTATTATCTGTGCCAGCAACGTCTACCTTTGTTTTGCTCCCATGCTGCCCAAACCCTTGAACTGCCTGGTCGAGTAATATGGATACACCGCTATTCTGAAAATGATTGCATAACAATTCGGAATCTTCAGGGACTAACTGGCGCTCCATCAACCTATCCATTGCATGGAAAATTGTTACCTGATCGCCTGCTTTACTTAAATCGGATGCAAGCTCGCAACCAATCAAACCGCCACCAATAATTGCCCAATTAGGTGATTGCTGCTGATCTATAAAAGACTGGCGAAATTTACGTAATAACTTTAAATCAACAGGCTGTTAAATACGTAAAACAGTTTGCGGTACGCCAGAAAAGGAGGCGGGATAAACGCGGCAGAACCCTGAGCCAGAATCAATTTATCATATTCCAGCGTGTCTGTTGTTGTGTTGCAATTAATGCTTATTGTTTGTTGTTGGCGATCTATGGCAGTAACGATGGCGCCACTGATAATATGAATGCCATTTTGCTCTAGTTGAGCAAATGTTTTCAGGATAATGCTTTGCTCGATATTTCCTTTGCTAAAGCCATGCGAGAGAATAGGGCGCGAATAGTAACCATCAGTTTCCCTAGTTACCACCGCTGAAAATCCTGGAAACGGAGCTTTAGCGAAGTGAAGATTTTTAGTCCGCGATAGCCGTAGGGCCGGTTGTTTTGTCGGAGTCTGAGCGATAGCGAAGGTGGAGACAAAATAAAAGGCCATCCGA
>LWTL01000066.1 GCA_002101235.1 Cycloclasticus sp. symbiont of Bathymodiolus heckerae | reverse complement strand
TCAGTATTTCTTTTTCTTGGGTTGTCAAAGGAGCTGTTAATTTGCATTGTTTGGGATCATATCACCTAATTCTACAGCATTATGTAATACCAATTTTTTTGTACGAACTTACGGGGCGCTGTACTAGTATAGTATGCGCCAGGCCGAGCTGTTTGAGTAACTCACTTCGACGTGGCGAGGCAGAGGCTAAAATTAAAGCGGGCATGTTAACGATGATAAGGATGGTTATTGATAATACTCCAGGCGCGGTAGATTTGCTCGGCAATAACGATGCGCACCAGAGGGTGAGGGAAGGTTAGTTTAGACAGGCTCCATGACTGCTGCGCTGCCTGCTTAACAGAATCCGCCAGGCCTTCAGGCCCACCAACCATCAAAGCAATATCCTGGCCGCTATCTAACCAGGTTCGCAGCGCATCAGCCAGATGGTCTGTACTCCAGGCTTTGCCAGGCACATCCAGAGTAACGATATGGCAGTTTTTCGGCACAGCCGCCAGCATTCTCTCGCCTTCATCCCGGACTATACGCTTAACATCGCTGTTTTTGCCACGCTTGCCAGCGGCAATTTCTTTAACTACTAGTTCACATTCACGCGGCATGCGTTTAGCGTATTCTGCATAGCCCTGCTTTACCCAGTCCGGCATTTTTTGGCCAATAGTGATTAAATAAATATGCATATTAAATAGAATATTCAGAGTTTATCTTGATAAATTCTAGGTACTGCGCTGGTAGCTTAGTACTTGCTGATAATCTGCGCATAGCTGCCATCTTGCTGCATCTCGATAATCGCCTGATTAAAATCATCAATAATAGTCTGCGCGTTCTTATTTGAGCGACTGACCGCCAGATAGAGTTTTTTGAAAGTTAGCGCAGGCTTGATAAATTCAAATGCGTTGACATGGGTGGGTAAAAATTTCTCTAGTGTATAGTTGATTGCACGCTCATCACCCAGGGTTAGATCTATCGTGCCATTATTCAGTTTTTGCAAGTTCTGCACACTGAAATTTGCCGGAATTTTAATAAGCCCACGAGCCCGGTTAAAGCGTTCATCATAAGCATAATCGCGCACTACACCGATGAGTAGCCCCTGCAAGTCCGCAAGCCCCGGTACTCGATGAGGCTGGTTTTCTTTTTAATAAAGCTGATGGTATTGGTCAGGTAGGGCTCGCTATACACTAAACTACGCTCGCGTTCAGCTGTCTTCCAGATTGCACAGATAGCATCGAACACACCTATTTCTACGCCTTCCAGGGCGCGCCGCCAGTTATCAATATGCAGTGTGGGCTGATAGTCTTTTCTTTGTAATGCCTTATTGACCAGCTCTACTGCCAGGCCTTTTTCCGGCATGGAGTCGTCCACATAAGGCGGCCATTGGCTACTGACTATGCTAATGGCCTGAGCAGAACAAGTCTGGATACTCAGGTGGAGTAAAATCAGGAGCAGTGCAGGGCGTATAATCATAAGGCATAGTCGCTGTGAAGATATAAGGTGGTTGCCGATATTCTAGTATGAATTTAGCATTGCTGCTATGTTGGTTGGTAGATTATTATTCCTAGACTGTGTTGTTTTTACCATGAAGGGCATGAAGAACTTGAAGGTCTGCTATATGGGTGGATAGGCTACATTTATTCTTCATTATCTTCATGGTGATAAAAAAGGTATTACTGCTAAGTAAAAGCCTTTCGCAATTAAAATTGAAACCCTAAAATCACCCGCAACTGCTCGGTCACCAGATCTGTCTGCAAGTTTTTAATATAGGCGTACATAATATCCACAGTAATCATTTGATTATACTGGTAGCTAAGATAAGTGTTAAATTCCTGGGTATGAAAATCAGCGGCATTCCCGCCTTGAAAATCGCCTGCAGCAACACCTATATTCATGTTTTCTATAAAGTATGGCTGGTATTCCAGATTAAATAACAGCGCCTGGGCATTTTTGGCATTCACAGCATCCAGGGTCATTTGTTCCATAGAGGTAAAAAAAGGCCCGCCACCGACACTGTTAACCGCTGCTGACTGGCCGAAGTTCTTATTATAAGCGGTAGTAAATGACACGCCATAAGAGCTGATTGTGGCATATACCCCAAGCGTGTTAGCATCAACCACGCCTATCGATTGCTCGCCCACTGAGCGCCCCAGATCAAATTGCCCTCCTAGCTCATAGAAAATATAATCATTAAAGCTATTCTGGTAAGTGAAGTTTCCCAATTATTGAGTAGCTAAAGTACACAATGCTGGCGTATCGAG
>LWTL01000065.1 GCA_002101235.1 Cycloclasticus sp. symbiont of Bathymodiolus heckerae | reverse complement strand
AAACCAAAATTTTATCGGCGTGGTCTGTCTCCACACAATAATAAACTTTTGCTGCCCGGGGTGAATCGGCAAGTTTAAATCACCATCAATTAATTCCAGCGCTAATGGCCTTTGTAGTGGTACAGTAAAACTGGCCACAGCTTAGTAGGCAAACCAGAACTTCTGCTCTGCCGCGTTTGGCGATAAACCGCCATTATGTTGATGAGGCCTTACTTGACTGTAATATCCGATGATATAGCGAATAACAGCATTTTTGGCTTCAACAAAAGAACGGTAACCTGTTTCAGGCACCCATTCTGTCTTTAAACTTCTAAAGAATCGCTCCATGGGACTATTGTCCCAGCAATTTCCACGGCGACTCATGCTTTGCTTGATTTGATAACGCCATAGTAATTGACGATATTTTCTACTGGTGTAATGGCTTCCTTGATCTGAATGGAACATTAAATTATCAGGCTGACCTCTGGTTTCAAAGGCCATAGATAACGCTTTACCTGTTAACTCACTATCAGGTGACAATGACATCGCCCAACCTATCGGTTTACGTGAAAATAAGTCCATCACTATGGCTAAATAAGACCATCGTTTTCCTGACCAGATGTAAGTCACATCACCGCACCAAACTTTGTTTGGCTTCTCAACATTAAACTCGCGTGCCAAATGATTAGGAATGGCGATATGTTCCTGTGTTGCTTTTTTATATGCATGCCCTGGTCGCTGGCAACTTGTTAATTCTAACTGCTTCATCATCCGATCTGAACGGTAACGGCTAAGGGGTAGTCCACGCAGTGTTGAAATGGCTGCAATCGTTCTGGCACCTGCGGAACGATTGCTTTCACCATGAATTAATTTAACCATTGTTAAGGCTTTAGCTTTATCACTTGAGGGTATCAATGGTCGATTAATCCAAGCACGGTAGCTACTGCGGTGAATATTGAACGTCTGACACAAGGCAACAATACTGTAGCTCTCTTTTAACCGTTTAATCATCGTAAATTGTTCCACGAGTCGGACATCAAGAGAGCCGAAGCCTTTTTTAAAATCTCTTTCTCCATCTCAATACGTTTTATCTTTTTCTCGAGCTCTCGTATTTTTAGCTGGTCTGGCGTTAAGGGTGTGGCTTTACCTACAATGCCATTACGTTCATTACGAAGCTGACGAACCCATTTATCCATGGTTGATTTACCCACGTCCATAGCTTGAGCAGCTTCTCGAACTGAATAACCTTGGTCAACCACTAATTGAGCCGACTCTAATCTAAATTCGGGTGAAAATTTAGGCCGTTTTTGTTTTGTCATTATGTCACCTGTTGTATTTATGAGGTGATAATATCACCTCTTATCAGGTGGCCAAATTTACTGTACCACTACATACTATCAATGAAGATATTATGGAAATAATGCAGAAAATACACCAAGAAAACCTAGAAGCATACGGCCAACGTAGAATGGTGGCAGCCCTTGAAGAACAAGGTATAAATATCGGAAGAACGAAAGCGGCTAACTTAATGGATAAAGCCAATATAGTCGATAAACACCCTAAAAAGCCACATGATTATCAAGGTGGAAAAGAAAAGCCCAGTATACCTAACGTGCTGAAACGGCAGTTTGTTCAACCACAAGCTGACACACATTGGGTGGGCGATATCACCTACATCAGAAACCATCAAGGGTGGAGTTACCTTGCCACCGTGCTTGATTTAGGTACGCGAGAAATAGTGGGGTACGCCTTATCACAAACGCCTGATGCAGCACTGGCTAAACACGCATTGCTCAATGCCATAAAATTAAAGCAGCCAAGCACGAAAGGTTTACTGTTTCACTCAGATCAAGGCGTACAATATCATGCTCGCCTGTGTAAACAGACACTTGCACTTCACGGCATGACTCAAAGCATGAGTCGTCGAGGAAACTGTTGGGACAATGCTGTTCAAGAAAGATTTTTCAGGAGCCTGAAAAGTGAATACTTGAATGGTCTATCATTCATAAACCATCAATCGGTTGTAACAACAGTCGACTATTACATTCGGTACTATAATAACAAAAGGATCAATTCTGCTATTGGCTATATAACGCCAGCACAGAAAAGACAGGATTTACCAAAAGTGGCTTAGAAACCTTACAGTTTTACTTGACCATTACAACCATTAGCCACCTAGAGCTAAAAATGGGTACAAGCTCAATTCATGT
>LWTL01000064.1 GCA_002101235.1 Cycloclasticus sp. symbiont of Bathymodiolus heckerae | reverse complement strand
CGGTAAGTGAAATAAGCTGAGCCGTCTTCAAGGCTTTTTGTTTTGGTTCTTCGAATATACATACCACTAGCATCGGTGAAAAACCAGGGAAAATCAAGGGGCAGAGCAAGTTAAGATGGCACTACAGGGACCCTCAAAAAAAACACCATTGATTCTAAAGGAATTTTTATGATGAAAATTTAATGCGAACCATAAATCAATGACTTGGAGAGATCAAGGTGACGAAGATAGGCTAAGGGAGGTGTTTGAGCTAAAATCGGGGATTAAAGCATAAAAAATGCCCTGATACTTGAACTTTAGGAGTTGACTGCAATGGGCAACGCTCAAGGTTCAATTAAGTTGTAAAAAACGAAGTCTGATTAATCAATCGGGCTAATCAGCAAAAAGCTATTTTCATAGAAACGATTTAACAGACTTCCTACTAACGGGCCGGGCTTGTCCAACAAACGGTTCAGATTGTGGTTCGCTTCGCGATCACAATCTAACCTTATTCGTTATCAACGCTAATCAGCATAACGGTTTGTCCCTGCTGGCGTAACACATCGACATGCTCTGTTAATGGCTCTATATCAATATTTAACTCTTCCATCAATTTTGCATTACCCAGGGCAATTTTCTGGCCTTTTACTAAACCTGTCACACCTCGACCGGTGAGTGAGTTAAAATCCTCAACCTGCATTAAAGTCAGACCTTTTGCTTCCACACCCTTAACAATTGCTGCCGCCAGAGGATGTTCGCTGACTTGTTCCAGGCTAGCGGCAAAACGTAAAATATCCTGTTCCACAAAATCATTGACTGTATACACAGAGGTTAATTCTGGTTTACCTTCTGTCAATGTTCCGGTTTTATCAACCACCAGAGTATCAACCTTTTCCATGATTTCCAGTGCTTCCGCATTTTTAATCAAGATACCCGCACTTGCGCCTCTACCTGTGCCCACCATAATAGACATCGGAGTTGCTAAACCTAATGCGCAGGGACAGGCAATAATCAATACAGCAACCGCATTAACGATGGCATGGGCCAGGCGTGGTTCTGGCCCCCAGGCCCACCAAATAAATAGCGTCGCTATAGCGATTAGTAACACGGCAGGAACAAAATAAGCAGCAACGGTATCGACTACCTTTTGAATAGGCGCACGACTGCGTTGTGCTTCACTCACCATATGTACAATTTGAGAAAGTAGTGTTTCACTGCCCACACGTTCTGCACGCATCAACAAACTTCCGGTGCCATTAATCGTTGCACCGATCAGCGGCATATCAACAAATTTTTCAACAGGAATCGGCTCGCCAGTTACCATCGATTCATCAACAGCACTGTTACCGTCTGTGACCACTCCATCAACGGGAACTTTTTCACCTGGACGTATGCGCAATTTATCTCCCGGTTTGACCTGTTCCAGTGGAATATCTTCTTCACTACCATCCTCATAATGTACTCTTGCTGTTTTAGGTGCCAGGCCAAGCAATAGCTTGATGGCATCACTGGTCTGGCTTCTTGCCCGTAGCTCCAGCACCTGCCCTAATAGAACCAACGCAGTAATGACCGCAGCTGCTTCAAAATAAACGGCAACAGCGCCATTTTCATCCTGCATAACAGGAGGAAATAGCTGCGGTAAAAAAGTAGCAATAACGCTGTATATCCAGGCTACACCTATGCCTAGAGATACCAGAGTAAACATATTCAAGCTACGATGAATAATAGAAGCCCAGCCACGCTGGAAAAAGGGTAATCCACACCAGAGAACTACCGGTGTTGCCAGGACAAATTCAAACCACTGTATTTGTTGTAGAGAAATATTTTCGGGTATCCAGTCAGGCGCTAAATCATTGATCATGGAAATTAAGAATACGGGAATAGACAAAGCTAAACTAACCCAGAAACGACGGTTCATCTTGATCAATTCAGTATTTTCAGTATCTGCCGTTGCAATTTTCGGCTCTAAAGCCATACCACATATAGGGCAATCACCCGGTTCATTACGGACAATTTCAGGATGCATGGGACAGCTATATTCAGTCTGTGTTGATGAGTTTAATGAATAACCAGAAAGTTCTAATGCCATACCACACAAAGGACAGTCCCCCGGGTGGTCTTGTTGGACGAAGCCGCTATCGCGGAGAAAAACAGCTTCACCCCTAAATTTATAGTGTAACCTCATTGCCTGTTATAT
>LWTL01000063.1 GCA_002101235.1 Cycloclasticus sp. symbiont of Bathymodiolus heckerae | reverse complement strand
TTTGCTTCTTAACGTCAACTGTGTAAAGTTTTTGAACAGGTATTACTAACTCAGCCTCACCCGCTCTGGTTATTTTTGCGCTATTTCGTGTCAGTAATTCACATGGCAGTTTTTCTGAGGTCGAAACTGCTTTTATAATATTAGTCAAAAACCTATAAGCGTATTATGTTACTTTATTGCCACCAGCGCATGAGAAAAAATTAATGACCACTTATGTAAACACTGCTCTGTTTGTTTATACAGAAAAAACTGAAGCCATACTCGAAGCGTTGCAAAGCAGTGATTTTGGTACGCAGTTTAATACGATTTCTTATGATAGCTTATTGCTTAATCCGCAAGCATCTTTAGAGAACGTTGGGCATGTCATTATTGCGGGAGGTGTGGCAGAAACCAAGGCGATTTTTAGGCTGGCATTAGAATATGATTTTAGCGTCGCTCTGATTCCAGAGAAAAGCGAAAAAAAGCTCTTCAAGTTTTTTAATCTGCCCACGGAAGCTGATAAGACTATTGAGCTTGCCTGTCGGGCAAATTCCCAGGCGATAGACCTGGTGCTATGCAATGACAATATTCTGCTGTTTAAAGCGACTCTGGGCTGGCTTCCTTTATTGGATGTTAGCGCGGATATGAGCAAAGCCAGGTTCCTGATTGAGTCGTTTAAAAAAAGTTTTAAACGTAATCTTTTAAAATTCAGCTTTACTACCGCAAAAGGACAAAAAATAACCACTGCGGCCAGTGGTTGTATTCTTATTCAGCAAAAGGGAAGTATCGTTTCAAAGACAATTGAAGAAGATCAAAGTATCAGCGATGGTGCGTTGTCTTTGTTGATATTTTCACCCATCTCTATTGTTGTCTATAGCAAAATTTTACTGCGTTTACTGACGGCATCCAAAAATAGAAAACGTTTACTTCCAGGCATCGGCTATATCAAAAGTAGCAAGATTGATATCGAAACCGTTCCAGACCTGAAGGTCACAATTGATGATGACTGTATCACACAGACGCCGTTACATTGTGAAGTGTTGCCTAAAGCACTACGCCTGAATATCGGAGATGCACTTGCTGAAGAATGCCAAGAAACCCAGGTATCTAAAGAAAGTGTAAAAATTGCTAACCTTCCTAGCGACAAGGAACTGGAGCAAATAAGCCTAAAGCATATACCTATATTTGCCTATGCTGCTGAAGAGCGCTTCCGGGAATTATTTATTTCCTTGCGCGATGATGCGAAGACCAGCCCAACTTACATCACTTTGATGATATTGAGTACTATGCTTGCAACCATTGGACTATTTCAAGGCAGTACCGCAGTGGTAATAGGCGCAATGTTATTAGCACCGCTAATGGCACCGATTGTTTCGCTGGCAATGGGCTTGTTGCGCGGTAATATTGAATTACTTAAAGACTCAGCGACAAAAATTGGCATCAGGCGCGCCATGCTACCTCACGAAATTTTGGGACTCCTGTCGCCATAATTCATTCGCCTACGCAGCGAATGGGAGATGCCCTGGCCGCCCTGCGTCCGTCTCAACTACGCACAAAACCCTGCTCCGTTAAGACTACCTCAATGGCTGGACGGCTATTCGGAATGCAATTCTTTGCCTCCCTCGCGCGCTGCTAGCGCACTTCGGATCAGCGAATTGCCCTGCCGCCTACCAGGGACTAAAAATCATCACTTCGCTTAGGCTCCGTTTCCCTGATTTTTAGCGAGGGATTTTGCTTGCGTTACTGGCATCCGCGTTAATTACCCAGCTGTTTCCCTATAAAATGATGACGGATGAGATGTCTGCGCGGCTAAGTCCCTCGCTATTAGACTTGGCTGTGGCCATTGTTTCGGGTGTCGCAGGCGCGTATTCCAAATCCTATCGGGAGATTATCCAAAGTCTGGCGGGTGTAGCCATTGCGGTTGCCCTGGTGCCTCCACTAGCTGTTGCGGGTATTGGAATTGGCCGGCTTGATATGACTTTCTTTTTGCAGGCGTTTCTACTATTTTCGACCAATTTGATTGGTATTACACTTGCTGCAACATTTACTTTTAGGTTGCTAGTACAGCGCCCCGTAAGTTCGTACAAAAAAATTGGTATTACATAATGCTGTAGAATTAGGTGATATGATCCCAAACAATGCAAATAAACAGCTCCTTTGACAACCCAAGAAAAAGAAATACTGA
>LWTL01000062.1 GCA_002101235.1 Cycloclasticus sp. symbiont of Bathymodiolus heckerae | reverse complement strand
CCAGCTATAAATAGTGGGAATCTTTAGTATTCTCTGAGTTCAAGGCAATAAGCATTCTGCCAATGTATCATGGCCTTTAATCAAAATCGCTTAACTTTGATTTAATGCTAAGCTGGTAACCCCACCTTAACCCAGTCATCCCATTCCTGAGGATAAAGCGGATCGGCAGGCGTTCTGACTCTTAACTGATTATTTCCTGTGAGTAATTTTCCGGCCACCCTAATCAGATAAGTACGAAGTGTTTCCGGTTCCCATTGGCACAAAGTTTTGTTGCCGCTCAATTGAGCCATCCAGCGAACTGTATTGTAGGCGAGAACAGCACAATGAAATAAAGCAGCATTGGCCAGAAATTGATCCGTTCTGATTTTACCTAATCCCATTTGTGATTTTGCTTCTTCGATCCATGTTTCGCATGTTGCCCGTTCACCGTACTTCTTATGTGTTTGCCAAGGCGTTAGAGATTCAGTGGTTACATAACAAAAATAGTCATATTTTGTTGTATCCCAAAGCTCGGACTGAGGCCCAGTTACTTGTTTAGGTTGCATCATTCTGACCGCAACAAACTGACGAGACCGAGACCAGCCACCACAACGATATTGAAATTCACATTGTTCCCAGCCGGACTGGCCTTTGATGGCTGTCCAAGTCTGTTTGACCAGCAATACGTTCAAATTCTTAAGTTTAACCTTTATCAAATAGCCATGCCCTCTGGCATCAAGTAATTCCATTAGGTCGCCCACAAAGTAACCACTGTCACCACGAAAAATAATGCGCATCCGATTAGGTAAGTGGGCCAGTAGTTGTTTGGTAAATTCAACAACACCATTACTCGTAAAGGCATTGCCTGTTCTGAACCAGGCCTGTAAAATTTCTTTTGTGTCCGCTAGAAAGGCGATTTGTGGATGGTATGAACGGGCACCTTTCTTTTTTGGATTGAAGCCTTTGGCACTTCCTTCTTGCCGACCACAAACCGTATCGACAGTTGAATCGACATCCACCCATTGAACGGGTTGTATGCCTACTTTTGATTTTCCGGAACGAAGTAACCGCCGCCAGTGCTGACCACGCAAGGTATGCGTAAGTGCCTCAAACTGGCTTATCTGCGCTTCACTCAGTTCTTTAAAAATCCGTAATACCGTGGTTTCAACAGGAATCTTGATCCAGCCTGCCACTTTACGTAGTACGCTATCCGCCCATACCGTAGTCACTTTTGCCATTGACGTTGCTCCACCTATCATGCCTACCAGGGTTAATAGAACCGCATCAGATAAGTGATAGTCTGCATTATCACCCCGTGTGTGCGCAACGCTTCGCTTTACCGTTTTTTCAAACCCGATCCGGTCTAAATATTTCACGACTGGAATAAGTCCGGCCTGGCTCGTCAATCCATGTGCAGTGGAAGATATTTTGACTGAGCGTGTACGATTTCGGACACGAAATGAGGATTTTGATACTTTTGTGGACGTCATTAAAACAATGAGGTAGTAAAATCAGAGAAACTGATATTATATCATTGTTTAATATGGGGTTTTCATGTTTATTGTGTATAATGCTTGCAGGATTTAGGTAATAGGCTGACTCAAAAATCAGGATGGGCAGGAAGACAAAAAACAACAGCTCAGGCGTAAGCTGAAAACTTGTGATAAATGAGAACACTTCGATTTTTGACAGCGGCACTAGTAATGATCCGCCGATGACTAGAAGTACGGTGTATGGTATGCGCGTTTTAAGAGAAAGAACATTAATGCCCAGGGAAATGAGCATTAGCGTAAAAACTGATAAGTAAACGTCGAGTGTCATGCCTGTTCCTGTAATAACCGTGTTAGCTAGAAACTAATTATACACTCAGGAAGGACTGTTGAAATGGTGTTTTAGTGGGATATTTATCGGTGGCGCAACTGTATCAGGTAGTTGGTATTGTATAGAAAACAGCATATGCCCCGCTTCTAGTACAGCACTAGGAGCCTGTCCGAGAACTAAGGGTTTTGAAAATTAAATCAACATATAGTGCTATTTTACAAAATAACACCACTATATAGTGGTCATCTGAGTCTTATGTTATAGACTTTCAGAAAAATAACTTCCAAAAAAGCGAAGGTGATTATTGAAAGCTGGTTTATAATTTCCGCTCCGACCGGCCTCATTCATAA
>LWTL01000061.1 GCA_002101235.1 Cycloclasticus sp. symbiont of Bathymodiolus heckerae | reverse complement strand
TGTTGAATCAGGAGATAATCGTCGGGTAGTTATAGGTCACAGCCCATTAGCTAATAATGCAAATGTAGCCATTGACCCTGATCGTTTGTTTGGGCGACATGTTGCCGTTTTAGGTAATACAGGGAGTGGTAAGTCTTGCTCAGTTGCGGGGTTGATCCAATGGTCTATTGAAGCGGCAACCGAAGAAGGGAAAGAGCCAAATGCTAGATTTATCATATTAGATCCTAATGGTGAGTATACTCGAGCATTTGGGCCTAAAACTAAATTTAAGGGGAGAGTTTTTAAGGTTGATGCTGGAGCAGAAGAGCATCAGCTTAAAGTGCCTTCCTAGTTTTGGAATAGCTCTGAATGGGCTGCATTTACTAAAGCAAGCGCTAAAGTTCAATTACCCCTTCTTAAAAGAGCGTTAAGGGCTATGAGAAATGAAGAATTTGAGCTACATACCAATTTAGATTTAGAAATTAAAAAATTTCTTGGGACTATTCTTGTCGCAATTAAGCACGATAAGTCAGTAGGATCTCCTTGGGGAAAATTCCCAGGGCCTAAGTATGTTTTGGAGAAAATAGATTGTTGGCGGGAGAGTATAGGTCTCTACCAAGGGAGACTAGATGCTGACGATAAAAGGTTAGACCACTTGTTTGAAAACCTACAAGCATATTGTGATGACAGGTCTGATAAATATCCTAACCTTAATGCATCAGTAGGTGAAATTGATACACTAATTTTAAATATAGCTGATTCATTTGGTGCATTTGGTGGTGATGAAAAAGACTTGTTTCCTAAAGGGGAAGATATTCCTTTGCCATTTGAGGGTGATAATCTTGTTTCCTATTTAGAAGCATTAGCACAGCAAACAGGTAATGAGCAGCATGTTGAATATCTTATTGCTCGGATTAGGACAATGCTTGCTGACACTAGAATGAAGCCGATTACTAATGACAGTGAAAAGAAAGTTGACCTAGCAGAGTGGCTTGAAACTTATATTGGAAAAGATGTTGGAGAGGGTAAAGAAGGAGAGCATAGTTGTGTTTCAGTGATTGATTTATCATTGGTACCTAATGAAATTATCCATTTAGTTACTGCAGTAATATCTCGAATTATCTTGGAATCATTGCAGCGTTATAGAAGGCTAAATAACGTAACTTTGCCCACAGTATTGGTTGCAGAAGAGGCTCATACTTTTATTAAAAGATACAGGGATGACTCAGAAAATCAGGATGTTGCATCAATTTGTTGCCAGGTGTTTGAGAAAATATCTCGTGAAGGCCGAAAATTTGGACTTGGGTTAATAGTCTCCTCTCAGCGCCCATCTGAACTGTCTCCAACAGTATTATCGCAATGTAATACATTTTTATTGCACCGAATAAGTAATGACCGTGACCAAGAACAAGTACATAAGTTGGTACCTGATAATTTACGAGGTCTTCTTAGAGAATTACCATCACTCCCATCACAACATGCCATTTTAATGGGGTGGGCTTCCGAACTTCCAGTTTTAGTTAAAATGAATGATCTGTCTGAAGCACAGCGACCTCATTCGGATGATCCTGATTTTTGGAATGTATGGAAAGGTAAGGATGAAGGTGGGAAAACTGTAGCGCGTAAATCTGACTGGAAAAGTGTTGTTGCTGATTGGCAAAAAGGTTAAATTGTATAAGTAGTATTGGTCTGTTATGTGACAGCTATAGATTAAGGTTTTTTAAAAACCTTAATCTGGTTCAATCGCAAGTAGCAACTATCGCATCAATTTAAAATAAAAAGGATTCTATTATGGGGTTAATTAACCCCTTATACGACTCGATAGATAGCACATACGGATATTCAGACGACAGCACTGTATGATAAATCGCAGAATAAGGCGATGCAATGGTTATAGGTAGGATAAGAAAACGACCTAAGAACTCATTGGTAAAAAAAATTTTAAAGGCTGATTAGCAAAGGCTATAAAGCCAAAGCCCTGATAAAATTCAGCAACCGAAGGATTTAACGCTTCAACGACAATGGCATAAACAGCTAATACTTCACTCGCTTGTTCAACACGCTGTACTGCATCAGCTAACAAAATAGCCCCTAA
>LWTL01000060.1 GCA_002101235.1 Cycloclasticus sp. symbiont of Bathymodiolus heckerae | reverse complement strand
GAAACATTAAATCAATTACTCAAACGCATTCATCAAAATAAAACAGAATTGTTACGTAATTATTCAGACCCCTTAACAATTGGTAGCTTAGGAACCGCAACACCTACCCGCTGATTGTGAATAACGGCCGCTAAATATATCCATGGTGATTGCTGCCTTTTTCTACAAGTTTCGATGACACTGATCAAGATAGCAAACACACATGAACCTTCTTCAGTTCGTGTTCCATAGCTAATCCGTCTTAATATAACCCAGTGCCGTAAGGCACGTTCTGCTTCGTTATTGGTTAAGGGCAAATGTGGGGATTCGAGTACCCGAAAGATAGCCTCCCAATCATTGAGCATTTCTGTTGCTAGCGCATGGGTCTTTGTGTGTGTTGATGCTTTCATTTGTTCACACAGTTGCCGATAGGCCATCAATTGCGTTTGGTAAATTTCCGTTAGTAGCGAGTTTGGAGGGTGGTGCCGTGCTTCACGAATAGCTGTCATGAGCATATTCATTAATTTGAGTGTTTGTTCTCCAAATAGCTGAGAGTCTTTATTCAAGCTCTCTTTTAATCCTTTTGCCTTACGAATTAGATGGGCCCAGCAACGAACTCGATTAAGGTATTTTCGATAAACCTGGTAATCATCACTCATTAGCCAGCCGCAATACGCTTGACCCAGGTGTTTTCAATCAGTTCTGATGACCGAGTTGAAATCCAGTAGGCCGTGACTGTATCTGTACTGAAAACCCATAACCATAAAAAAGTGGTGAGTTCCATCCAGGAGGTTTCATCAACATAAAGTAACTGACTGTCTACGATTTCCTTTACTAATTCAGCTTCTATAGGCATTGCTGCTGCGCCGCTTTCATGTAATGTATTGTTAATCGTACCCACACTAAGCTGCAAAACTCTTGAACACGTTCTCGTGAAAGCCGCATGCGATAAGTAAGGCATATAATTAATGCGGCAAGCCCTGGACCTACTAATCTCCACTGACCACAGGTTATATCCTGCAAGGTGCCATCGGAATTGGAACGATGCGGTTCTTTTATTGTGAGGTGCCCACAGTGACAGGTGATTTCATAATAGGTATGTTTGGTATTAGTCAGCCTCAGACCTGGGTTTTTCTCATCCGACCATAAGATATCAACGGTTTCAAAAGCCGTGTATGCTTTTTTGAAATGATCATTTAATGGTTGATGGCAGCATTCACATGTTTCTGGAAAATATTCTTGATAATCTGTGATCGCTATTTTTTGTTGCCGCCCAAAACCCTTGGCTCCAAGTTGCTTCCCTGGTTTTCGTTGTTCTTCTGTTTCATTTTCCGGGGACTGCCTGGGTGTTTTATTTAGCGTTTCAGTAGGGGGTGCCCCTTTTTTATCTGAAGTCGTTTCTTGCACCTCTTCAGAATCATTACTGGAATCCTTTTGAGTCTCTTTTTCCCATGGTGCTTCACTGCTTGGAGGACGGGAACTATTGTGGGAATTCTGGTTTAATCGTTCACGAGCTTCTTTTAAATCTGTTAGCAATTTTATTGAAAGACGGCGCAACTCCTCTTCTGATAAATTCAGAAGTTCTTCTTCGTCAAGTTGGCTTAGATCCTGATTACTTAATTGCATGGCCTACATAATACTTCTTGGTATCATAAAGTTACAAGCCTTTTTTAAATTAGTTGTCAAGTTTTTCGGTAGGGGTCTGAACATTTACGTTAAAAGAGGTGAGCCTATTTTCAATGTAGCTAAGTATTCATTTGGCTTTATAATTATTGCAATTTTTTTTCGAGCTCTCTATGAAATCGTTTGCTTATGAAAATACTTAGTGCTTGCACGAAAAAGCCATTTCTTGAAAATACATTACTATATTTAACGGAATATTTTTTAAATTTTGATTCAGCTTTACAAAAAACTCATCAACTCTTACGCGTTTTCTGAATACAGCGCCATTTTTCCAATTTTTAAACGCACCAATCCCTCAGTAAGGCCACTTTCTTTAAAAAAACTTAAGCGGCTTGCTTTTTTTCTTCGGCCAATCGTT
>LWTL01000059.1 GCA_002101235.1 Cycloclasticus sp. symbiont of Bathymodiolus heckerae | reverse complement strand
TCCGCCCTGAAAGTTATTTTCAAAGGACTTGTTTTCAATATATTTGAAACCTTCTTGCAAAGTAAGCAGTAAATCATCATGCTGGGTTCTAGCCAGCTCCGCGATGTTACTCCATAAGTGTTGAGGCTCAATCACATAATGAACTTTACGGCGCATTTGTTTTTCAAACGCGATGATATCTTCCTCATTCTGTTCATACCACAATGCTAAAGGCGCGCCCTTGTCGTCGGCTTCAAGCTTAGGATAGTCTGCCCCCAGTTCTTTTTTCGCAGAGACTTCGTAGTTATCCGATAGATAACGTAAAAACAAAAACGACAACATATAATCCCGAAAGTCATCGGCATTCATCGCACCGCGTAGATCGTTGGCAATGCCCCAAAGTATACTACCTAGTTTATTTAAGTCTTGTTCGGTCATTATTGAGTAGCCTCTTCTAAATTCTGTTCTAGCGATTCTGGGAATAATTCGGGATTAAATTGATAATTGCTCATAAAACCCATTAATATTTTTTTAAAATACTGCTTATTTTCGGGCAGCATTTCCATTGGCTCAAATAAGGAATAATTGCCGTGACTAAGCACATTAACCATCCGCGCATGCACAATACCTTCGGGATCGTCTGCGTCTTGTTTAATACAAGCCGAAAATTTTTTAAAGCCGTGAAAGATGGCTGTTTTCTCTAAAATATTTCGCAAAATATTAAAGTGATACGTATACAAATTACCAGACTCTTCCGCCTCATATAGCTGTTTTAACAATGCGACATGGTGAAAAAATGGTGTATCCCTAGTGTAGCGTAAGATATAGCCTTGAGTGCTGGGATCAGTGCTTAGGAAATACGGCTGTAATTTTTTCTTTTCGTTTAGCTCGTTCCACATCACATTAAAAAATAAAGTATGGTGTGAAGAAATTACTGCCTTCACCCTGTCTTGGTTCTTCAGCAGGTGCGCCAAGTGGCTAGCCACGGCAATAGCGTTATTGTCATCAAGTGACGAGATTGGGTCATCAATGTAGATATATTTCACCCAAGCGTAGGCTTCTTGCTCATCAATGGCGAGTTGCGCAATAGCGAGAAAAAAACACCAAACAAAGATATTTTCTTCCCCACGGGAGATTTTAATATGCTCAATTATTTCGCTAGTGTCACCATTTGTGACTTTCCGCTCAAAGATGACTGTCCAGTTATCTGTATCGATTTTAAAATCAAAATCTGCATAGCGCTGTAATAATGGACGGATACGGTTGTCCATTTCCAGCTCTTGCAGACCAGCAAAAAAACGAGAATCTGAATTGAGCTTCAACACCCTTTGAATATCATTATCTAAGTCGTTATCCCAACTAAATAAATCTTCGGTAAAGGCATTGAAATACAGGGTGTCAGCATTACCATTACTTTTTCCTGCTTCTTTGAAGCCCATTGACAATCGCGTTTTACCCGTTCCGTTATAGGCAAACAGCAATAGATATTTTTTATTATCTAACTCAGGGGTCAACTTATCGCGTAGGTGTGTAACCAGAGTGTCTAAATCAGCAAAATCAGTAGTCATCCACTCACCTCATCGGCAGGAAAAAGCTGCTGCATCAAGCCTTTTTTATGGGCTTTGAGTGACTCTATTTTTTGCGCTTGGGCAGTGATCAGGCTGTCGATAGATGACAGGCAATCGGCGATTCTTTGTTGCTCTTCATACAACGGTATTTTCAATATTACAGAAGAAAATAAAGTTTTATTGATAATTGGAACAACTTGCCTTCCTGCTAACTCAGCAATTCTTGGTGAAGAAAACTCTAAGGCGAAATATACAAAATCACTTATGAATTTCTTGAAAGTGATAACGGCGTTTAATTGTTGATTTGTCGCACACTCCATTTTATTTTGGGCAACCTTACCAATTGAACCAATGCAAACGAACAGTATGCTGTTAGCTGGTATTTTTCTCGTCTTAGAGAACCCCTTTTCTGAAAGAGTGGTTTTTGTTTTCGTAACAAAACGT
>LWTL01000058.1 GCA_002101235.1 Cycloclasticus sp. symbiont of Bathymodiolus heckerae | reverse complement strand
TTTTAAAGGCTTCTAATTGACGACTCTGCCCACTACTATTTTCACTGACCCGCTTTAATATCGTATCTTGAAAGCCGTTAAATAATCCATTTATTTCACGCCGGTTATCGGCACTGACATCCCGTAACTCCTTACGCGACTCACTTAATCCTTCTTTTAAAGTGTCTTCATTTTGCTGCAGTAAGCTGACCAGTTCGAATTTAATTTGTTCCGCATTAGATTGAGACAATGCGTTCACTTTGCGTAATACGAACAACTGCAACAATAGACAGGCTAGCAATAAACAGCTGCCTATCACAGCAAATATAAAAATTGGATCCAGATTTAATTCGTTCATTTAGTTGCTTTGTTAGTGTGATTATTTACTGTTCGCCTATTTCGGGTGACACGCCCAGAGTTTCAGCTAATTCCAGCATGACGCGCCCGATAGCCGGCATATTCGCACGATGCTGCAAAACCATACGTGCAACTGCAGGTTTATCGGTAATAAGCCCATCGCCCCCCCGGCCAATTAGCCTGGACATCGTCGGTGCATCATTGACCGTCCAGACAAAAACCTGTTTGGCATTATCATGCACCGAGCGCACGAAGCTGCGACTGGCAAGATCCAGATTAACTACAAAAAAATCAGCATCTGCATTGCTTAAGTCACCAAAAGCAGTCCCAGTTAACAAGCCAACCTTCCAGTTTGGACGCAGTGCTTTCATCTTCTGCACCTTAAAAATAAACATCCAGAACAGCCAGGAGAAATGGTCAAAAACCATTTTTCCATCGATGGCATTCGGTCAACAAACTGATAATACGTCTTCATTGCTTTTTTACCTACCTTTACTCCTGTTTCATATATTTTTTCTGTTAATTTAACAATAGGTGTTTTGCCATTGTAGGTCATACTTTCGGCAACAATAAAGTTGTTTCAACTGTACCCATTATGTCGCCACTAATATGATTTTCATAGGCTCCCCATACTCGTTCAATTGGGTTATATTTACTATGATAAAGAGGGTAGTAGGCCAGTTTTATCTTTATGTTGCTTTTTTCAGCAAACTCCACAAGCCTTTTTATAAACTGAGTTCTGGAGCTACTGTTCTCCATACCATTGTCAACGTGTGTGTCAGAATATCTACTCCATATTTTTCTTGAATTTCTGGCCAAATTTCTTCCAATCGGTCAACGATGAAATCACTGCTGGCATAGCCTGCTGTAAAGAAAAGGAAAAAGTCATCATGTTCAGGCAGATAAAAACCAAAAGGAGTTAACTTTTCCTTAACATCTAAATCATGATCCTCTGCTTTTGTTAAAACCCGATTTCGTCCTCCCCGTGAAAAATTTCCAATATTCATTCTTGCTTTGGCATCAATTGATATACGAATCTCTTTTGGGTTGATATCTGCCATTCCATTGACGGCATGAACTTGTTCAAAAATTGCATCCGTTTCCTTGATTTTCTTATGAGGCTTTGTTTTTTGTACCTTTTTTGGATGGTAACTCAGGTCATTTAATTTTGTATTGATAGTTTTTGAGCAAGGTAATGTTTTTTCATCATAATAATCAATCTCCAGTAAACGTTTTCTAACTTCTTTAGCAGTTAGCCGGGTATATAATCGACAGGAATTAAAAGAGGGATCCGTTTGACACTCCGGTTCAGCAATTTTTTTTATGTCATCAAGTAGATGAGGAAAATGCTCTTCACTTTTATTACGCCCTCTCGCTGAAAAATTATCTTCTATGGGCTGAGTTTCAAGTTCATATTGTCCTTTTCGGATAGTGCCTCTATTCCATCCTAGTTTTTCTTCAGCAATACTTGCACCACCTGAGCCTAGTAGCTCCACCGTTTCAGCCATGAATATACGACGTACCGAACCTTTTAAACGATTGGCTGTATTTATAATCCAACCTATAATGCTATCTGTTAATATCAACAAGCTTATCTGCCTAGTACAGCGCCCCGTAAGTTCGTACAAAAAAATTGGTATTACATAATGCTGT
>LWTL01000057.1 GCA_002101235.1 Cycloclasticus sp. symbiont of Bathymodiolus heckerae | reverse complement strand
GGGAGCCGGTAATATGGGACGAACTGCGAGACAAGGATCCCTTTCATCAAATAAAGCCGGTGGTTATCATGGATGCCGGCATTGCCAGCGCTGACAATATTGCCTGGTTAATCGAACAAGATTATCATTATCTCGTTGTCAGTCGAGAACAACATGTAAAAAACCCAAGAGATCAGGAAACTCCGATAACGGTCAGGGATACCCAGGACAGCAATGTTGTTGTTTATCGTGACATTGATCAAGAAACCGGGGAAATCCGACTCTATTGTCATTCAGAACAAAAAGCAAAAAAAGAACAAAGTATCCGTAACCGCTTCCATGCTCGCCTGGAAGAAGCCCTGGAAAAACTGCACACAGGTCTGAGCAAAAAAGGCACCCTTAAAAAATATGACAAAATACTGGAACGTATCGGACGACTACGCGAAAAACATAGCCGTGTTGCTGCAGACTACGCCATCAACGTTATAGCTGATGACAAAAAAAACAAAGCTATCGGTATCGAATGGAAACGTAAACCTGAAAGTGACCAAAAAGATAAGCACTGCGGTGTTTACTGCCTAAGAACCAATATCCCTGATTGGTCGGAAGAACAGTTATGGCTAACCTATACCATGCTTACCGAAATTGAAGCGACCTTTAGAAGCCTAAAAACCGAGCTAGGTTTACGCCCTGTCTATCACCAAAAAGAAGAGCGGGTTACCGGACACCTATTCATCACATTATTAGCTTACCACCTGGTACATATACTGCGTTATCAACTTAGATTGCAGGACATCCATCTAAGCTGGGAAAGCATACGCAATATCATGTCGACCCAGCAACGCATGACCATAACCTTGCCCACGGATAACGATACAATAATTCACCTGCGAACCACAAGCAAAGCAGAAACCAGACAAAAACAAATATACACTGCGTTGAATATTAACCCCGACCCGATTGGAAAAGTTAAAACGATCGTTGATATGAAATCTGTAGTGCCAACTGGGACCGATTGAAAAATTTAACTCATTGAAATAATGGGTAATTGACTGTATAAGTCACGAAGATAGGTTAAGATGGTTGTTCCGCAGTTAGTTAAAAAAGTCCTCTGAGAAATGAGTAGGTGATTGCGAGGCGCACCAAAGCCCTAAGCCAAACTTTCTACCTTCCTTGGCAATAACATTAATAATATTGCTACTGTCGTCAATAATGAATTTATGAGCCTCATCTAAAAAAATAACCTGCTCTAAGTCAGGCTTTACACCAGAATCCCGGCATTTCCTGAAAATAGCTTCTAAGCGGATATAGACAAACATCTTTTGTTCATCATCGTTTAAATGTTTTATTTGATGGCACCGCCCATGATTAAGCCCAAATGTGGGTGGATTAGACCGAAAAATACCCGAAGAATTTAAGTTATTGATACGCTCAAGAACACTTTGTAAAACCTCCTTGCTGTTGTATTTCATGACATCGCTAAGTTCACGGCCTGATTCAATATTTTCAAGATACGTTTCAAACGCCTCTTTTACCTTAAGCTTTGCAGAGTCTAAGGATTTTTGTGTTTTATCAACAGAGTCTGGTGTCGTGTTCTGATAGTTTGCAATACTTCTATTAAGCTGATGGGTGAGATAATTAACCCGCTCCAGTGCACTGACAGACTTAATGTTCGTTCCAAGATCATCAGTGTTCCCCTATCGGATGTACCCTTGGAACTAATTTAGCAACAAGCGCACTGAGAAAGCTACTCAACGACTTTCCTGTTATTATCGCATTTTGAACGGCTCGGATGGTATACGAGCTTATACGTGCGATTCTTTCATTAAAAAATAATGGATTCACAAATCCTCCTCTTTTTTGGGCAGCTTGCTGCCTTTTCTGGCTACCAACTTAAGACGGGACAAAATTCAAGGCTAGCAGCTGAATTCTTGTATCATAAAGTTAATGACTAAAAAAACAGAACCACACAAAAAATACGAGCAGCTAGCAAAGCAATTATTACTGAAA
>LWTL01000056.1 GCA_002101235.1 Cycloclasticus sp. symbiont of Bathymodiolus heckerae | reverse complement strand
TCGGATGGCCTTTTATTTTGTCTCCACCTTCGCTATCGCTCAGACTCCGACAAAACAACCGGCCCTACGGCTATCGCGGACTAAAAATCTTCACTTCGCTAAAGCTCCGTTTCCAGGATTTTCAGCGGGAGAGTTATCTGCAGCAGACTTTGCATCCGCAAGTAAAATTATTGACCCTTATATTGAAAGCAACGGAAAATTAAACGGACTCATCATTTATGTACAGTCATTTCCAGGCTGGGATTCATTTGCAGCATTAATCAGCCATTTTAAATTTATCCGGAATCATCATACCCAAGTGTCGCATATTGCCCTTGTGACAGATTCTGCTATAGGCGGGTTTGGCGAAAATATTGCCAGCCACTTCGTCAGCGCGGAAATACAAAGTTTTGCCTTTAGTGAATTAGAGGCAGCGCAACAATGGATACTAAGCGCTGAGTGCAAGTAATTCGACCATGATGCATAGACTGCGTTCGGCATTACTAGTTGTTATGCTGTTAACCGGCTGTCAATCACAATTGGTATTAATGCCGACGCCAGAAGTATTGAAGGATCCGCAATTCGATGTCTTCGCTGAACATCGGCACCCAGAAACCATCAATCAGATCGAAAGCTATTATGTGACCACCCGCCGCCCCGCGATTGCCGGAGCAGATTTTTATCAGGCTATTCCCGATAACCAGGTGCATTATGGGCGTACTTTATTACAGATTGGCAAATCAGAGCAGAACCTGCTGGAACATTTGCAATCACCCACACAATCGAATAAGAACTCCCTGTTCTGGACTTTGCAGGACGCACCTCAGCTAGCGAGTGGCAAGCGGCCAGCCAATTCGACAAAGACCGCATGTGCAACACCCAACGCAGAAGTATTAGAATTTCTCGATGCAATGAACGCGACCTTGCGGGACTATCCAGTCAAAGATCTGACCATCTATGTGCATGGGTCAAAAAATACATTCTACTGGTCAGTCGCACAAGGCGCGCAGTATCAGTTTTTCACCGGCAATAACGCCATGGTGCTTAGCTTTAGCTGGCCTTCTCCCGGTAGTATCTGGGGCTATGCAGCCGATAAGCTACAGGCAGATACGGCTGCAACCGACCTTGCCTGTTTGCTGGAATTACTGGCAGCGCATAGTGACTTTCGCCGCTTTCATCTTATCGCCTACAGTGCTGGTGGACGTGTTGCGGGTGGAGCTTTATCTATACTGGGAGCACGCAGTCATAATGCATCCGACCTGCGCATCGGGCAGGTCTATCTAGCCTCATCCGACGAGCCACTAGGCCGGTTTATAGAAAATCTGCCTTTATTCTACAACCTGGTTGAAGGTCTAACGCTCACTATGGCTGAAGGTGATATGGTGCTTGCACTGGCTCGATTCACAGATAAACAGGAGCGGCTCGGCGCCCCCAGCAGTAAGCCTAATGATATTCTGGATAAAGAAACTGAAACTGAATTGCGAGCAATGGTACATTCTGACCGAATCAGCCTGATCGACCTAAGTCGCAGTGATATAGAAGGCTTTCAGTTTTCGCACGGGGCTTGGTATGAAAACCCATGGGTGAGTACCGATGTGATGGTAACACTATTCACAGGCTGGCCGCCTGAAAAAAGAGGCTTGGCTGAAAGCTTATCGGCCAATGGTTATCAGTTCTGGTATTTTCCAAAAACCTATCTGGACGATTTAAAAGCAGCACTAGGCAAAAACCGGGAATAAACCATGTCCTTAGTTTTACTGCTAAAATTCTGGCTGTTTTGTGTCTATGACTTGAATTCAGGATTATTATAATTTAGACAATTGAACTATGAGCACGTGCACATATAGACTTTCAGAAAAATAACTTCCAAAAAAGCGAAGGTGATTATTGAAAGCTGGTTTATAATTTCCGCTCCGACCGGCCTCATTCATAAAAAACATTCAAAGTGGCAATCCTCACTTTTTCA
>LWTL01000055.1 GCA_002101235.1 Cycloclasticus sp. symbiont of Bathymodiolus heckerae | reverse complement strand
GCTGAGATTCCGACAAAACAACGGCCCTACGCCTTCTGGGGACTACCAGCCCTCACGTTCGCTCTCCATGGCTGGCAGCGGCTGAAAATGATACTTTCGTTTTATCTGTCAAAAAAACAAAAAAAATCCTTTAGACCTTAATTTTTTAATTCTTGGTTTGCTGTTCAATGGCTTTTAGAAAATCATCATAGGCATTTCTTAAAAGCGAGGGATTACCGTTTAGTATTTCAAGATGTGCTTGCATTTTTACCACGCCATAATGTCTATCCATTATCCCTAGTGCAACCTCAATAGTAAGTTGTTTTTTATGGCCTGTTATCAGTGAATACCAAAGCCCTGCGCGGTAAATTGCCATATTTTCCACTTTCTCCTTATCTGGAAAATACACCGTGTAAGCGTCACGGGCGCAGCTTATTAAAAAAGGGGCTATTTTCTTTTTTTCCATTGCCTGAATAAGAACAGGCTTTAATCTCATCACGTCTTTTACATCATCACTGTGAAGCGTGTAATAAAATAAATATTTTTTAAACTCCACATAGAGCGGGTTAAGGGGTTCATTCATTATCTTGTTTTTTTAAGGCTCTAAACATCGTGGAACGATCAACCCCGAACAAGGCCGCCATTGATGCGACAGACTCCGCCCCCGCGTTGATGTCTTTTTCTGCTTTTTTAATCTGTGCAGGTCTTAGGGCAGGGGGGCGACCCAGACGAACCCCGCGCTTTTTTGCAGATTCAAGCCCTTGCTTTGTGCGTTCAATCAGGTTTTCACGTTCAAATTGTGCCATAGCAGCCATGACAGAATAAACCAGCATCCCCGAAGGCGTGGCGGTATCCACGTTTAAATCCACAATAATAAAATTAATTCCCCTAGCGCGTAATTTATCTGCTTGCTGGATTGCATCAACCGTTGATCTAAACGCCCGATCTAGTGACCAGACGCTTAACGTATCCCCTTCTTTCAAGCGATCAAGCAAGGCCGTAAATTTAGGGCGATCTTTAACCGTTGCCCCTATTTTTTCTATGGTCAATTTATCACATAGCGATTTTAAACCGTCCACTTGCCGCGCGGTGTTTTGATCTTCTTTTGATACTCGAATATAGCCGTATTTCATGGGGTTATTTTGCACTAGGTTTTTGCAACAAGTAAAGCCATGATTTTACTGGATTTAAAAAACTGGTGCGTAATCGGTCGTTTTTGCAACAAAACAAATAAAAATAAAGCTCCTTTAAGGGCTTTCGTTAATTCTTTAGTGTGAATGTACTGTTAGAGCATTAAAAACCGCTCACGGGTTATTTTTCGGCTTTATTGACCCTTGTTTAACTTCCTTTTGCACATTGATAAAAAACCAAGCTCATATCTGCTTTATAATTCAATTTAATTTCCCCGCAATCGCTTGGCATTGCGGGTATTTTTTTAACTGCAATCAAGCAGGGGGTAAGATATGGGAATTGCAAAGGAACAAGAACAGCTAGAAGAATATTTAAAAACCCCTTTTCAAATAGAAAAATACAAGGGCAATGCGTGGTTTCAATTGAGCGAAGCAGAACGCGAAGTTTTCGCTTTAGAGTATGAAGATATGCGAGAACTGGCGGCAGTGCATACCCTTTATTTTTGCGCGATTGGTATTAGCGAGGAGATCGAGACAAGCCGCATAGACAGCCTTAAAAAAGAATTACCGTGGCTTACCGAAATGATGACAGACCCGCAAGAATGGAAAAAATTTGCGGCTCTATTTGGCATACCAAACAGAAAAGCCGCAGCGTTTTTTTATAAACATGAATTTTGGGAAACTCGCAATGATTTGGCGGTTTACGCTGATGAGCAAAAACAATGAGTTTAATTTTATTAAGTTTAATGTCAGGAGGGGAAGCGATGGAAAACGATTATACAAGCGAAGAAGCGC
>LWTL01000054.1 GCA_002101235.1 Cycloclasticus sp. symbiont of Bathymodiolus heckerae | reverse complement strand
TGCATATAACAGGCAATGAGGTTACACTATAAATTTAGGGGTGAAGTGTTTTTCTCCGCGATAGCGGCTTCGTCCAACAACTGTTACTAACCCAAAATAGTAATATCAGCAATTCTGCAACTTACATTCATATTTACTCATGGTTCAAACAACCAAAGGTCCATTTTTAATATCATTCATCATCTGAGTCTCAACTTCTGCTAGCCATGCTTTAATTTCATCTTCTGATTTTAATGTACGGTGAGGCAGTTTAACTTGCTGCACCTTAGGATCTAATAGCTTAGCGGCTTCTAAGCGGGTTGCATCAAACTTACTGCTTTGCGCTTGCGTTCTGTCATTCCATCGTTCTATGGAACAAGACTCTAGACTATCAATGACTTCATCGACCGTATTAACAGTAATTGTTTCTAGTTCGTTTAGATCACGATTATTTAAAATTTGTTGTTGCTGTTGTTCTGTTAGTTTTTGTCAGTTACTGTTATTTTCCAGTTGCTATTTTTGTTGCTGATATTCTTGAACAAAACTCTCAGCATGAAAGGTGATAGCTTTACGCAGTTTATCCGTAATAGCCGTTACTTGTGCTTCAACTGGATCAGGATCATCTAACAGACTACGATTAGCAATAATCGCATCATATTGGGCTTGGGCTTCTTGATAAAAAGATAGCCCCTTGCTTAACTGTAATAACTGCTTTAAGACACTCCAATTAGCTGCCCGTTTATTTAGTTTATCCGCTTTTTGTTGCCATTCTGTCAATCAGCATCGAAATTTTACCAGTTTATTTAAAAAACAGCGTTCAGTTTTACCAGTAATAATTTATACCTTATTGATTTTAATCATCTTATGAATTTATTGGCTGATAAGGTCGGTGCTAAAACTGGAAAATATTGGACGCTGATTAACAGCATTGACCGAAAAAGGGATAAAAAAAATGAGTAGAAACCTAAAAAACATCGGTGAAAATTATTTTCGTTGGCCACTCGTTGGCGACTGAAATAGTGTTGACGCTAAGGGCTAATCCTTTAGCCCTTATGTTATATGGCATCCCCGGACGGACTCGAACCGCCAGCTATCCCTTAGGAGGGGACTGCATTATCCAGTTATGCAACGGGGACTTTGGCGTTATTATAGCAATTATATTAATGCGCTACTCTGAAAAAATAGCGCAGTCAGCATATATTATATGCGGTGCGCGAGTGGCACCACAGTATTTTAATGGCTGATTTTTTTGTATTTGATGCGATGTGGGGTATCCGCATCAGTACCAAGGCGCTTATGACGATCGGCTTCATAATCTGCGTAATTACCTTCAAACCAGACGACATGACTATCACCCTCAAAAGCTAGCATATGGGTAGCGATTCTATCCAGAAACCAGCGGTCATGCGAGATAACCACGGCGCAACCTGGAAAGGCTAATAGTGCTTCTTCCAGAGCACGCAGAGTTTCTACATCTAAATCGTTGGTCGGTTCATCGAGTAATAGTACATTTCCTCCACTACGTAGTAGCTTGGCTAAATGCACCCGGTTACGTTCTCCACCCGATAAATCACCAATGCGCTTTTGTTGATCGCCACCTTTGAAATTAAAGCGTCCACAATAAGACCTTGAAGGTGTTTCATAGGTACCTACGGTGATTAAATCCAGACCATCGGAAATTTCTTCCCAGACGGTTTTATTGTCATCAAGATCATCGCGGGATTGGTCGACATGCGATAGTTGTACTGTTGATCCGAGTTTTATTTCTCCTGAATCCGCTTTTTCTACATCTGACATCATGCGAAACAGGGTGGTTTTTCCTGCACCATTAGGACCGATAATGCCGACTATGCCGCCGGGGGGTAATTTGAAACTTAGGTCGTTAATTAATAAGCGCTCGCCAAAGCCTTT
>LWTL01000053.1 GCA_002101235.1 Cycloclasticus sp. symbiont of Bathymodiolus heckerae | reverse complement strand
CATCAACTCTTACGCGTTTTCTGAATACAGCGCCATTTTTCCAATTTTTAAACGCACCAATCCCTCAGTAAGGCCACTTTCTTTAAAAAAACTTAAGCGGCTTGCTTTTTTTCTTCGGCCAATCGTTGTCGTTCCATGTCCCGTTTGATTGCGCCCACTTTTTGTATATTTCTTGATAATATGGCTAATGCGGTATATCGTTCAAAACCATCAATTCCATGGTCTCGACATTGACTCAACCCATGAACCTGTAATGCATTTATGGCCGATTCTACTGCCGAGTGTTTCTTTTTGGCTTGCTTAAATTCTTCGGCATATTCACGCTCCTGGTCCTTGATGGATAGCTTTCCTTTCTTTGGTAAAGTTACTTCATCCAGGATGTCTTTTAGCCCACTTTGATTACTCTTGCTATGAAAGCCTTTGTCAAAGCTGCATGCGTTGAATTCCGGAAATTTTTCCTGAGTCATTTTGACCATTTCAATGGCTATTTTGTCATCGGTTTCTTTTTGCATGACCTTATGATGCAGTATGAACCCATGGTAGTCTTCCATAATGCAGACGCGTATGCCCAGTTCGACGGGCACACCCGCTTTGCCTTTACTGATCCATTCGGTATGCGGTTGAAATAATGAAAATACTTTTTCATCGTGCGGGATGGTTTCTCCCTCAATGACACGTCGTCTTATCTGGTCGACTTGTCGATCGCCATGCTGGAGAAACGTTTTCATATCAAGTAATAAGACTTTAGGTAGCTTGTATTTGCCTATCAATAACTCATAACTTTGAGTGACTCGATTCAGGTATTTTTGAGCCAGATCAATATAAATCTGGTGTGCTTTGCAAATCAAATCGGCCTGAGCCATTTTTTTCTTTTCATCCTTCGAGGTGGAATGCCGTAATCGCTGGATACGCCGATATTGTTGTTTGAATTGAGCCAGGTTGTGTTTATGCTGACGCCAATCGGGAAGGTAATAGTCTTGGCGCCAGTGAACGCACTGACGGAATAAAACGCTCATGGCATCATAAAGCAAATTAATGTCCGTTGGAAAATGAACGTCTGTTTTTAAGACAAATGAATCGCAACGCCCCTGAATGGATGCACTGACATCTAAATTAAGCAACTGATAACCCGAACGAATGACTTCAGTATTAATGCGGTCCATGATGTCAGGTGTGAATAACTTTAGGTTATCTCTTAGGGTTTGTAAGCGATAGTTTTTGTCATCAAAGATACCGTGCCCCAGCATCATTCTAAGGGTTCGATGTTCGTTGGCGAGTTCCTGGATACGATCAAAGTCAGCGCCGAGGGCTACCCGCAGGGTGCCCAATACCAGAATGCTCCACTGTTCCATGCCGGGGCGACCTCTATTAGGCGCCACAGCAACCGTTTTATCACTGTCTGTTTTGATCTTATGCGGAATGACTTCTTGAAGGATTTTGAAAACAGCTTCTTTCAAAGGCCCGGCTGTATAGATGTGTTGCAAGCCCAGCAGGATGAGTGGAATATCATCGCGCGATGTGACGTCAATGACGATGTTGGCAATATCGACTTGCCCGATTTCCAGTTGTGACGATATGATGTTTCTCATGGATCTGATGCGAAGTTTTAATGAACCGGGCTATTCTTGAGGGCTTAGTCTTTGCCAGTTCGGTTTGTAGAAATAAATACTTGTTAAATAACAATGACATAATGATTTTTTACGATAACCACCAAAAAGGGATGATCAGAATCTTCAATGCTATTATTGGGTGTTATTATACCATAATGGATTGATTTAAAAGAGTATTATTTATTTCGTGCAAGCACTA
>LWTL01000052.1 GCA_002101235.1 Cycloclasticus sp. symbiont of Bathymodiolus heckerae | reverse complement strand
TTTAACTCATTAAAATAATGGGTAATTGACTGTATAAGTCACGAAGATAGGTTAAGGTTTCTCTAAACGTGGTGCGACTAGGAACTGAATAGTAGCCATCTCGTTTACGACACTTAAAGCGCGCCCGCGCTTTTTGGCCTAAATCATCAGCCCAGCCACTGATTGCTTTATAGCCTTCCATTCCACATAATACTGCACCCGCTGAAATGGCCAAAATGCAGGATAATGAATGACGCCGTCCTTGTTTGCGGCGTGGATCGGGAATGTCAGCAAAAAATTCGGGTAAGGTTCGCATTTGATCAGCCATCAACATGATTTTTGGTGCTCCATAGCAATAATAAGGGTCAAGAATAGACTGAGATAATCGAGCTTGAGAGCGCGACGATAAAGGACGTACATAGATCTGCTTGGGTTGTTTATGGGTTGGGCTGTAGCCCTTGCTAGTGCGACGGAACCCGCGCGTCTCTCCGGCATGAATCCAGTTTGCAGCACGGTAAATAGTGCCATGAAAATACTGGGGATCGACGAAGGTTTCTAATAATAGTAAGGGGTAGCCAAACTGTTTCTGCCAGTCCTGGGAGATGCGTCGCTCGCACAGCGACAGAATACGAGAAGCAAGATTAGGGTAATGATGCTCAGGAAGAATCAGAAAGCGACTGTTGTTGGCGATCAGATGCAATCGGTCGTATTGATATCGAAAGCTCCAGCCGATCCACTGATCACGTGCCGCACATTTCCAGGCCGCTGCAGAAAAACTGATTAATGCCAACCATTCGTTTTTGTAGCAGGCTACATACCACAAGGTATGACCTATCTTTGGTAATGCCCCTAGATAATGATGAGCCTCCATTAACGACTGGAAGCGTTTCTGCTCACTTGGCAGGATAAGTTGTAAGGTGATCTCTTGTAGGTTCAAAGCAAACTATCTCAAACATAAAATCTCAGGGTGATTTATACTTGAAATAAGAGGGTTTGTCCAGAACTAATTATTACCCTATTGATTTGTATGGTATATTTTTTACAGAACAGTTCCGCCGTGGCGAAACTGACCTGGGAGCTTGTAAGACGGCCCTGAACTGTGGTAACGGTGAAGTGGATACTGGAGAAGAATGCGATTTCGGTACTATCGCTCTCGGAGGCGGAACCTGTGAAACGGCGACTTCTTGAGAAAGCCCTTACGGAACTCTCCGTTGCGGCTCAGGATGCGTATTCGACACTAATTCATGCGTTGGGCGGTTCGAAGACACTGGCGAGACAGTCATTGATCATAGAACCGGTCTGGAGTGGCATAAGACAACGGACGACGGTTTGGTCACAGACAAGGACAATACCTATACTTGGAATGATGGTGCTGATGGAACCACGGCGAATGGAACCGTGTTCACGGTCTTTCTCAATCAACTAAATATCTTATTACCGGGTGGGCACTGCAACTGGCGACTGCCACAATACAGCCCGTATGTGAATGAGCTCCCGACCATCTCTGATTGCTATGGTGACAGTATTTGCGATGCCGATATCGGGCCGGTTGATGATTTATCGACACAATATTGGACGGCAAGTACAATCGTGGATATTCCTAATGGTAACCGTTCATTCCCCTATATAATTAAGCAGCAACTAGCGCAGGCATCTGCGGTAATTTAGGCACATTATTTCCCTGGCGGCGCATTTTAATAACATCCCTAAGATACAAAAGTGGTGAACTATTT
>LWTL01000051.1 GCA_002101235.1 Cycloclasticus sp. symbiont of Bathymodiolus heckerae | reverse complement strand
GGCTACCAACTTAAGACGGGACAAAATTCAAGGCTAGCAGCTGAATTCTTGTATCATAAAGTTAATGACTAAAAAAACAGAACCACACAAAAAATACGAGCAGCTAGCAAAGCAATTATTACTGAAATCCCTCGTATTGGCAACCAAACTGTTCGAAAACTTGCCTCTCTTATCAATCGCTCGAAAAGTAGCGCGCACCGTCAGCTTCGCGCCATTAAAAAGCGCAATCAGCACCCTGAGTCTTCGCAATGGGAGACTGAAGCCGGGAGTGCCTGGTTAAGATTAATGGTGTTTGCCGCTTTATACCTGTTTGGATTAAAATCGGGCGTTGGTGCAGATACCTTGTCACAGTTTTTTAAAATGATTCGGGTTGATACACATGTAGGCGTGTCGCCTTCAGCATTGCGTACACAGCTTAATAATATGGAGAGATTATTACCGCTATTTCAGGATGAATGTGAACAACGAATCAGAAAAGAACCCCGGAAAATTGTGGCTGGTTTGGATGAAACTTTTTTCGGTGATTTTATTATTCTGGTTTTGATGGACTTGCGCTCTGGCTATCTATTATTGGAAGATATAACAGAAGACAGGTGTTTCGATACGTGGCATAAGAAAGCGACGCCTCGCCTAGAGCAGCTAGGAATTGAGGTTGATCATGCGATTAGTGACCGAGCCAAGGCGTTGATAAAAATGGCTGTCACAGGTTTTAAATGCGAATCTGGAGCGGATACTTTCCATACTCAGCAGGATGTGAGTCGCTGGCTAGGAGCAAGGATAGGAAAACGTGTGACAGCGGCAGGGAAACAACGGGAGGCTGCACAAAAATCAGAAAAAAAGGCATCAAATAAAGTCTCAGGATTTAAGCTTTATCTCCTTAAAGTTACTGGAATAATGGCAAAGAAAAAGCTTGAGGATAGCAAGCAGGCGCAAATGGATTATCACGAAAACCTGCAAGGTATCTCTGAAGAGATCCATCCATTCTCATTAACGGATAATCATATTAATGATGCTAAAAAAGTGGAAGAAAGGCTAGAAGTCAGAGCGCAAGCTTTTGAACAAATAGCGAGAAATCAAGACATTCCTGACAATAAAAACGTCATGAAAAAATTTCGTAACCAGTTTAAATCCTTAGCCAATTCTATTGATTTCTGGTGGCTTTGGGTCAGTGACGCCCTAGAGAGCCTAATCGTTGATAAAGAGAGGCGACAATGGCTAACAACGGTTCTGTTACCTGTTGTTTATTGGCATCACAAAGTAGAACAAACCAAAAAGCCGAAAGTAAAGGAAAAATATCGTAAGGCATGGGAGCAGGCAACCGACCTATTTAAAGAACATCCGTTGAGTGCTACACTGTCCGAAAGTGAAATGCAGCATTGGTTAACATGGGCTGACAACATGGTGAGACAGTTTCACCGCAGTTCATCAGCCGTTGAAGGGCGCAATGGCTGTTTATCGCAAATGTATCATAATGGTCGTGGATTAAGCGAAAAGCGGTTGAAAGCGTTAACGGTTATTCATAATTATGAGATCAAACGCGAGAATGGCACAACGGCAGCAATGCGTTTGTTTGGCACGAACTTTCCTGATTTATTTTCATGGTTGCTGAATGAAATGGGGGAACTTCCACTACCACGAAAGGAGCGTGGAGTGGCTAAGCCTAACCCTCTGAAACTAATAGATGTCCCGTGTTAAGTGGGTAGCC
>LWTL01000050.1 GCA_002101235.1 Cycloclasticus sp. symbiont of Bathymodiolus heckerae | reverse complement strand
CCATTGATCATTGGAAGTGCCATGCAGCCAATGGCGCTTACCATTTATATTAATGCCTGTTTCATCCGCATGAATACAGGGTGATGCGACTAAGTTTACTTTACTGATCGTTTCAAATTCGGCCAGTTGTTCATAAGCCTGCTTATTGAAATTATAAATGGAGCCTTCACTGACCGGTAGCTGTAATTGATCAGCTAAATACTCCTGTATTCGATTGTAAGGCAATAGCTGGTATTGCGAAAGGTAAACGATATGGGCTTTTATCCCCTTTCCATACTGTACAGCCTTAGTGACTTCATCTGGAAAGGGGCGATAAAACATTGCCCTTTTTCATTGATCAATCGTTGTGCCTGATACTCAGTCACAACCCGTGAAATATCAATATCGAAGACCTGACGTGTTTCAAAGCCATCTTCCGTGTATTGCCCTTTAGGTAAGGTACGGCGATCTATACTAATGATTTCGATTTCATCAGGGTCCTCTATTTTTTGCAGTGTCGTGCCGGTATGCGACTTTTGCCCACCCGAAGGTTTGTCTGATTTTTTGCGACTGCCCTTTTTTCGGTTGGGATCGCTTGCCGGGGGTTTGCTGCTATTTTTACTGTTTAGCGTGACTCGATTTAATAACACCGTCACTAATAATAGAATCATTTCCAGCGCTGATTTTAGAGCAGGCGATATGTCACGCTCAGCCGCAAGTAATTGCCTGGCATGAGTGACTGCAGAATCAACATCAATGTTATCTATTTTCAACGAAAAAACCTGTATTGCTATAAGCAACAGGTATATTATCTCATGGGTTTTTAATCCCGAATTTTCCTCGTCATAAGCTGTTTTGAAGAGATTAAAAAAGTTGATCAGGGTCGCCAGTATTTAAAAAGCATCTTGCGGCTGACTCTTAAGACAGGGTTAATAAATGGCCTATTTGATGGCTACTCTGCAGGTGACTAAAAATCACAAATTTAAGGCTAAAACCCTGTCAAGAACTTTTTTAATTATTTACGCTGAGTAGTTACCATTATTTTTTTTAAAAATCTTACTATAAGTTAAATTTAATAGACAAATATGGCATGGAAAGACCTGACCCTATCTTCTTGACCCTATCTTCTGCTATCTTCGCTATCTTCGTTGTTTGGGATCATTTCACCTAATTCTACAGTATTATGTAATACCATTTTTTTTGTACGAAATTAAAAGCTGGGATTAAATTACTTTGGGCTCAAAGTTTGCGGCAGGATATTTTGGGTCATACGCTGATTTTTCACCCTGGAATGTTAAACTGCTGGACGTTTTGATTGCGTCTTTATCCAGGTAAAGAACCTTAGGTTCAAAGCTGGTTGCAGGGTAGTCTGGGTCGTAGGCGGTTTTTTCGCCCGTAGCACTGCTAGAACTTGTAGCACTGCTGGCTTCTTCGCTCTGAAAAAGAATTTTGGGCTGAAAACTAGCGGCAGGATATTGACTATCGTCGCTATTAGCTGAGCTAATGCCAGGGACTATGACGATTGCAGTTGTCAGGATGCTAACTAAAAGTGATGTTTTCATGGGACCTCGTTCTCCATTTAAGGAGTTCTATTAGAATAATACGCACTATACAGAACTCTATAATAACTCAGCTATTTGTGGATAATCAATAAATAACTGCTGTCTAAATTGCTCAA
>LWTL01000049.1 GCA_002101235.1 Cycloclasticus sp. symbiont of Bathymodiolus heckerae | reverse complement strand
GGGTCGGGACGAGGTGACGAGGACGAATCGGGGCGCCGAAGGCATTAGCGGTCGCGTTAAGTTTTTGCCGCTTGCTTGGGCTGGGATGCCCAAAACAAGCTTTCGCAAAAATAGCGACTCCCCGCTGCATTTTTACTTAAGGAAAGTTTTTAAATGACACATATATGGCTGGTAATGGTTGCTGTTTTTGCAACCTCTTTGGCGCAGGCTCTGCTAAAAAAGTCGTCACTCTATGATGTAAGCACCGCCTACTGGATGTTTTTTATGGGAGTCAGTGCCGTCGCATACGGGCTGTCATTTATCTTATATTCTCGTATCTTGCAGTACTTTCCGCTGAATAAAATTTACCCGGCAATGACCGTAGGGCAGATTATTCTGGTTACCATCTATGGGGTGTGGATAGGCGAGTTTATTGGCCTGCGCCATTCTATCGGCCTGGTATTTGGTTTGATATCAATTTACCTGATCCTGAGTTGAGCAACATCATCAGCCTATTTAACCTAGTGACTATATGCAAAAAATAATCGTTGTAGGAGCAGGTGTTTCCGGTGCCCATGCGGCATTGACTCTTTTAGAGCGCAACTTTAATGTAGAACTCTGGGACGTAGGGCGAGAGGAAAGTTCATTCCCTGAGGCAACAACAAGCTTGCATGATTCAAAAAAGACGCTAGATGACCCTATCGCCTATTTTCTAGGTAAAGACCTGTCTGCATTAATTCCACCAGCTACGGATGAATTGTTACGCTATCCACCTTCCAGAAATTTTCTAACTACTAAAAATGATTCACTCTGGGGCTTTAGTTCAGACAGTTTTTTCCCGTATGGCTCTTTAAACAAAGGTGGACTGGCAAATGGCTGGGGGGCAAATGCGCTGTCTTTTGATGATGATCTTGCTGACTGGCCGGTATCATTTGCAGATATGCAAGCCGCCTATCAAATGGTTTATCAGCGTATTCCCGTTGCGGGGCCTACTAATGATGATTTAACGCCTTTCTTAACAGGGGTATACCCTTCACAGTCTGCCATACAAATGTCCCGCGTGGATCAAAGGCTATTGCAGAATTATCAGAAAAATCGCAAAGAGTTGAATAACATGGGCGTTAGCATTGGTCAGGCTAGGCTGGCTGTAGTGACAGATTCGCAACGGGATGATGCCTGTGATTACTGTGGCTACCCATCTAAGGCGGGACAAAAACTAAAAGCCAGCCATCATATTCTTGTATTATATGCTCATGCAAAAAAACAATACGACACAGAAGATACGCACGACCCGCAAAGCAATAATCACGGAAGTTGCAAAGTATGGCAAACAAAGTATACGTAAAATTGCGTCTGCTATTAAGAGCACTAAAAGTAGTGTTTACCGGCAGATTAAGGCACAAAAGGAACGTAACCAACATCCGGAGTCTTATCTGTGGGAAACTGAGGCTGGAAATGACTGGGTACGGTTATTTTTTTACGACAATTTATCATTTCGGATTTGAATGTGGAGTTGGATCGGATAAATTATCAAATTTTTTTAAACTGATTCGAATGGATACACATATGGGTTCATCACCCGCTACGATACAGCGACAGCTAAAAAAGATGGAGTTGTTATTACCCATATATGGACTCCTCAATTATTGCAAGCCAAGTTTTCAAATTTTGGTGATA
>LWTL01000048.1 GCA_002101235.1 Cycloclasticus sp. symbiont of Bathymodiolus heckerae | reverse complement strand
AATGCGAACCATAAATCAATGACTTGGAGAGATCAAGGTGACGAAGATAGGTTAAAAGGCGGCTTAGGACCGTCTTTATTAGCACAAGACCTGACCAACAAGCCCGATGATTATTTAATAGCAACTATACAAAATGGTCGCAAAGGAACAGCTATGCCCCCGTGGAAGCCATTTATTTCAGAGACAGAAACACGCTGGATGGTACATAACTTACTAAAAAAACCTGTAGAGCGGACTTTAGTCCGCTAGTCCAGCACTGGTATTGAAAAAGCGTAAACTATCTGCAACTCACGCAACCAACAACACAAAACATAAAATGAAAAAATTACTCTCACTTTGCGCCCTGCTAATAAGCATTACTGCTACCAACCTCCATGCTGAAGAAGTCGATTGCGTGACTACATCATGGAAACTTATCGGCGCTAATCATAAAGTATGCGTGCAGGCTTATGATGATCCAAAAGTTAAAGGTGTTAGCTGCTATATGAGCCAGGCTAAAAAAGGCGGGCTTTCAGGGACTTTTGGCCTGGCCGAAGATCCTGCGCAATTTTCTCTCGATTGTCGACAGATTGGTGAGATCATTGTTAATTCCAAACTGCCTGAACAAGAAGTCGCTTTCAGTGAAGATACTTCACTATTGTTTAAAGAAACACGCGTAGTGCGGATATTTGATAAAAAACGTAATACCCTTATTTACCTTGCTATCAGCCGAAAAATAATTGATGGTGCGCCTGCCAACAGTATTTCTACAGTGCCTATTATGCCGTGGGCAAAATAAGCCGTTCACTACTATAAGCTTAGTATGCTTATCACCATGAAGGGCATGAAGGGCATGAAGATAATGAAGCTAAAACACTTCATAGTTTCGTCATTCCTGCATGTTTTTAGCAGGAACCCTGGTACTTAGCTAATAGATTCCCGATAAAAGCATTATCAAGGTAGAACAGCCAGTTACCCAACTGCCCCCTCACAGATCCCAGCATGCGGAATTACCGCACTGGGCTCTTCTGAACTGCTCACTTCGCACACGTCCACATTTTTTTCCTTAGAAATCATGACAGATTTGTGGTCTTGCTATTCCAAAGTCTTTCACCAATCCTTTAAATCCTTTTACATTATAGCTTCTACGCTGACTGCGCCTATTAAGCCATTTAAAAAGAAGTTGCCAGACTCGGTAAACAAAACTGTTTAAGCTTTTATAGTTTCCTCGAACACCGTAGTAATTATAATATCCGCATAACTTCCTATTCAACTTTGGAAATAGAAACTTCTTCGGTAGACTACTGTATTTCTGGAACCATACTTTGAATTTTACTATTGATGCTTGAAACTTTTCGCGTGAGGTACGCCGTTTCAAGATAGGTTTTCCCCATCTATTCACACCCCAGCGAAACTCAAACCCTAGAAAGTCAAACTTGGTTTTAACGCGAACCTTACAGCGACTGAACTCTATGATTCGAGTCTTGTCTTCTGCAACCTGCAAACCAAAACGTTCTAAACGTTGACTCAGAGCTTTGTAAAATCGCTCAGCATCTTTTGCATTTTCAAAGGCACAGACGAGGTGAGTCAGCCAAGGGAACCTCCCTAGGCTGTCGAAAAGCGACTTTTAGGCGGCCATATACTTTCCCATGTTTTGG
>LWTL01000047.1 GCA_002101235.1 Cycloclasticus sp. symbiont of Bathymodiolus heckerae | reverse complement strand
AACTTAACGCGACCGCTAATGCCTTCGGCGCCCCGATTCGTCCTCGTCACCTCGTCCCGACCCAACAAGGGGTCGGAACATTGGCTCCAAATGACTTGACGCCGTGTCGGATGGCCTTTTATTTTGTGTCGGGTCAGAGGGAGCCGCAGCTCCCGTCTGCCCACAGAACCGTGCGTACGGGTCCGTACACGGCTCCTCACATAAGATATACTCAATTTTAAAACCTATGAATCCTTTTTCTAAGCAAATCTGAAGAACTCCCTTCCGACTTGTTTATGCTCTTCCTATAGAAACTGGTTTTAACATTTAGCAGTTCATAATCACAAGCCATACTCTTGTAGTATTCTTTCAACAATCTCGCACAATCAATTCGTTCACTGTTTACGACGCGAATAGTTAACTGCTCCTTTTAAGGGCTGATCTCAGATACCAATATATTTCCTGTCTTTATGATCACTTACGTGTTCCGCCCTTCAACTCCAACATCCTGTCACTGATTTGATGTTTTACCCTCATCCATGTCACCATGAAATCACTGGCACCAAATTTTACGATTACTATGGCTTCATCCGAAAACCCTCGGTTCATAACGTCTACATTACTGTAACGCTTAGAGCTTAAGGAGTCGCAGTTACTCCGACTCAAATCCGACGGCTCTTCACTGGGTAAGATAGTCAACTTTATCTCGGTCTTCCTACCTTCAATACAACAACAAATTACGGCGAGAATATTGGGCTTCGGTGGTCGAGGGCACCTTACCCTTTTGTTGCCGCCTTACGAAGGTTCACTTTCATTTAGGTGACCGATTTGGCTAGAGCTTCCTTCAGATCCCGCATTGGCTCTCTATAACCGTGTTTCCCTGTTGGGTAGCTATGGAAAGTTTCTTTGGGCACCCTTGCTTTCGCCTACTTTTTCCCTTCTCACAGGGCAAAGGCTGGACTTTCACCAGCTAGCTGACTATCATGCCAGTCACACCTCCACCTTCGCTAGCGCTACGATTCCGACAAAACAACGGCCCTACGCCTTCTGGGGACTACCAGCCCTCGCGTTCGCTCTCCATGGCTGGCAGCGTTTGAAATAAGATCCGTTAAGACAAATGAATAACTAGACAACTTAACCTAGACGCTATCGTTACTTTTCGTACCGTTGGACTTCAAACCCCATTTATGAGCTGACTTCATCCACAAAAAATTAGGAAAGGGTGTCGGTTTGATTTCACCCGAGTCAAGATCTCTGACGTGGGAGATATTGATGCGACACGCATGCGGGTACATATTCGCAATGCAAAAGGCAATAAGGATCGTCTGGTGCCTTTGCCCTTCAACACTTTACAGGTGTTACGCCAGTTTTGGGCGCTGCATCGACACTCAGATCTCATGTTCCCCAATCGCACACGGGGCTTAAAAGGCGCTCAACTTGCTGAATCTCCCCTTGATCGCGGTGGCGTGCAGAAGACAATCAGTCTTGTGACACAGGAAAGCGGGGAGTCGCTATTTTTGCGAAAGCTTGTTTTGGGCATCCCAGCCCAAGCAAGCGGCAAAAACTTAACGCGACCGCTAATGCCTTCGGCGCCCCGATTCGTCCTCGTCACCTCGTCCCGACCCAA
>LWTL01000046.1 GCA_002101235.1 Cycloclasticus sp. symbiont of Bathymodiolus heckerae | reverse complement strand
TAATTTTAATAATACTTTCATTATTTAGAAACTGTAAATTTCAATAACACATATATCTATTAAACCATGGCAGTGCTGAAGCACTGACTATTGGGCGGATGATAGCCTAAGGGACTAATAGTCCACCAGCAGAGGTATCGACCCAGTGATAGTAATAAAGCGTAGATATCAAATTTATCCTCAGATATTTCAGTCATTTTCATTTTCATCTTCTATTTTGACAGGTCTCAGCTTTGTTGGAAGTACATCTCCATCACACTGTGCAGATAGAGCATCAACAAATTCCTCTGAACTGGTGCGGTGCCTTTGTAGAACAGACACAGAAGAACTACTGGAATTGTCCGTGTAAGACTCTTTGAGTGTTGATGTAAATTTATGTCCAGCATGTAAATTTCATGTTTTCTGTATTTTGATCACTAGGAATCTTTTTTTTTTTAATCTGTAGTGGTAATTTCCAGTCTGTTTAAAGTGGCCGAGCACATTAAAATCATCATTTTATGCATTTTGATGTTAATATCCTGCAGTAGGAAGGCATCTTTATATTCCCTATGATTCAGTCTTTCCAGAATTAGATAAGGGCTCCTTATAGAGGTCTATCTTGATTTTTTGGAATTTTTTTAAGCAATTTGGATATTGCGGACAAATTCCTGTAAATTTGTAAAGAACAGTGTACTTGTTTAAAAATTTCTAAATAGAGTCTGTAACATCTGTAAGTGTTCAAATATAGTTATTCTTGTTTCAAATTGGATAAATTATTAGGAAAAAAATATACAGTGGATGATGCAGATTATTTTTGGTCTTCTTAAGAAAATTAAAGAATTTAAGAAAAAAAATATTAAAATTAAGTCATTTGTTTTTTCTAAATATACATGTTTTTTGCTACTTGGCATGCTTCAGTTTAATACCTGAATGTGAGAAATGTCATGAGAAAATGAATTTAAAAATAATACTGCAATTCAAGATAGATAACTCTGTTTTTTGTCGTTTTTCCCAATTTTGTTAAATCCATCCCCAAAGTATTGCAATGGTAAATATTCATGATTTAGCTGACAAAAAAGTTTCTTTGTCATGTAATGTGTTTGTTTTTTTTCGTTTTTTTTTATTGCAGTTAAGCCAAACTGGCATCATCAAACTTTCCCATAGTAACTATGCATTAACAAAATACAATATTTTCTGTTCACTACATAATTTTATTTTACAATGCAATATGACAATTTTTTACAAAACTAAGCTCACCGATAAAGAAATTTGTAAAGTAAGCGAGTACATTAAGAAAAAAATTAGTTTTAGTGCGCACAGCGCGTTTCTGGAATAACCTTCATCAGGTACGCTCAAAATCGAAAGGTTGGAAAGCCAAATAATGTAAAAAGTTTTGCGAGCAAGTAAACCAAAGGGCCTAAATAGGATCGCCAAAATCGGCAAAGGTCACCTATGCCTGAGGAAGGAGAACCTTAATTTTAATAATACTTTCATTATTTAGAAACTGTAAATTTCAATAACACATATATCTATTAAACCATGGCAGTGCTGAAGCACTGACTATTGGGCGGATGATAGCCTAAGGGACTAATAGTTCACC
>LWTL01000045.1 GCA_002101235.1 Cycloclasticus sp. symbiont of Bathymodiolus heckerae | reverse complement strand
GATTTTAAAAAAATGAATGCCGCATAAAAATCAGGTCTACTGAAGTACGATTTCAGATGGAAGGATTTTATGTGGAAAATGGACAGTAATAATAGTTAAAATTAGGTATTGACATGGTTATGACAGGTGGGGTTGACAGCTTAGCGTTAAATCGAAGCTAAGTGATTTTGATTAAAGGTCATGATGCATTGGCAGAATGCTTATTGCCTTGAGCACAGAAAACACTAAAGACTCCCTCTATTTATCGTTAGAATCTGGACGTTTTGATCCGTCGATCGGAAAAGGGCATGCAAAGTGGCAGTAGAAACCCTAGTAACCAGACTAAATATGTGGTTACTAGCCATCAAAATAATGGCTTGCAGGATTTAGGTACTAATTGATGAACATTCAGGATAGGACTATATAGTCCTTATAAGACCTGAGTTTGGCTAGTAGCAATAATATGAGCAATGAAAATAGTCAGCAAAAAATAACCGTGTTCTATCATGCCGATTGCCTGGATACGGCGCTGCCTGGTCTGCGTGGAAGTCTCTGGGCGATAGGGTGCATTATCAAGCGGTACGGCATCAAATGCCCATGCCTGAATTTCCTGTCGGCGCGGTGCTGTATATACTGGATTTCTGTTATCCCATGGAGCAATTAATCAGTGCTGCGCAAAAAGCTCGCAAGATCGTAGTTTTAGATCATCATATCAGCGCACAAAAAGCATTTGAAACTTATCAGGGAGTGATACCGGCTAACTTGGGAATGCACTTTAATATGCAGCAAAGTGGCTGCATGCTGACATGGCATTATTTTCAGGGCGATATTGCTGCGCCAATGATATTACGGCATATTGAAGACCATGATTTATGGCGGCACCAGATAAAGCATACTGAGGAAATAGTGAAGGCCTTGTTTTTGTACCGCCCCATTTCTTTTGCTAAATTTGAACAGTTGCAGCTAGATACCATGCCTATCCGGTTGTCTCCCAAAACATCTATCTCCTGCATAATTCTGCAAGTACTGAGCTATGTATGTGCCGCACTCTGGAGCATTGGGCGAAAACGTGATTTCCTTTCCATTATCTTGGGAAGCAACCGGATAGGCATGCTAGATACATTATACCGGGAAGGAAAAATCCTGTTAAAGCAGCATCGGCAAATGGTTAAAGCACTGTTAAATTCCAGACATTCGATAAAGCTGGGTGATACGCTAGGGTTAGCAGTGAATGCCCCTGGTGCATTTGCCAGTGAATTAGGTCAGGCTTTGGCGAAGCTGTCTGGGGCTTTTGGTTTAACCTATAGTTTCTCAGATAAATAATTCCCCGATTGAACTAGTTAAACTATGCAGCAATGGCAAAGTCTTCCCGCATTTTTTTCATAACACAAATCACTTTGCTGGCATCTTGCATATAAGTCATGAGTGTTCCCTTTAAAACATAAGCTTGCAAGAAAACATCCTATAAACCAGCACTCTAAAGCTCACCAAGAAGCGTTTCTTCGTATTTTACAAATTAGGCTATCAGCAACAAAGAAGGTGAAGGT
>LWTL01000044.1 GCA_002101235.1 Cycloclasticus sp. symbiont of Bathymodiolus heckerae | reverse complement strand
CATGAGTGTTCCCTTTAAAACATAAGCTTGCAAGAAAACATCCTATAAACCAGCACTCTAAAGCTCACCAAGAAGCGTTTCTTCGTATTTTACAAATTAGGCTATCAGCAACAAAGAAGGTGAAGGTTTAAAAACATGAAAATTAAATAAAAAAAGACTTGCAATTGTAAATAATTTTTTTAGATTTTGCGTTTTTTAGCCTAAAACGGAAAATCCGCATGATCAATAACCTCTCTTTGAATGATTACCTCCTGACTCATTGCAATGAAAGTATGGAAAGAGCATTAGCAGCAGAACGCCATCCTGCCTGGCAAAGGTCATGCCCTGAAATGAGCGATATCGACTTTATTCGTCTCGGACTATTACGCTGTATTAGCGCAGTTGATAGTGGTCGTCACTTTATACAAACAACCGAAGAAGTTCATAACGAACTCCTGCCTCACTCAACCTACTTTAAGTCACTTAAGTCTTCAAGACGCACCAGCATGCTTGAAGCCATAGAACAGCAAAGCTATAAAATTCACTGTGAACATTTAGCCTCCTCAGGCATTGATTATCTTAAATCATTTCCTGAACTTGATGAGTATACGGTAGAAGCCGCCGATGGACATTTTATTGATCATGCCTGCCATACACCCAAAGGGGCCAATGGAAAAGTCTACGCTGCAGGATTTATTTATGCCATGAACCTCAGAAATGGATTGCTTAGACCGCTTTGTTGCATTACCAATGGAACAAAGCGACATCATGAACTTCCTATTTTACGCAATTATATTGATCATCAAAATAGTCAGAGTGACCCGTCTGAAAAAAAGCTTTATGTGTATGATAAGGCAGTCACAGACTTTCATTGGTGGGCAAAACAAAAAAGCCATCAAAACTACATGATATCTGTTTTAAAAGAAAATTCAGTGGCTACTTGGATTGAACCCATAGGCTTTGATGCCAATAACCCTATCAACACGGGCATTGAAGATTACAGTATTTATGAAAACCAAGGCGTAAGATTTAATGTTTTACATTACCGTGACCCCGAAACACAAAAATTGCATCGTTTTGTATCGACGTTACCGAAATCAATAAACCCGGGTACGATTGCTATCCTGTATTACAAACGCTGGACCATTGAAAAAGCCTACAATAACAGTAAAAGTGACCTGAAAGAAAAAAAGGCTTGGTCTTCTTCGGTTAAATCACTCAATAATCAAATGCGCCTCACCACCATGACTTATAATTTAATGCGTGTTTGTGAAGAAATTTCAAAAATACAAGATCCTAAGTTGGTTCATCCCTCGGATAAAAAATATACTAAATCTCTTGAAAAAAGGCAGGAAAGAGCCAAGAATAAGGGTGGCTTTGTTAATCCATTATTGTTTTTGGAAAGAATTGCACGTATCAGCTCATATACCATTCGAGCCGTTCAAAACGCAATTATCACAGGAAAGCCTCTGGCCGACCTGATGTGTGCTTTGATGGCTCGGTTAGTTCCTGGATAGAGCTAATAGGGGAACACTGATG
>LWTL01000043.1 GCA_002101235.1 Cycloclasticus sp. symbiont of Bathymodiolus heckerae | reverse complement strand
GTGGTGTACCCAGACTGGCGCAGCTTCATTCCATTGCATGCCTTTATGCATTTTTAGAATCAGATTTTTATACATTTCCAAACTGGGGTAGCCTTCCGCCTGTGCTTCTGCGTCGCCCATATCGCCGATAGTTTCGCGGGTTAAATCAGTGACAATAAATTCCTGTCCTTCCAGGGTAAAAGTCTCATTTGGATACGCATACACACCATCACGGCGCTGCTGGGTTTTTTTGCCGCTAAGTGCAGCTTCAACTAATTTTGGGTGGGTTACCAGGCGTTCTATGCCACAGGTTTTTTCAGGTAGGTCGGTCATTATTTTTCTCTTGTTGTTGGTTGAATGGTGAATATTTAGCTTGCTGAATACAATCTTATCGGGATAATTTGAGAGTAAAAACCGAAATCTTTATCATGGATGTATATGCTCATTTTCAGCCTGTGTGCTACAGCACAAATCAAAAAATCAATGTGTGAACCTTGAATGCCTTTTTTTCTGCAAAGGTTAGAAAATACAGCAGCAGTTACATAATCATCAATAATGGTTTCGTTTGGGAAGTACATTAGTTTATCTTTGAGTTTACTGTATTGCTCAAAATCACTATAACCCGACAATACTTCCTGTCTTATTGGGCCGATTATTTTTGCTTTTTCTGTATAAATGAGTGCGGTGAGTTCCTTTGCAATGTTTGTATTACGAGGGCTTTTCTCTCGCTGAAAATCCTGGAAACGGAGCTTTAGCGAAGTGATGATTTTTAGTCCGCGATAGCCGTAGGGCCGGTTGTTTTGTCGGAGTCTGAGCGATAGCGAAGGTGGAGACAAAATAAAAGGCCATCCGACACGGCGTCAAGTCATTTGGAGCCAATGTTCCGACCCCTTGTTGGGTCGGGACGAGGTGACGAGGACGAATCAGGGCGCCGAAGGCATTAGCGGTCGCGTTAAGTTTTTGCCGCTTGCTTGGGCTGGGATGCCCAAAACAAGCTTTCGCAAAAATAGCGACTCCCCGCCTTAAAGCCAGTGACCAAATACAGGTATCCACCAGCACTGCTTTCATTTTCGCCCTTTTTTATAATCGTAGTCACTATCACAGGGAAGCTGTCCAAATAGCTCAACTATTTCGAGTTGCTTATGTCTTTCTATAAACTCTGTTAGTGCCGCATTAACGGTATCTTTTTTAGTTTTAAAGCCACCTACCTGTAAAGCCAAGTTAAGCAGATTATTATCCAGTGCTAAATTAGTAGCCATAATTACTTTCCTACACATTGATTTACACATTGCGTAGTGTAACTGAAAAGCCAAAATAAATCTCAATTCTACCCAGGACTGCACCCCCTATGTAAAGGCATGGGAACAAGATAAAATATTTACTTTAATCTGTATTCTGCAGAGCGTGCATGTGCTGTTAAGCTTTCCCCACGCGCTAGCACCGAGGCAGTTTTACCTAGCGTATTAGCGCCTTCGGCCGAGCAGAAGATCAAGCTAGAACGTTTCTGAAAGTCGTAGACACCTAGTGGCGAAGAAAAAC
>LWTL01000042.1 GCA_002101235.1 Cycloclasticus sp. symbiont of Bathymodiolus heckerae | reverse complement strand
AATTCCTGCCATGAGCTGCGATATGCAATAAATCAAAATATCCTTATCGTGAATAGTAGCCCTTCCATAGGCACTAGGGGCGATTGTTACCGTATTATCATTATGCTCATATTTTCGAATGGCTGTATCTGGTTTGGTGGAGAGTGTAAAAAGTGGGTGCTCCATGCTTGCAATGTCGCTTTTGGGTATGACTTCCCCAAAATCACAGATAAATAAATCCTTTTCAGGGTGGCGAATTGGTAAAAGTGGTTCGGTCATTTTTAAACTCCAAAAAAGCCCCTGAAATAATTTAGAAGCCCCTAAAACTATTATTTAGTTCGTGATTTCAGGGGTATTATTCGTGATTTCAGGGGTAAGGTAAAGCCTTTTATTCGTGATTTCAGGGGTCAATTCGTGATTTTATGGGTAGCAACGTGATTTCAGGGGCTAATCTTCGTGATTTCAGGGGTAGACCGAACGTGATTTCAGGGGCTAATCTTCGTGATTTCAGGGGTAAAATATAATTATATCCACAGGGTAAGCAATTGATTTGTATTTAAAAAAATCATTTTCCAAAAATCGGTAACACTATAACACTATTATTAACATTTATAACACTAGGATTTGCAGCCTGTGGATAAGTGGATAACTTCAAATATTGTTAATTTTTTTGGTTTATCATCGTTCCCAAAATATCCAAAAAAGAAAGCCGTAAGGATGGGTCTAATCCCATAAAGGTACCAAATGTTCTGTAGGAATTTACTGTAATAGGTAATACACAGCGATTTAAGATAATTTCACACACCCCAATTTTTCATGCTGTATCAGAACACTATTTTGGTGGACGAATTCCAACTGAATCTTGTAATTTTTCATCCGAGAAATCGTATTCCCCTAAAAGGTTTATATGCGCCCAGGACATTGGAGAATGGGTGGATATTGCAGATAACAGCTTGTCTTTTTGGTTGTTATCACTCAAGCGTTCCAGTTTTTGTGATAGATACAGGTAGTTCCAGCAGATAATGGCATTCTTAATGAGCCGATTGCAGGCTTCTGCTATTTCTTGTTCTTCTTTGTCGCCTTGTGTGAATTCACGTGGATTTCCAACCGCAACAGCACGAGTAAAACGATTAGACAGTTCAACTTTATTGAGCTGGTTTTCTATGGCTTGGCGTAGCTCAACATTATCTATATATCCGAGAATGAACAGTGATTTGGTGATTTGACCAAAGGCTTTTAGAGCTTGGTACAACGGGTGTTGTTTGGAATAGGAATTCAGTCTACGAAATATTTCGGATGCGGTTGTTTCCTTGAGCTTGATGGTGGCGATTAGTCGCAAAACATCATCCCAATTATCTTCAATAATATTGCGGTTAATGTATTTACTTGGTTTTATTTTCCAGTCAGATTGGTCTTCACTCTTTCGGTATTTAAAGATATAGAGTGTCTGTTTCTTCAGGTTTTTAATGCGTGGAGCAAAGGAAAAACCGAGTAAATGTGTCGTAGCAAAAATAGCTTCGCTATAGCCATG
>LWTL01000041.1 GCA_002101235.1 Cycloclasticus sp. symbiont of Bathymodiolus heckerae | reverse complement strand
TTCCCAAGATAATGGAAAGGAAATCACGTTTTCGCCCAATGCTCCAGAGTGCGGCACATACATAGCTCAGTACTTGCAGAATTATGCAGGAGATAGATGTTTTGGGAGACAACCGGATAGGCATGGTTTTTTTCATGCGCTTATCATACAAAATTATTGGCTTAACGTTACATTTTGTCCCGCTTTAGACGGGAAGCCGTGCTTGTCGGCGACTTTTCTTAAAGCTTCAACGTCTAATAAAGTAACAGTACCTCTATTTAGACTAACCCAGCCATACGCCTCAAAGCGCTTTAAATGTCTGGAAATCACTTCACGAGCTGAGCCCAGTTTAGTGGCCAGCTGCTGGTGAGTGAGAGTAATCACTTCTGACTCTTCTGCTAACAATGCCTTGCTTAAGTGTGTATCAATTGCACTAAAAGTGACATCCTCCAACAAGCCAATCACATCCGATAAACGTGCAGAAAACTTCTTAAACACAAACTCACGAAAAATGCGGACTGTTCTATACAACGGTAAAAGGCATGTTTAGAAATTGCGAAAGCCAGCACCTGATCCTCGGCAATCCCTTCAGCAGGATAGTTATCACCGCTCAGCAAACATGATGTCGTCAATACACAGGAATCGCCTGACCTAACGCGATACAGCAACATTTCCCGCCCACCTTCAGAAATAATCTGCGCTTTAACACTGCCCTGCAGAACTAATAAATACTGCTCACAAACAGCTCCCGGATAAAAAACCTGCGGGGAGTCGCTATTTTTGCGAAAGCTTGTTTTGGGCATCCCAGCCCAAGCAAGCGGCAAAAACTTAACGCGACCGCTAATGCCTTCGGCGCCCCGATTCATCCTCGTCACCTCGTCCCGACCCAACAAGGGGTCGGAACATTGGCTCCAAATGACTTGACGCCGTGTCGGATGGCCTTTTATTTTGTCTCCACCTTCGCTATCGCTCAGACTCCGACAAAACAACCGGCCCTACGGCTATCGCGGACTAAAAATCTTCACTTCGCTAAAGCTCCGTTTCCAGGATTTTCAGCGGTAGCAGAGCAGGCCAAGGCGAGCAAGCCAGTTAGCGTTATTCCAGAAGATTCCGCGTTAAGATGGCATTATATGCAGAACTTAGCTGCTGGGAAACAGAATCTGGAAGCACCATTCCCTGAGGATTCTGCCCTAAGACGTCATTATCTACAAAATACTGCTACCCAGCAGGATGATAGCAAAGAGACTGTTACTGAAGAGGTTGTAAAGCCGGTAAGCGCGAAAACAGAAATTCCTGTAGAAGCGGAAGTTAAGCGTGATGTAATTCAGCAATTAGTGGCTGAAACTGAGGCAACAATGCCGCCGCGCCCTACAGACTCAACTCTGAAACGTCATTCGCTAAAAATCAGGGAAACGGAGCCTAAGCGAAGTGATGATTTTTAGTCCCTGGTAGGCGGCAGGGCAATTCGCTGATCCGAAGTGCGCTAGCAGCGCGCGAGGGAGGCAAAGAATTGCATTCCGA
>LWTL01000040.1 GCA_002101235.1 Cycloclasticus sp. symbiont of Bathymodiolus heckerae | reverse complement strand
CATTGGCTCCAAATGACTTGACGCCGTGTCGGATGGCCTTTTATTTTGTCTCCACCTTCGCTATCGCTCAGACTCCGACAAAACAACCGGCCCTACGGCTATCGCGGACTAAAAATCTTCACTTCGCAAAGCTCCGTTTCCAGGATTTTCAGCGAATGATGCCGCGAAGCGGGCCTATAGGCGCACCTAATCTTGCCATGGGCTGTAATCTTTCAATCATTTTAACGGTTCCTCGGACAAATTCTTTGGCCGATAAGATTTCCGGGGGAATAGGGGAGAGCATAAAGTCTGCAGCAGTCACTGCAGCATCTTGAAGGGGGCCTACAGCTCCCTGAGTATCGAGTAACACAAAATCATATTGATTATCCAGTTGCGATAATATGTGCTTCAACCTTACCCGACCATCAGGTGTGTCACGTATCCAGTCTCTTAATTTCCCATTGGGATCATCAGAGACGATGATATCCAGATTATCGATATGCGTATGAGAGATAACAGTACGACTATCAGAGTTGATCAGAAAATGAGTCAAGCCATTGTCGGCTTTCTCTTTTAATGCATAATAACTTGAGAGTGTTGGCTGAGGGTCTGCATCAATTAATAGCACGCGGTAACCAGAGTCGGCGAGTAAACCGCCTAAATTGGCTGTTAAGGTTGTTTCTCCTACGCCGCCTTTGGTACTCACAATGGTTATTTTAATCATTTCTTCGGGCCTGCTTTTTTCGTTATTGACAATCTAAAAGGGTCGAACACGCGCTCTTCTTGTTTCTTTTTTTTCTGGGTTCTACTTTTGCATAAAAAAAGTTTGTTAAATCAGTAACGCTAACCCTATCTTCACTCGCTTCAGCCAGGCTAAGCATCAGCTTTTTACGGGGGATCTTGTAACGCGTAATGAGATGTGCCTGTATATAAGCTGCAGAGGTGCCCGCTTTTTGTGCGTATAACACTTTTTCAAGCTCAGACATTGCCAAAAAGAATGCTCTAAAATCTTGTTTCATAAGTCTCTCCCTGTAATTTGAAAGATTAAATATTATCATCAGATAATTAAAAAGAAAGTCATTACCTTTTAATTAATTACCTAAAGGGTAGTAATGGTGTATAATAAAACTATGAATATTTCAGAAATAAGACTCGAAAACGCAAGGTACCTGGCTAACTCAATAGGTGGCGTGGTTGCTATGTCAGTGAGACTAGGCAAATCACAACCGCAAGTTAGTCATTTTATAGGTGGCAACCCCATCAAGAATATTGGCAATAGAATCGCCCGGCAGATTGAGGAGGCTTTTGACAAAGAGAATGGCTGGCTAGATAACTGTCATACAGAAAGTAGTGATATGGCGCATAATGCCCTGTCAATTGCCACAAAAAAACTAACTTCTTGGCTATCCCACTAGGATTACTAGGCGAGCATGATTTTTGTACCTTTATTAACTCCTGTCATAACCATGTCAATACCTAATTTTAACTATTATTACTGTC
>LWTL01000039.1 GCA_002101235.1 Cycloclasticus sp. symbiont of Bathymodiolus heckerae | reverse complement strand
TTGGGTCGGGACGAGGTGACGAGGACGAATCGGGGCGCCGAAGGCATTAGCGGTCGCGTTAAGTTTTTGCCGCTTGCTTGGGCTGGGATGCCCAAAACAAGCTTTCGCAAAAATAGCGACTCCCCGCTTCCATATTGGATAAGCACCCATTAGGGATATCAATTACCGTGTTCGCCAGAGTACGCACCTTGGTAGCACGCAGGCCAATTTCTTCAATAGTACCAACGAAACCATCGATACGGCAAAACTCGCCCACCCGCACAGGTTGAGCGGAATACAGGGTAATAGCTCCGATCAGGTTCTCTATGGATTTCTGTGCGGCCAAAGCGATTGCTATACTCCCCACCCCTAGCCCGGCCAGCAAGGTGGAGATGCTAAAGCCCATATTCTCCAGCCAGACCATGATTGCGATCAGAATAATAATTCCTTTAATTACCCGGGCGGCAGGTTGTAACATCAAAGAACCATTACTATTGCCATTTTCAGCCATTCGACTGGCCAATCGAGACGTAAATAAATTAACTACGCCGATAATCAGCCATGAAAATGCAACAACATAGAGCGTTCTTGCCCCAAACAATGCACTCACCTTAAGTGATGGCGCAGTCAAATAAAAATAGTTCCTAAAGATCATGACCAGAATCATAAAGCGAACAGGCCCCTTTAAAAACCTTTGTAGCCGTTCTGACCTGGATGATTTACTGCGCTTTAGAAATAAAGTAACCAGCCAAGTCAAAAGCCAGGCAATGATATAGGCAACAACTACAATACCTATCAGTATCACCATTTGCCAGGGCTGAAAATCAAGCCCTTTAATTTCAGGTATCAGCGTAGAAAGTTTATCACCCAATTCACCATAACCGTATAGTTTATATAGCCTGGGGATTTCCATAACCGTACGATTAGAAACTTTCCATATATAGTCACCTTTTTTATCGCCGGGGACTCTTTGCATTAAGATATCAACGGGGGGCCATCCGGGGTATTTATCGTAGCAACCCGATCACGGTAGCTGGGTAAACCATCATCCAGGTGCCCTGTGGGTTCAATACTTAAATTTTCAGGCCCCATCCAGAATATCCGCTCCGCTACTATCTTTAATTTGCGAATTAATTCCGGCCCCTCATCTGCAATATGTCTGGGTACCTGGCGCATATCCAGGAAATCCATAGCAAGATTCTGCCCATCGTTCTTAATTGATTCCGACAATGACATAACGCTTCCACGTGGCGTCCCCCTGTTTAATCGGTCATAAGGCACTTGTTCCATAGGGACACGGCGGAACTGTTCTGTAAAAAATATACCATACAAATCAATAGGGTAATAATTAGTTCTGAACAAACCCTCTTATTTCAAGTATAAATCACCCTGAGATTTTATGTTTGAGATAGTTTGCTTTGAACCTACAAGAGATCACCTTACAACTTATCCTGCCAAGTGAGCAGAAACGCTTCCAGTCGTTAA
>LWTL01000038.1 GCA_002101235.1 Cycloclasticus sp. symbiont of Bathymodiolus heckerae | reverse complement strand
ATGGCCTTTTATTTTGTCTCCACCTTCGCTATCGCTCAGACTCCGACAAAACAACCGGCCCTACGGCTATCGCGGACTAAAAATCTTCACTTCGCTAAAGCTCCGTTTCCAGGATTTTCAGCGATTGCTCTTGGAGCTGATCCGCGAGGTGAGGAGAAGGCCAGAAAAGCCATACTGACTTATGGTGAATTCTTTAATGAGCATTACTTACCTTATGTCAAACCCCGTAAGCGATCCTGGAACAAAGATGAGGAGATGTTTAGGCTCAGGCTTAATACAGTATTTGGTCGTCAACGCCTGAATCAGATCACTCGCCATAAGATTCAGTCGTTCCATACATCGCTCAAGGAGCAAGGCTTATCAGCGTCCACTTGTAACCATTACGTGAAATTGCTGAAGCATAGCCTTAACCTTGCAATTGACTGGGATATGCTGGATATCAATCCGGCTGTAAGAGTACCACTATTCCATGAGGATAATAAAATGGAGAACTATCTGTCTGAGGCTGAGCTGGAACAGCTGATGGACGTGTTGCAGACTGATGATAATAGGGCTGTTTGTCGTATTATTATGTACCTGCTCAGTACAGGTGCCAGGCTTAATAAGGCTTTATCTGCCAGATGGGATTAGGTGGATATTGATAGACGGGTCTGGAAAATACCTGCCAGCAACTCCAAGTCTAAACGCATCCGATCGGTGCCACTTAATGACAGTGCTATTAATGTGCTTAATCAACAGGGTGCTGATGAGTATCTGTTTATCAATTGGCAGACTGGTAAGCCCTACACCACGATTAGTAAAGCCTGGGGACGGTTGCGTAAGAAGGCTGGATCGGAGCATCTTAGGATACATGATTTGCGCCATGGATATGCCCGTTTCCTGGTTAATGATGGGCGTACTCTGTATGAGGTGCAGCAGATCCTGGGGCATAGTGATCCATCTGTGACTCAGCGGTATGCTCATTTATCTACTAAGGCATTACAGGATGCAGCTAATAGTGCCTCTGAGGTTATTCAGGGGGCTATGCAGTAGACTCGTCGACCGGAGCCTGATGGGCTTCGGTTAGGTGGCTTTATTTTTTTGGTTTTTCTGGTTTTTGCGGGGCTGGTTATGACCCCTTGTAGTCATTGAGTATAATAATCATGCATTAACCTTTTCAAGATTTAGCTATAATTTAGTACCAAAATACAATACGGAAATCATTTTAAGTCGGTTAGTTTTGTAAGGTGTGCTTCAAAAATTTATAATATTGTTATGCTGTAAACTTATGCTGTAGACTTATTAAGCTAATGCTTAAACAATTTGAAAGCCGGTTTCGTTTGGTCGAGTCCGGTTCATTCTTACTTGTCTAAGTCTAAGTATTACTATTTTTGGAGGTTTATTATGTTAGTCATGAGTGTTCCCTTTAAAACATAAGCTTGCAAGAAAACATCCTATAAACCAGCACTCTAAAGCTCACCA
>LWTL01000037.1 GCA_002101235.1 Cycloclasticus sp. symbiont of Bathymodiolus heckerae | reverse complement strand
TGCCCGCTTTTTGATTATGCCCTGGGTGAAATCCAAAAACCTCGCTTCCACTATTTTATCCATGATAGCTCGTCGCCTTCCTACACAATGGGAAGAGCGTTATGGCATACGTCCGGTGTTACTGGAAACTTTTGTTGATACCGAGCGATTTGCAGGTACCTGTTACAAAGCCGCTAACTGGATCTACGTAGGTAAAACTAAAGGCCGTGGCAAGTTAGGCCCGGCTGGCAAACAAAGCGTACCCATCAAGGACTTATGGCTTTATCCGCTGAACCGCCAGTTTAGAAACCACCTAACACGTTGATTCTGCGTAGTAAGTGTTAGTCGAATATTTACGATTGTAGCGGTCAACTGCGGTTTCTAGGATTATTAAGACTAGCTTGAAAAGAATAACAAAATTCTATTACTATCCGCTTTATTATATGGAATAATGCTTGCTGAGTAATGGGCGTTTGTAAAGAGCGTACGAGATATGCTTTTTACACCCATATTATAATAAGAAAATGCAATAAAAGGGGAAGAGCGTGTTTGAATTTGTGGTGGTTTTAATAATTGTTGGTGCTGCGTGGTATTATTTTCGTCAGAAAAAACAAGCAGAAGGTTCAGAATCAGATACAACAGCACAGACGAGTGTAGTTAAGTCTGATGTGACGTCAGCACCAGAGCCAGTAAAAGCCAAGCCTGCGGGGAGTCGCTATTTTTGCGAAAGCTTGTTTTGGGCATCCCAGCCCAAGCAAGCGGCAAAAACTTAACGCGACCGCTAATGCCTTCGGCGCCCCGATTCGTCCTCGTCACCTCGTCCCGACCCAACAAGGGGTCGGAACATTGGCTCCAAATGACTTGACGCCGTGTCGGATGGCCTTTTATTTTGTCTCCACCTTCGCTATCGCTCAGACTCCGACAAAACAACCGGCCCTACGGCTATCGCGGACTAAAAATCTTCACTTCGCTAAAGCTCCGTTTCCAGGATTTTCAGCGGTAGCAGAGCAGGCCAAGGCGAGCAAGCCAGTTAGCGTTATTCCAGAAGATTCCGCGTTAAGATGGCATTATATGCAGAACTTAGCTGCTGGGAAACAGAATCTGGAAGCACCATTCCCTGAGGATTCTGCCCTAAGACGTCATTATCTACAAAATACTGCTACCCAGCAGGATGATAGCAAAGAGACTGTTACTGAAGAGGTTGTAAAGCCGGTAAGCGCGAAAACAGAAATTCCTGTAGAAGCGGAAGTTAAGCGTGATGTAATTCAGCAATTAGTGGCTGAAACTGAGGCAACAATGCCGCCGCGCCCTACAGACTCAACTCTGAAACGTCATTCGCTAAAAATCAGGGAAACGGAGCCTAAGCGAAGTGATGATTTTTAGTCCCTGGTAGGCGGCAGGGCAATTCGCTGATCCGAAGTGCGCTAGCAGCGCGCGAGGGAGGCAAAGAATTGCATTCCGA
>LWTL01000036.1 GCA_002101235.1 Cycloclasticus sp. symbiont of Bathymodiolus heckerae | reverse complement strand
GGATGGCCTTTTATTTTGTCTCCACCTTCGCTATCGCTCAGACTCCGACAAAACAACCGGCCCTACGGCTATCGCGGACTAAAAATCTTCACTTCGCTAAAGCTCCGTTTCCAGGATTTTCAGCGATGGCTGGCAACAATCCGTGAAATTGTGGCTTCACTGACGTTATATAGCCTAGCCATATCTGCCCCAGATTTTCTCCCTGAGATAACATTGACGGCAATATCTTTTCTTTGATCTTTGCGTAGCTTTGGCCTTCGCCCACCAATGCGACCTTCAGCCCTGGCGGCATCAAGTCCGGCTTTTGTTCTTTCTCGTATCATTTCTCGTTCAAACTCTGCAAATGAGCCTACCATTTGCATCATCATGCGACCAGCTGGCGTTGTGGTATCAATGGCTTCTGTCAAACTTTTAAAACCGGAACTAGCCTGATCAATCTTCTCCATAATAACCAACAGATCTTTAAGCGATCGGGACAGCCGATCTAGCTTCCAGACAATAACAATGTCATTTTCCCTGAGCTGATTCAGCATTTCATGAAGGACAGGGCGATCCCAACGTCCACCGGATGCGGTTTCCCTGAATGTTTTTTCAACGCCTGCTTCTTTGAATGCCTTAATTTGCAGCCTGGCATTCTGATCGTCACCTTTTGAAACTCTGCTATATCCAAAAATCATATTTCCACCCTTTAATAAACGACCGTTTGCGCAAGATTTTTCAACGTCACGGATAATCACCGCTATTGCCTTGCAATAACCTCTTTCATATAGTGAATAAAAGGTAACGTGTTTTTGAAAGAAAAGAAAGGGGATCACCATGGCAAGAATGAAAATACTCAATGCAACAGAACAGGAGCGATTTGATAAAGCTCCAATCTTTAATAGCGGAGAGAGAAAAAAGTTTTTTGATGTTACATCCAGTTTAATGGAGATCACACACAATTTACGAAAACCTACCCACCAAATTGGCTTTGTCTTGGCGTGTGGGTATTTTAAGGCAAGCAAAAGGTTTTTTACACTGATCGATTATTATCCTCGTGATGTGGAATATGTTGCTAGAAAACTCAATTTTAAATGCGAAGACTTCCACATCGAAGAATATTTACGGAGCAGAATTCACTATCATCGTCAGATTATCTTAGACTTTTATGGATTTCATAATTTTGATAAAAATGCGGAGCGACTTATCAAACAGGAAGTTTCTGAAATGGCACGTTCACAGCTAAAACCTAAGCTAATTTTCTGGCGTTGTGTTGATCTTCTGATACAAAAACGCATTCAAGTTCCAGGCTATGGGCTTCTTTCTAAAATTATTTTGGATGGTCTTAATCAGAGAAAAAAAGAACTGGCCACTTTCATAGATCAAAAACTTACTCCTGAGGCACGAGCACTACTGGACGGGCTTTTTGTTCAAGAAAATGATAGAAAATACGCTCGCTA
>LWTL01000035.1 GCA_002101235.1 Cycloclasticus sp. symbiont of Bathymodiolus heckerae | reverse complement strand
AAAAAGTTGTTCTCTCAATCTAGTACCACGCCCTCTAATTAACCGATAATACTCCCTCCTTTCCCCAGTATTTAGTATCCTAGTCAATAATACTCCAATCCGCCATACAGGAAGGCATGAAAAAACCGAAATACCCAGTTACTTTGGAAGAAAATGAACGTGAAATATTAAACAAAATTATCCGCAAACAGACAGAAAAATTTAATATGGTGCTACGAGCGAAAATTATTTTAATAGCGAGCACAGGAATGAAATACAAAGCGATTGCGAAAAAACTTGATGTGCGAAACAATATGATTACGGACTGGACAGCCCGCTGGAATGAACTGGCTGATAAGCCAGTCCGAGAGCGACTGCAAGACCTTCCACGCTCTGGAGCTCCAGATACATTTACACCGGAACAGCGGTGTAAGATTATAGCACTTGCTTGTGAAAAACCTATCGATTATGGCCGCCCTATCACTCATTGGACGCATAAGGAACTGGCCTCAGAAGCAGTCAAACAGAATATTGTCGAAAGCATCTCCCGAAACCATCTGGGGCGACTTTTAAAAGAAAATGACTTAAAACCCCATCACAGCCAGTACTGGCTGAATGCAAAAGCGGATGAGCGGAAAGAAGAAAGAATTGAAGACATTTGCAGACTTTATGGAGCTGCTCTAAAAAATCCAGAAGAGGTTATTATAAGTGTTGATGAAATGACGGGGATTCAGGCATTGGAAAGAATTTCCCCCGATCTACCTATGAGGACAGGTCAAATTCAATCTATCGAATTTGAGTATGCACGCCATGGTACACAAACACTTTTGGGCGGGTTCAATGTGGCAACGGGCATTATAAACGGCCTGATTCAAGAGACACGAACTGAACCGGATTTTGTTGAGTCGATCAAATACCTTATTGATAAAAACCCAGGTGGTAAGGTATATCATTTTATTGCCGATCAGTTAAATACCCATAAATCAGAAAGCCTTGTACGCTTTGTTGCCGACTATTGTGGAGACACTCAGGATCTAGGTATAAAAGGCAAAAGTGGAATATTGAAATCAATGCAAACACGAGAAGACTACTTGATGACCGCTGATAGAAGTATTGTTTTTCACTACACGCCTAAGCATGCTTCATGGATGAATCAGATTGAAATTTGGTTCGGTATCTTAATGAGAAAAGTTATCAAACGAGGGAATTTTATTTCAAAGGATGATCTAAGAAACAAAATATTTAAATTTATGAATTATTTCAATGAAACGATGGCCAAACCATTTAAATGGACATATAAAGGTAAGGCATTGACGGCGTAAATTTATTATCGGTTATTTAAGGGGCGTGGTACTAGTACCACGCCCTCTAATTAACCGATAATACTCCCTCCTTTCCCCAGTATTTA
>LWTL01000034.1 GCA_002101235.1 Cycloclasticus sp. symbiont of Bathymodiolus heckerae | reverse complement strand
ACGGAGCAGGGTTTTGTGCGTAGTTGAGACGGACGCAGGGCGGCCAGGGCATCTCCCATTCGCTGCGTAGGCGAATGAATTATGGCGACAGGAGTCCCAAAATTTCGTGAGGTAGCATGGCGCGCCTTCTTCGCTATCGCTCAGACTCCGACAAAACAACCGGCCCTACGGCTATCGCGGACTAAAAATCTTCACTTCGCTAAAGCTCCGTTTCCAGGATTTTCAGCGATTGATCTCAGCTTCCATTTGCTTGACATTACTCTTCTTTAAACTCTCATGAATTTTGATAACATTCTGTATGGCTTGCGCATCGTCAAAAATTGCAGTCAGGGGAGACTTCTCCATGACGGCTAATTCTTCCAGCACCTTGTTAATTAATTTATATTGGGTTCGGTAATACAGATAAAGCTCATGTGTTTCATTTTTGGCTGAGGGTAAAAACAAAATGCGCCGCAAAAAGCTGATCAATCTGGCGATGCTTTTATAAGAGCTAAAGTAGGTATTAAGTGATTTTAACTTAGGACGATCGGCTTAAACCTGCTCGGTCTGGGTATCTAAAATGAGCAGATTTTTCTTGTAGATGCTCTCAGTAATTTCATCACATCAAAATAGCTCTTTTAATTCGCCTTTTTGCAAAGCCAGGGTGTATATGCGCAACATGTTTTCGCCGATATGGCTTAGGTCTTTGGTCTGATCTTCACATTGCTGGCAAACTTGTTTATAAAGGTGCTGGTACTCTGAGCTTAATGCATTATATTGTGCTTCACTAATATCACGGTTATCAAACAGATCTTTGCTTTTTGCGCATAAGGTCTGATAAATAAGTGCTTTGCTCTTAAAATAACTCATTTGCTCATGCGGTAATAAAGCATCAATTTTTAGCCAGCGGATCACCTTGCCAATCGTAGTCGCTTTAAATAATAGCGTGAAGTAAATGCTGCCTATAGTGATAGCAATAATAAATTCTTTAATCGAGTAATCGTACTGCCAGTCAGGCAGGCTAAGATCATCTGGAATTAACAACACCATAATCACTGCAATTGAACCACGCAGGCTTCCCCAAGAAAGTAAATGTTGCCAGTTCATAGGGATGCTTTCTTCCGAGGTTACCTGGTTGGCGATACCGATAGAAGTATAGATCGATACGGCTCTGGCAATAACAACCACAAAAATCATCGTCAGGATAGGTAGGATGGCAATATCTAATGAGATAGAAAGGCTGGTAAATAATAGACCCATCAGCATAAAGACCAGCGAGCAGGCGCGCCATGCTACCTCACGAAATTTTGGGACTCCTGTCGCCATAATTCATTCGCCTACGCAGCGAATGGGAGATGCCCTGGCCGCCCTGCGTCCGTCTCAACTACGCACAAAACCCTGCTCCGT
>LWTL01000033.1 GCA_002101235.1 Cycloclasticus sp. symbiont of Bathymodiolus heckerae | reverse complement strand
TTGCTCCGTTAAGACTACCTCAATGGCTGGACGGCTATTCGGAATGCAATTCTTTGCCTCCCTCGCGCGCTGCTAGCGCACTTCGGATCAGCGAATTGCCCTGCCGCCTACCAGGGACTAAAAATCATCACTTCGCTTAGGCTCCGTTTCCCTGATTTTTAGCGGGGGTATTTATTGCAGCGATCCTGTTTCTAGCAGGTGTCAGCTCATTACTTATTCTTCCTGCAGTAATAACACTTATGCCAGGGCTTTTCTTTAGAAACCTTAACGAATCTGTATAAATCAACCGAATTTCTTAATAATACTGTAGGAGGGGTTTTAGCCGCGATGGGATAGCAAACAGTCGCGGCTAAAGCCCCTCCTACTAAATAATCAGGAGACACTTATGGCATTAAAACAACTATTTTTAGGCTTTAGTACTTTACTAGCCAGTAGCGTAGTATTTTCTGCAACACCGGGTGTTGATGAAATCGTCAACCGCACTAACTATACTTCGTATTACCAGGGACAAGATGGTAAAGCTAAGGTAAAAATGACCATTACCGATGCGCAAAATCGTACCCGTACCCGTGAATTTGTTATCTTGCGCAGAGATGTCCCGACAACAGATGCAATTGAAAATAATGCCTATGAAGGCGACCAGAAAATGTATGTTTACTTCAGCCGCCCTGCGGATGTAAACAAGATGGTGTTTATGGTGTTAAAGAAAATCGAATCCGATGATGATCGCTGGCCCTATTTACCTGCACTGGATCTGGTTAAACGAATTGCAGCATCAGATAAACGTACCAGCTTTGTCGGTTCTAATTTTCTTTACGAAGATGTATCGGGTCGTAACCTTGCAGCCGATAAACATCTATTGATCGGTACTGATGATAATTATTATATTGTTGAAAATACTCCGGTTAAACCAGAAGATGTAGAGTTTTCAAAGTATATTATGTATATCCATAAAACTACTTTTTTGCCCATCTCAACTGAATACTATGATAAGCAAGGTAAAAAATACAAAACCTATACAGCACTAGCGGTTGATACTATCGAAGGTCGCCCCACTATCACCAAATCAGAAGCTAAAAATTTAAACACGGGTGCAGCACTTTGATGGAATATAGTTCAGTCCAATATGATGTGGGCATTCCTGAAGATATTTTCAGCGAGCGTAATTTAAGAAAGCCGCCTAGAAAATTATTGCGTTAATATTACCTCCAGCTCTCATGTTCTGTATCCCTGCTATTAAATTAAGAAGCTTATATAGTGCTTGCACGAAATAAATAATACTCTTTTAAATCAATCCATTATGGTATAATAACACCCAATAATAGCATTGAAGATTCTGATCATCCCTTTTTGGTGGTTATCGTAAAAAATCATTATGTCAT
>LWTL01000032.1 GCA_002101235.1 Cycloclasticus sp. symbiont of Bathymodiolus heckerae | reverse complement strand
CGGTAAGTGAAATAAGCTGAGCCGTCTTCAAGGCTTTTTGTTTTGGTTCTTCGAATATACATACCACTAGCATCGGTGAAAAACCAGGGAAAATCAAGGGGCAGAGCAAGTTAAGATGGCACTACAGGGACCCTCAAAAAAAACACCATTGATTCTAAAGGAATTTTTATGATGAAAATTTAATGCGAACCATAAATCAATGACTTGGAGAGATCAAGGTGACGAAGATAGGCTAAGGGAGGTGTTTGAGCTAAAATCGGGGATTAAAGCATAAAAAATGCCCTGATACTTGAACTTTAGGAGTTGACTGCAATGGGCAACGCTCAAGGTTCAATTAAGTTGTAAAAAACGAAGTCTGATTAATCAATCGGGCTAATCAGCAAAAAGCTATTTTCATAGAAACGATTTAACAGACTTCCTACTAACGGGCCGGGCTTGTCCAACAAACGGTTCAGATTGTGGTTCGCTTCGCGATCACAATCTAACCTTGTTCGTTATCCAGTCAGGGGAGTAGGCTTTAGCCTACTCCCCAAATTTTCAAACGACATAATTCGGCTTGTCGGGCAAATTATCGGGATTGTAATCTGCTAATTTTTTCACACGTTCCTTGGTCGCGCTCGTCACCTTTGCGGATTTACCAATAGCGCGCACTTTTATGCCCAATTTCTCCCAGATACCGACGCTGGAGTCGTGTAATACACCGCAAGGGTCTAGCTTAAGTTTCCTGACTGCACTGGCTTTAAATTTCACACCGTGCTCATACGCACGATCAATCATCCATTTTAGAGAAATATCCGACAAGCCACATTCTTCATACCCACCGCCGACATCAGAGTGCACACCAGAAAACCATATCTGGGTAACACGCCCCTCGGCATTCCATTTCAACACCGGGAATAACTTGCGCTTTTCATCAATCGCCATGGCGTGATATCCCTTAACCACGCAATCCGGCAACTTATTATCATTAAAGTCTGCATCTGTGGTGGTTTTTACCGTGTCCCATACACCTAGCATTTCTATCGAAATATCGAATAAACGCCCTTGCTTCTTTAAATCTTTAATACTTTTTTTATCGCGCCTTAAATACAGCTGCCAGGCTAAATCGAGGTCGCGTGATTTTTCTGGCACACCACATTGGGCAATTAAACCCGATAATCGCCGTGCAGCATAAGCGCCCCGGCTAAAGCCAAAGATAAATACTTTGTTGGCATCTCTATCCCAGCCTTTATCCGCAAAGCGCTTTCTTAACCTATCTTCGTCACCTTGATCTCTCCAAGTCATTGATTTATGGTTCGCATTAAATTTTCATCATAAAAATTCCTTTAGAATCAATGGTGTTTTTTTTGAGGGTCTCTGTAGTGCCATCTTAAC
>LWTL01000031.1 GCA_002101235.1 Cycloclasticus sp. symbiont of Bathymodiolus heckerae | reverse complement strand
AGCTAATCAGCAAAAAGCTATTTTCATAGAAACGATTTAACAGACTTCCTACTAACGGGCCGGGCTTGTCCAACAAACGGTTCAGATTGTGGCTCGCTTCGCGATCACAATCTAACCTTGTTCGTTAGGCGTTCAGTTTTTGTCGCTGTCGATCAAACAGTTTTTTATCTTTAATGTTTTGCTTGTTGTACTGTGGTTGATATTTAGCCTGATGCTTGTCCGCGAACACAAAAAGGCCCTAGCTGCATACCCGTTAAATGGTGTGGATTAGTTATAACTTATTGAAACGGCTGGAGATCATTAGCAGCCAGTTTATCTGGAACGATTAGATCGTGCAGCGGCACGATCAATTTCTGCATCCACTTGCCTCCGTCAGGATGTTCGGCAAGCGCGACGACAATGAATTTGTGAGCACCGCTTTCGATAATTGCACTGTCTGCATGCCAGCTTCTCCACGAGCCTGATTTGCGATAAATTTTAGCGCCGGGACGGGCTTCCGCCAGCCCTTTTACAAACTTGTGCTGGATAGCAGGTTTGGACAGGATTTCTTTCATTTCAGAAGCCAGTGGTTCTGAAACCAGACGACCCGTTTCCAGCATATAATAAAAGCGGGCAGTTTGCATTGCGCAGGCGCGCCATGCTACCTCACGAAATTTTGGGACTCCTGTCGCCATAATTCATTCGCCTACGCAGCGAATGGGAGATGCCCTGGCCGCCCTGCGTCCGTCTCAACTACGCACAAAACCCTGCTCCGTTAAGACTACCTCAATGGCTGGACGGCTATTCGGAATGCAATTCTTTGCCTCCCTCGCGCGCTGCTAGCGCACTTCGGATCAGCGAATTGCCCTGCCGCCTACCAGGGACTAAAAATCACCACTTCGCTTGGGCTCCGTTTCCCTGATTTTTAGCGGTAGCACCATGAGAAATGTTATGCAATGGATCGCGTTTCCATGCGCTAGACTTACCGTATTCCTTACCTACCCAAAGACCACCGTTTACAAACCGATTATAAAGCCTGTAACGATCAGATTGCAGAATTTCCGCCAGTCTCTCTTCACCTACGCGATGGTACATTTCGGTCGCAGCCTGATTCGATGAATGCCGGATCATATCGGTCAGTGTCTTGCGGGTATTCTGATTTAGAGCCATTTTGCCGCGCTCAATTTCCACGAATGCGCCTAGAAGAATGGCGATTTTTGGAAGACTGGCCGCATAAACCATATTGTCTCCGTTGATCGAGGCAACTCTGGGGTGTTTAAGATCGGTAATATCAGCCAGATCCAAGCTAAGCTGCTTACTTTTCACTGCTTTGCTTGGTCCGATCGATGCGATAACTTTTTCCAGATTGCGTTGCA
>LWTL01000030.1 GCA_002101235.1 Cycloclasticus sp. symbiont of Bathymodiolus heckerae | reverse complement strand
TTTGAAAAAGTGAGGATTGCCACTTTGAATGTTTTTTATGAATGAGGCCGGTCGGAGCGGAAATTATAAACCAGCTTTCAATAATCACCTTCGCTTTTTTGGAAGTTATTTTTCTGAAAGTCTATATCACTATCATGGCAGGAGGCAATGTTATGAATGTGGCCTACGCTCTATCGGTGAATTTGATGTATCTAAGCTGGCAGTGGATTTCGGTGGCGGCGGGCATCAAAATGCTGCGGGCTTTAGTATGGATAGAGAGACATTTTCAGCTTTATTCTAATGGGTTCTTAGGTTCACTACCCGGCTTTAAAACATAGTATCTTTAATCCTTTATCTTGCGTTTCCCGATATACTTCGGGCGGCTTTACTTCTTCAGTTAGTATGTATTGTGGCGCGAGTTCTGCGATATGTGCTAGCAAATAATCACGTCCCAGTTCGGGGGCATTTAAGCATAGTAGCAGGGTGGCGTCTGGCGCCATAAATTGATCGAGGCGGCGTAATATTTTCGGATAATCCCGGGTTATATCGACGCTGCCTTTTTGCAAAGTGGGTGGGTCGCAAATCAATAGGTCAAACGGCCCGCGCTTTTTGAGTCGGCTAAAGGACTTAAAGATATCAAGTTTTTCAAAGCGCACTCGATCCAGCGCTTGCTGGTTTAAACGGTGATTTTCGCGCCCGACATTCAGTGCGGCACTGCTCATATCAACATTGAGTACCGACTTGGCATTGCCAGCTATTGCAGCCACTGAAAAGCCGCAGGTATAGGCAAATAAATTGAGTACGCGTTTATCCTCGCTCTGCTCCTGCACCCACCTGCGCCCGTTGCGCATATCCAGAAACAAGCCAGTATTGCGGGTCTGTCCTAAATTGATATTGAAGTGTAAATTATCTTCCTGAATGACCAGCCGGGTAATAGCTGCGCCGCGAATAATATCTATCGGTCCGGATAGCTGATAGCGGTGTTGCAATTGCACGCTTTTACATTCTGCTAATCGCGGTAATAAATAATCTGCAAGTACTTCAACTGCAGCCAGTGGCTCAGGCGCAAATAAAGTGATTAATATCACGGGTGGAAGCCAGTCGATAGTGACATGATGTAAATCAGCATAGGCATGTCCCCTGCCATGAAACAAGCGCTGGGCTTGTTGCATATTTGTTGCTGTTTTGGGTAGTTGTATGTGTAGTGGAAGCTGGGCTAAGGCGGACATCGCTATTTTTATCAATTTGGCTACCCACTTAACACGGGACATCTATTAGTTTCAGAGGGTTAGGCTTAGCCACTCCACGCTCCTTTCGTGGTAGTGGAAGTTCCCCCATTTCATTCAGCAACCATGAAAATAAATCAGGAAAGTT
>LWTL01000029.1 GCA_002101235.1 Cycloclasticus sp. symbiont of Bathymodiolus heckerae | reverse complement strand
ACGGCATCTACTCAATGATGTTTATTGGCTGAACGGGTGCTATGACAATAACCCAAAGTCCTGGCAAAAGGATGAGATCACTGAAGAAATAAGAACCCGGTTACTCAATAATCATGAGTATCAAGCTTTAAAGCAATATTACCCTACCATTGATGATCTGATTAGTTACGCTGATCGAAAAATCAAAGCTCTCTATCTTGGACATCAGTGTTTCCATTGAAAGGTACAATAGCTAAGAAACTTAGACAGTATGCCTTATTTTAAAGGCGCTATAGGGAGATCTTGTCCTGCTCTCGGATTTTGATCAATCCTGAAAATTCTTCTCTGGATAAGCCTATGAAAACAACAAAATAACTTAAAATAAAGCTTGCAATGACGAAAAATTTTTTTTAGAAATTTCCGTTTTATAAACCTTATAATCGGAAACTCCCATGGTCGAACCCCAGACACTGAATGACTTTATCTTTGACCACTGTAACAAGAGTATGGAAAATGCCATATTAGCAGAACGTTATCCTTTGTGGAAACGGGCATGTCCCGAACTGAACGATGTTAACTTTATTCGTCTTGGGATATTGCGTTGCATCAGCACGGTGGATAGTGGCCGTCATTTTTTACAGACAGCAGAAGAAATCCATAACGAATCCTACCCTCTTTCCACCTATTTTAAATCACTCAAATCACCTAGACGGGTGAGTATGCTCGAAGCGGTTGAGCAGCAAAGCTATGACCTATACAGTGAAGCCTTGTCATTACACGGTATTGATTATCTAAAGTCATTCCCTGAACTGAATGACTATACCGTATTAGCAGCTGATGGACATTTTATTGATCATGCTTGTCATACAGGAAAAGGCAGCAATGGAAAAGTCTACGCAGCAGGATTTATCTACACTTTAAACCTCAGAAATGGTTTGCTCAGACCTTTTTCGCTGATTACTAATGGAACCCAGCGGCATCAGGAAATACCCCTTCTGCGCAACCAACTCAAGAGACAAAACCAAACTAAAAACAACACCCAAAAGTGCATTTACGTCTATGATAAAGCGGTCACTGATTATGCTTTCTGGAATCACCAGGTAGAGTACGGAAATTTGATGATTTCAGTTTTAAAGGAGAATTCTGTTGCCACTTTTGTTGAATCAATTCCTTTCGATACAAGCCACGAGATTAACACTGGGGTTGAAGCATACAGTCTTTATGAAAACAAGGGTATCAGCTTTACTATCGTCAATTATCGTGATCCCGAAACCGGAAAGCTTCATCGCTTTATAACAACCCTACCGGAGTCAATCAACCCTGGAACAATTGCAATGCTGTACTACAAGCGCTGGACGATTGAGAAGGCATTC
>LWTL01000028.1 GCA_002101235.1 Cycloclasticus sp. symbiont of Bathymodiolus heckerae | reverse complement strand
TTTATAGGATGTTTTCTTGCAAGCTTATGTTTTAAAGGGAACACTCATGAAGAAAATAGAAAGTGGGGAAAGATAAAACTATCCGTGTTTTTTATGCATGATATTGTGTTCGACTTTTGTTGTTAATTATTTGCTTGCATGAGTTACCCTTCAAGCCAGCTGAGCATAGTTTTATTTAACGTTTCTAATGCTGATTGTCGCTTACCAGCAGGCATTTTTTGAATATTTAATAGTTTCCATTGCACCGCTGGTAAATACTGTATTTGCTCATGAGGCGCTAAGCTCCAATCTGGATCGCCTGACTTGAATGAAAGTAAAAAGTCAAAATCAGACTGCTTAAACTGTGATTTTAGTGATTGAACCATTGATGTAGGTACGTTTTGCAATTCTTCCAATGTGATTGGTTCAAATGTCATGCCGTTGAATTCTTTGTGAAACGTCTCACCAATATTGTTCCACCTTGGGTTCATGACTTCTGAAATCGGGCGGTTATGCGAAAGTAAATAAGCTAAGTAGCCGATGAAAATTTCACGATCTACACCTCTAGATTGCAATAATATTTTTACATCGAATAAGTCTCTTGGGTGTTGACGATCCATCGCCGCACATAGCTTTCCACCATACAGGTCTGGGAGTGATACCATTTGAATTGAGGCAAATCCAAATTCATCTTCAACCTTTTCAATGATGTCGCAGGTATTGGCTTTATGAAGTGTTCCCCTTGCAACGGGAGATACTTCAATTTTTATTTGTGCTGCGTCTTGCGCCCGCCCTATGGTGCCAACAATTATCCTCATTTCATCAGGCTTGTTGTCTTGTAGAATTGCGTTTAGGCTTGTAGAGTTATTTAATCTCTCTGCAATTCTTGCTAGAGCTGCATGCACATTCTGAAGCGCTTCTTTTCTTGGTTCTAAAGGCAAATAGACCAAATCAATGTCGACAGATAACCTCGGAAAATTATTAACAAAAAGATTTATGGCTGTTCCGCCCTTTAATGCAAAGCAGGTTTCTTCTGCAGCAAAGGGGAGACATCGAATAAGAAGCGCTACTTGCTTATAATAAGGTGAATTCCTATCCATTAGGCGACTCCTTGAAATCGCTTGTCTTTGGCCAGAAATAATTCTGGCACCGTTATTTGATAGCTATGGTCAAGCACGCCACCAGTGACAACTTGTCGTTTTCCTGAACCCAGGTTGATCTGTGATTCATCAATGCGAGAAGCCCGCGGGGAGTCGCTATTTTTGCGAAAGCTTGTTTTGGGCATCCCAGCCCAAGCAAGCGGCAAAAACTTAACGCGACCGCTAATGCCTTCGGCGCCCCGATTCGTCCTCGTCACCTCGTCCCGACCCAA
>LWTL01000027.1 GCA_002101235.1 Cycloclasticus sp. symbiont of Bathymodiolus heckerae | reverse complement strand
TCAGTATTTCTTTTTCTTGGGTTGTCAAAGGAGCTGTTTATTTGCATTGTTTGGGATCATATCACCTAATTCTACAGCATTATGTAATACCAATTTTTTTGTACGAACTTACGGGGCGCTGTACTAGTTATAAAATCCACCTGCCGCCAGAACGCCGGAGCAAGGTACGAGCGTAGCCTGTAGACGCTCAGGTGCAGTGCCTTGCAAGCCCGGGTATAGCAGGCTTGCCTCCGCTTTGTTATTCACTCACCCGCATGATTAACTTATTGGATGGTTCCTGTGTGGGGTCGACGACTTTGCGGGAGGCCTCGGTTCCCGTCACGGGGAGTTTTCCTGCGTCGATCAAGCCGACCTGCGCGAGTACGGAGGCTTGGTCCCAGTAGATGCGCTCACCGGCGATCTTTCCTTCTTTAAACTGCACAACCACGATGACGGTAACTTCGACACGTTTGCCCGTAGGCGACACACCGGGGAGAATCCACGGCATCTCGATCGTGTGGGTAAATTTGTGAATCAGTTCGTCCACTAGGCGGTCATCTCCAACCGTACGAGCGACTGGTACGACTTCGGTGTCCGGTGGATGACCTGGGATGAAATAAGTACTGTAGAAGTGGCGGACTTCACTAGAGCCAACACCACCTGTCATTACAGGTACATGATTGACGAAGGGATCCGACGTCATTGTCTCCATGGTTGCATTGATACTCTTCTCGTCGAACTCGGCGGCCATGTGCCGCTCCCATATCTCGACCAGCGCCTGCTGTTCCGGAGTAAGCTTACATCTATTCATGGTTCTTCTACCCTCCTTCTGTGTACCAACTACCTTAGAATTCATGCTCATTAACAATAAACGCCGAAGACTTTGAGTGATCGATGAAATTACCTTCATCTTCTAGCAATGTAGCACCTAATTTCTGCCCTTCGGGAGAACTCATTCCTTCCATCAGTGCTTCTTCTGACTCGAACCAGACTTCAGCAACACCATCATACTCAGCTAGCATCCCTCTGGAAGTTCTTAGCCCTTCATTCAGTGGTGTGTCCAAAGTATGTGATTGGACGTATTTTTTTGCGCCCATTGCATCAGCGTTTTCCATAAAGAACGGGCCATGTTTATTCATCCAATAATCTTTGAATTCTTCACGGGTTAGTTTGGGGTGACGTTTTATACACATATGAATTTGATCATTCGCTGAAAATCCTGGAAACGGAGCTTTAGCGAAGTGAAGATTTTTAGTCCGCGATAGCCGTAGGGCCGGTTGTTTTGTCGGAGTCTGAGCGATAGCGAAGGTGGAGACAAAATAAAAGGCCATCCGACACGGCGTCAAGTCATTTGGAGACAATG
>LWTL01000026.1 GCA_002101235.1 Cycloclasticus sp. symbiont of Bathymodiolus heckerae | reverse complement strand
TCGGATGGCCTTTTATTTTGTCTCCACCTTCGCTATCGCTCAGACTCCGACAAAACAACCGGCCCTACGGCTATCGCGGACTAAAAATCTTCACTTCGCTAAAGCTCCGTTTCCAGGATTTTCAGCGAACGCTGGAAGTGGAAAATATTGGATGTCGATTGACTGTAAATGGGTATTACTCGTGATTTATTCAAGTTTATAATATGTAATATAGTTAAACTATTAGTTTAACTATTGAATTATTTTTAAACTGGTTTAGTATATTGACTAAGATTAAACCCTAGGTATAACTATGTCATCAAAGTTAAACTGGCTTATACAGAACACATCACCAGGCTCTCTGGTCATACAGGCATGGCTAAGCAAGCATGACGTAAGCCCTCAACTTGCTCAAAAGTATGTTAAAAATGGTTGGTTACAAAAACTCCGTTCCGGCGTTTATGCTCGGCCAGGTAAAAAACCTCAGTGGCACAATGCTATCGGCTGCCTCGTAGATCAACTTGAAATTCCTGCTCACTTGGCTGGTCTAACAAGCTTGACCTATCAGGGAAAGTCTCATTATATCCAATTACAAGAAAAACATATCTGGCTCGAAGTGCCTCCTAAGACAGCTTTGCCACTATGGTTTAAAGCATTCCCTAAATATTGTGACGAACTATCTTTAGCTCAATCCGGTGATGATGAATATTTGAAAAATACCTTAGCAATTCAGAGTGAAAATCCAGACTGGCTATTTGTCACAAGTAACAAACTGCTCAAAGAAGTTCCATCAGATTTGATAGAAATAGACGTGAATAACACTCAGTTAAAAGCAAGTAGCCCTGAGCTTGCCGCCTTTGAATTACTCAATGCGGTACCAACAACAATATCGTTTGAACATGCGGCTGAAGTTTTTCAAGGGCTAAGCAACTTAAGCCCAAGAAAAGTACAATCGTTATTAAATAGAAGTAAAACGATAAAAACAAACCGATTATTTCTATTTCTTGCAAATTATTATAAGCATCCATGGGCTTCTCGCATTGATGAATCACAGATCAACCTGGGTTCAGGAAAACGACAAGTTGTCACTGGTGGCGTGCTTGACCATAGCTATCAAATAACGGTGCCAGAATTATTTCTGGCCAAAGACAAGCGATTTCAAGGAGTCGCCTAATGGATAGGAATTCACCTTATTATAAGCAAGTAGCGCTTCTTATTCGATCGCTGAAAATCCTGGAAACGGAGCTTTAGCGAAGTGAAGATTTTTAGTCCGCGATAGCCGTAGGGCCGGTTGTTTTGTCGGAGTCTGAGCGATAGCGAAGGTGGAGACAAAATAAAAGGCCATCCGA
>LWTL01000025.1 GCA_002101235.1 Cycloclasticus sp. symbiont of Bathymodiolus heckerae | reverse complement strand
AAGCTCTTGCTAATGCCGGGAAATCTACTCCCGAATGCTGATAATAGTTCTGATCTTCATAGAGTAGGGTTGCAGAGATAAACTGAGGTGAGATCCGCTCTAAGGGCTGGTATATTCGGTAGCGCTCATCTTCGGCGAGGGCGATCCTAATTAACCTGAACTCTGTTTAAGAAACAGGGAACTAAACGCCTGTTAACCGATCAGGTCTTTTACGACAAAGATTATGGTGAAAGGAAAACAGGCGCATGAACAAATTAACAGACATATTCTGTGATGTCGATGACTTTTGTAAGGTATTTATGCCTGAATGGGAAGCACAACTTATAGAGGATGGTACTCGAAAGCGTAATCGACAAGGCAGAATGACAATGAGTGAAATAATGACGATTATTATCGCCTTTCACTCATCAAATCACCGCGATTTCAAGAACTATTACACAGGGTTTGTGGCTAGGTTCTATAAGGACTATTTTCCAGAACTTCTCAGTTACACTCGCTTTCTAGCAGTGATGCCAAAAGCGTTAACGCCTTTGTGTGCTTACTTTACACATATTAAAGGAAAACCAACTGGAATTAGCTTCGTTGACGCTACTAGTATAAAGGTCTGTCATAACCTTCGTATTGAACGGCATAAAACCTTTGCTGGAATAGCCAAAAGAGGCAAAGGAACAATGGGCTGGTTTTATGGCTTTAAATTACACATTATTGTTAATCATGTCGGTGATATTCTGGCTGCTAAAATTACACCTGCTAATGTTGATGACCGAAAACCTGTTCCTGAATTGGCCAAAGAGATGAGTGGAAAATTATATGCGGATAAAGGCTATATCAGTAAAGCTTTGTCTGCTAACTTATTCGATAAAGGGGTTGAGCTAGTCACTAATGTAAAGAAAAACATGAAGAAAAAATTACTCTCTGCATGGGATAAAGCCATGCTTTCTAGACGGTTTATCATTGAAACCATCAACGATCAGCTTAAAAATATTACTCAGATTGAGCATTCTAGACACCGGAGTATGCATGGCTTTATGCTTAATATCATTGCTGGGCTTATCGCTTACTCACTTAAAGAGAACAAGCCATCACTGAAAATTACCAGTGAAGAATTTAGCATGAGGACCACTTCTTAAACAGATCTCAGGTTAGTTAACAAAAGCTGACTCTACCTTGCTAATTCGGGTTCGAGACCCAGTTGACTATCCGAGTTTAGTGCTTGGAGCTTTAAACAGCATTCGTACTTGTTATCGGTCTCTCAATTGAGGAGCCTGCAAATCATCGAATTACTGTATAAAGAGGCTTTGGTTGCTGCCAAAGCTTGGGGCTC
>LWTL01000024.1 GCA_002101235.1 Cycloclasticus sp. symbiont of Bathymodiolus heckerae | reverse complement strand
ATTATTTGCAGTCATTGTGACGACGGTAATCGCTATTGTTCGGGGCATTGCTCTGCGCAATCTCGTCTGGAAAAACAACGCGAAGCCTGCCAGCGCTATCAATCCAGCTCAAAAGGACGTCATTTACATGCCAGGCGTCAGCGACATTATCGCCAGCGGCAAAAAGAAAAAGTGACGTATCAGGGTTCATCCGGGTTAGCCCCTTATGATTTACTTATCATCGAACTCAAAAGAGTGACGACGAATCAAAAATCATTATTTTTAACCGAAAAAATTCATCATTATTGTCATTTTTGTGGTTGTCGGTGTAGTGAACGGCTCCGTTGGGCATTTCTTCATCAACAACCCCGTCAATCTTTATTCGTTCATACTTTTAAACAGTGTTAAAGAAGGAGAACAGGATGATCAGTAAAGAAAAAGAAGCACAGGTTCTGCGTTACCACCACGTTGAAAAATGGCCGGTAGGAACAATATCCAGGCAATTGGGTATTCATCATGATGCCATCAATCGTGTGTTATCCCAGGCAGGCATTCTTAAAGCGGAACGAAGCCTGCGTACATCCATTATTGATGAATATTTAGCCTTTGTCTTAAAAACCCTGGAGCAATATCCCTTGCTCTGTGCCAGCCGTCTTTACGCCATGGTGAAAGAACGCGGTTATACCGGTGGTCCTGATCATTTTAGACACCTGATTGCAGAACACCGTCCCCGGAAAATACCCGAAGCTTTTTTACGCTTAAAAACATTGCCTGGTGAGCAGGCACAGGTGGACTGGGGACACTTTGGGCATCTGACAATCGGTCAGGCCAGACGTCCTTTAATGGCGTTTGTCATGGTCTTAAGCTGGAGCCGGCAAATCTTTCTGCGTTTCTATCTTAATCAACAGATGGCCAACTTTTTGCGCGGACATGAAGCCGCTTTTGAATGCTGGCAGGGCTTGCCCAAAGTCCTTTTATATGACAATCTCAAAAGTGCCGTACTGGAACGGCAAGGTGATGCCATCCGCTTTAATCCACAGCTATGTCATTATCATTATGAACCGCGCCCTGTTGCCGTTTATCGCGGCAATGAAAAAGGACGTGTCGAGCGCGCTATTCGTTATGTGCGTGATAACTTCTTCGCAGCCAGGGACTTTATTGATATAGATGACCTGAATGCACAGGCTGATGCCTGGTGTCAGGGGCAAAGCGCCGACCGCCTTTGTCCGGAAGATAAAACCATGACCGTTAGAGAAGCTTTTGAAAAAGAGAAAACAACACTACTGGCGTTACCTGATAATCGTTGGCCTACCGATGA
>LWTL01000023.1 GCA_002101235.1 Cycloclasticus sp. symbiont of Bathymodiolus heckerae | reverse complement strand
TTCGGAATGCAATTCTTTGCCTCCCTCGCGCGCTGCTAGCGCACTTCGGATCAGCGAATTGCCCTGCCGCCTACCAGGGACTAAAAATCATCACTTCGCTTAGGCTCCGTTTCCCTGATTTTTAGCGGCGGCAGGCTTAAAAAAAGCCACTTTAACCGCTATCTTGAATGCTAATTACATAGCGATGAAACTTTCTCCCTATTATCCTATTCTTTACAAGGGAAAAAATGGCTGGATCGCTCATGAATGCATTATAGACTGTAGAGCGTTTAAAAAAAGCTGTGGCATAACAGTGAATGATATTGCCAAGCGCTTAATAGATTATGGCTATCATGCCCCTACTGTTTCTTTTCCAGTCCATGAAACACTGATGATAGAGCCCACTGAAAGTGAAAATAAGCCAGAGCTGGATAAATTTTGTGCTGCTCTTATCTCCATCCGTCAAGAAATAGTCGATATAGAAAACGGCTTAGCCGACCAACAAAACAACCTATTAGTTAATGCCCCGCATACACAGGCGAGTCTAATCGCTGATGACTGGACTCTACCTTACAGCAAGCAACAGGCATTCTTTCCTAATAACAGTCAAAAAGAGAATAAATACTGGCCACCTGTCGGACGTATAGATGAAGCTTATGGTGATCGGCATTTAAAATGTACTTGTGTTTAGCGAATGACTCCGATAAGGGAATTCCATTTTGTTGATGAATTTTTACCCATTCTTCAACAAGCTCACAAAGTTGCTTATAACTTGCAGAAGGTAAGATCAAATATAACTAAACTGACAGTAGCCATCAACAACTCCGACCCTTTGTTTCTTTGAAAGACTTGACCCCAGAATTTTTTTTAAAGTTATTAATTATCCGATTATATTTTAATGCATTATGGAAAGACCTGATAATCATCTAGCCTGCCTTGAATCGGTGCCATTAATGTAAAGTGGCATCGTATCAAACGAACGAGGAGACTAAGATGAAACTTTACGTCGGAATGGATTTACATTCAACGAATGTAGTCACACAAATAATTAATGAAGAAGATAGCGTTGTTTATCGCAAGAAGCAGGGTTGTGACCTTTATCAGATCCTGAAAGGCTTGGAGCCATTTCAAACGGAAATTGAAGGTATTGCAGTAGAATCTACCATGCCTATCCGGTTGCTTCCCAAGATAATGGAAAGGAAATCACGTTTTCGCCCAATACTCCAGAGTGCGGCACATACATAGCTCAGTACTTGCAGAATTATGCAGGAGATAGATGTTTTGGGAG
>LWTL01000022.1 GCA_002101235.1 Cycloclasticus sp. symbiont of Bathymodiolus heckerae | reverse complement strand
AATGACTTGACGCCGTGTCGGATGGCCTTTTATTTTGTCTCCACCTTCGCTATCGCTCAGACTCCGACAAAACAACCGGCCCTACGGCTATCGCGGACTAAAAATCTTCACTTCGCTAAAGCTCCGTTTCCAGGATTTTCAGCGACTGCATTACGACACCTGCTCAATGATGTTTATTGGCTAAACGGCTGCTATGACAATAACCCAAAGTCCTGGCAAAAGGATGAGATCACTGAAGAAATAAGAACCAAGTTACTCAATAATCATGAGTATCAAGCTTTAAAGCAATATTACCCTACAGTTGAAGACCTGATAAGTTACGCTGATCGAAAAATCAAAGCACTCTATCTAGGGACGAACATTAAGTCTGTCAACGCACTGGAGAGAGTCAATTATCTCACTCATCAGCTTAATAGAAGTATTGCCAACCATCAGAAAGCAGCACCTGATTCAGCTGATAAGACGCAAAAAGCATTGGATTCTGCAAAACTGAAGGTAAAAGAGGCGTTTGAAACGTATCTTGAAAACATTGAATCGGGTCGTGAACTCAGCGATGTCATGAAATACAACAGCAAGGAGGTTTTGCAAAGCGTTCTTGAGCGTATCAATAACTTAAATTCTTCAGGTATTTTTCGGCCAAATCCACCCACATTTGAGTGTAGTCATGCACGGTGCCATCAAATAAAACACTTGAGTGATGATGAACAAAAGATGTTTGTCTATATGCGCTTAGAAGCTATTTTCGTAACTTCTCATTATCCACCGGCAAATATTAAAAAGTTGCTTTACAATATATTCTATGAACTCGCCTAAACCTAAACTGCCAGAGATAAATGAAGAAGATCGCACACCGCTAGTGGATGTGTTATTGGAAGTGCTTGCTTGGCAACAAAAGCAGATTGATAAGTTAGAGCAAGAAATACTCAAACTTAAAGGCGAAACCACAAAGCCAAAAATTAAACCGAGTTCAAGGGTGCCTAATAAAGCTAAAGACAATGTTGAGCGGAAAGCAGCTACAGTTCATAATACAGAAAAAGTGAGTAGCTTAGATATATCGTCATTTCTCCCTTCATCTTTAGATGAAAACAAAACTAAAAATGATTTAAATGAAAAGCAAAAAATTGATAGTGGCGAAAACCCAGGAGTGCTTGCTAATGATAAAAATATCCATCAGTGTTCCCCTATTAGCTCTATCCAGGAACTAACCGAGCCATCAAAGCACACATCAGGTCGGCCAGAGGCTTTCCTGTGATAATTGCGTTTTG
>LWTL01000021.1 GCA_002101235.1 Cycloclasticus sp. symbiont of Bathymodiolus heckerae | reverse complement strand
TGTAGTGGTCAAGTAAATTTGGCCACAGTTTTGTATTCAGCCCAGTAGTTTTTCTCCGCAACATTTGGCGATAAGCCATTGTTATGTTGATGAGGCCTGACTTGGCTGTAGTACCCGATTATATATTTAACAATGTCTGTTTTAACTTCACTGAATGATTGATAACCTTGTGCGGATATCCATTCGGTTTTTAAACTCCTGAAGAACCGCTCCATTGGCGCGTTATCCCAACAATTACCTCGTCTACTCATGCTTTGTTTTATTTGGAAGCGCCATAAGTACTGCCTAAACTGTCGACTGGTATAGTGACAGCCCTGATCGGAGTGAAACATAACGCCTTTAGGCTTGCCTCTCGATTCAAAGGCCATTTTCAGCGCATCAGCGGTTAACTGACTATTCGGTGACAATGATAGTGACCAACCAATAGGCTTTCTTGAGAACAAGTCCATGACAATGGCCAGATAAGCCCAGCGCTGCCCTGTCCAAATATACGTGACATCACCACACCAAACCTCATTAGGCTTTGTAACGTTAAATTCTCTATTCAGATGGTTCGGTATGGCTATGTTTTCTTTCGTGGCACGTTTGTAGTTATGTTTAGGTTGTTGGCAGCTACGTAAGTGGCAAGCTTTCATTAACCGACTGGCTCGATAGCGACTCAGCGGATGCCCCCTGTCTGTTGCTATTTGCGCTATCGTTCTTGCACCTGCAGAGCCTTTGCTTTCAGCGAATATAGACTTGATCAACGCTCGCTCTTTTAATTGCTCAGAGCTAATCGTGCGCAGTCGTTTAATGCCGTACTTATAGCTACTGCGATTCACACCAAAGGCTGAACATAAGGTCGTTACAGGGTGGCTCTCTTTTAGCGACTGGATCATCGTAAACCATTCATCGTGTCGGACATTAAGAGAGCGGTAGCCTTTTTTAAGATTTCTTTCTCCATTTCAATACGTTTTATTCGCTTTTCAAGCTCACGTATCTTGCGTTGATCAGGCGTTAGAGGCGTTGCATGACTGCCTATGCCTTTTCGTTCATTTCTTAACTGTCTAACCCATTTATCCATTGTGGATTTACCAACGCCCATAGCCGCTGCTGCATCTTTAACGATATAGCCCTGGTCAACAACCAGTTGTGCTGCTTCAAGCCTAAATTCAGGGGTAAATGTTGGTCTGCTTCTTCTCATCATGCGCTCACCTTTTTATCTTGAGATGAATAATATCACCTCTAATTAGGTGGCCAACTTAACTATGCCACTACA
>LWTL01000020.1 GCA_002101235.1 Cycloclasticus sp. symbiont of Bathymodiolus heckerae | reverse complement strand
CATCTGTTCCTTCAACTAAGATATCGTGTATTACTTTAATGGCTGAACGTAAACCAATCCCCCCTGTTGATTTTGCAAGTACCCCTAGTAAGTTCAGCAATAATTCAAAGTGCGCTGGTAAGAATGGGTATAAATTAATAAAGCTTTTTTCATCAAAATCAGCTTCATAATATTTATTACCTTCCAGCTTGGTGCTGTATCGTAGTGATTGGCCATGGCTATTAAATAAAGGGTGGTGGGTTAAATCTGTGATTTCACTTATATAATTAGGAGAAGTAAAAAGTTTACATCATAATTCCTCGGGTGAAATGTTATCAAGAAGTAAGTTGTCCAAATTGTCGCTGTAGCACTATCATGAAATCAGGTAAGAATGCTCAAGATATACAGCGATATCGTTGCAAAAATAGTGCCTGTCCAACTCAAACATTTATGCTGGATTATCGCTATAATGCATGTGTGCCTGGTATCAAAGAAAAAGTCGTCGAAATGGCTATTAATAGCAGTGGTATTCGAGACACAGCACGGGTTCTGAAAATCAATAAAAATACAGTCATCAGCATCCTAAAAAGCAAAGAAGAAAGCCTTGTACAGGTAAACCCTATTTTTCTATCTCAAAAAGCAGAAACACCTTTAGACGTCCGGCTGGAGATTGTTTGCGAAGAAGCTGAGATAGATGTGCAGTGGTCATTTGTAGGTAAAAAGTCGAATCAGCGCTGGTTATGGCATGCTGTTGATCATGCGACTAATACAGTCATTGCTTATGTATTTGGCAAGCGTAAAGACGATGTTTTCAAAAAGCTAAAAGCCTTACTGACTCCTTTTAAAATAAGCAGGTATTATACAGATGACTGGGGAGCTTATGAACGAAACTTAGATGCAAATGAGCATGAAATAGGTAAACAAAACACCCAAAAAATTGAACGAAAAAACTTAAATTTTAGAACATGGATTAAACGTTTAACTCGTCGAACAATCTGTTTTTCAAAAATAGAACAAATGCACGATATTGTCATTGGGCTGTTAATTAATAAAGTCGAATTTGGACGAGATATTCATGCCTAATAACAGATTTAACCCACTACCAAATAAAGCTCTTAACTGCTCTTCGCCACTAGCCGACTTGCCCAACAAGCGAACATAACAGATTTCTTTTATATCACTGGATTCAAGGCGTAATGATATTGGGAATCGATCCTTAAGTTTATACAGT
>LWTL01000019.1 GCA_002101235.1 Cycloclasticus sp. symbiont of Bathymodiolus heckerae | reverse complement strand
AATAAATGAATGCCGCATAAAAATCAGGTCTACTGAAGTACGATTTCAGATGGAAGGATTTTATGTGGAAAATGGACAGTAATAATAGTTAAAATTAGGTATTGACATGGTTATGACAGGTGGGGTTACCAGCTTAGCATTAAATCAAAGTTAAGCGATTTTGATTAAAGGCCATGATACATTGGCAGAATGCTTATTGCCTTGAACTCAGAGAATACTAAAGATTCCCACTATTTATAGCTGGAATCTGGATGTCTGGATCCGTCGATCGGAAAAAGGTATGCAAAGTGGCAGTAGAAACCCCGGTAACCATACTAATTATATGGTTACTGGGCATCCAAATAATGGCTTGCAGGATTTAGGTGTCATCTCTATATAGCTGCAGATGCTAATCCCGCACAAGCAGTCGATTTGGCGATTAACTCGAAATGCCAAAGTATTCAGGTTTGTAATGCGCTGGAAACACTATTAGTCGATAAAAAGTGTGCTCAACAATTGCTACCACTGCTACAGACAGCATATGATTCAAATAATATTGAATTGCGAGGATGCGAAGATACATTACAAATATTGTCTAGAGTTTCCCTAGCTATTGAAGAGGATTGGCATACCGAATATCTGGCACCGATCCTTTCAATAAAGATTGTTAGTGGAATTGAACAGGCTATAGCCCATATCAATCACTATGGGTCAGGGCATACTGATGGAATTGTCACTCAAAGCCTGGACATCGCTCAAATTTTTGAGCAACAGGTTGATTCCGCATCGGTATTGATTAATGTTTCGACAAGGTTATCCGGCGGTGGTGATTATGGCTTGGGCGCGGTAATCGGCATTAGCACGGACAAACTTCACGCCCGTGGCCCGGTTGGGCCTGATGAACTGACATCCTACAAGTGGGTAGCCTATGGGAATGGTCATTTGAGGGGTTAGAATGCCTTGAAATCAGTGGGTGTTGGTCTTTACCCGTTCAAACTAAAAAACTATTGATTATGAAAAAAGCAATTATATATCTGCACGGATTCAATTCCGCATCACTGGATTTAGATGGCAAGTTGTTAACTAGTGCTTGCACGAAATAAATAATACTCTTTTAAATCAATCCATTATGGTATAATAACACCCAATAATAGCATTGAAGATTCTGATCATCCCTTTTTGGTGGTTATCGTAAAAAATCATTATGTCAT
>LWTL01000018.1 GCA_002101235.1 Cycloclasticus sp. symbiont of Bathymodiolus heckerae | reverse complement strand
TCAGTATTTCTTTTTCTTGGGTTGTCAAAGGAGCTGTTTATTTGCATTGTTTGGGATCATATCACCTAATTCTACAGCATTATGTAATACCAATTTTTTTGTACGAACTTACGGGGCGCTGTACTAGTGGTATTGCCACTGCTGGTGGAAAACAGCAGAGCACTATTAAATAAATATAAGCTAGAAACAGATCGCTCAGACGCTGTATTAGATGCCGCAATCCCCGCATCGTTTAACTTTCCTCAAACCGGTAAAGTATTGGCATTGAGCTTTATTTTATTTGCGGCATGGTTTACTGACGATCCAGTTGCCCTGACAGATTATCCCATGTTGATGATCTCGGGTCTGGCAAGCTTTTTCGGCAGTCTTAATGTGGCTATTCCATTTTTGCTGGATCTGCAGAAGATTCCTAGCGATATGTTTCAGTTGTTTGTTGTTTCCAGTGTGTTAAATTCGCGCTTTGGTACTTTGCTGGCCGCAATGCACACACTGGTTTTAGGCGTTCTGGTTGCTTGCGCAGTAACAGGCGGTCTAACATTCAACCCGAAGAAAATCTTCCGCTATGCTGTCTTGACAAGCTGTTTGATAGTAGCAACCATGCCTATCCGGTTGCTTCCCAAGATAATGGAAAGGAAATCACGTTTTCGCCCAATGCTCCAGAGTGCGGCACATACATAGCTCAGTACTTGCAGAATTATGCAGGAGATAGATATTTTGGGAGACAACCGGATAGGCATGGTAGCAACTATAGGTGCAAGCAGACTATTATTTAGCTATGGAATCAGTCATGAATATAAGATGGATCAGATCATCACTGAAATGCATTTATTGCATGATCCTGTGCCGGCCATAGTGCATAAAAAACCTCCGTCGGCGATTGTAACTCCTGACCTTGGTCATGCTAAATTACAAGCGATCAAAGAGCGTGGTTTCTTGCGGGTAGGCTACCTAGTGCTTGCACGAAAAATCCATTTCTTGAAAATACATTACTATATTTAACGGAATATTTTTTAAATTTTGATTCAGCTTTACAAAAAACGCATCAACTCTTACGCGTTTTCTGAATACAGCGCCATTTTTCCAATTTTTAAACGCACCAATCCCTCAGTAAGGCCACTTTCTTTAAAAAAACTTAAGCGGCTTGCTTTTTTTCTTCGGCCAATCGTT
>LWTL01000017.1 GCA_002101235.1 Cycloclasticus sp. symbiont of Bathymodiolus heckerae | reverse complement strand
GATCCCGAGGTTTTTACCAAGCGCTACCAGCTTTCTATTTGCTGGCTGTTTATCCACCCAGGCATTAAGTAGTTCGACAATAGCCGGACTTGAGCCATTATCAACAATAATCACTGGTTGATCTTTTAATGTAGCTAGTTGCTGGTTAAATATGTCTTGTGATGGGTTAAAAGTAACAACTAAGTGAGTTGCAAGCATTATCAATATTTCCCTAACAAAACCAAAAGCCTGACAGCAAAATTATCTAGTTTGTCATTAAACAAAACAGAGCTTCGGGCTGCAAAATTAATACGATCCCACAGATGATTGAATTCATGTAAGCGGTGTAATTGACTAAATAATTTTTGCTGCTCAGGACTTAAACGAGAATCATAGGTTTTTCCGAAAATAACCGCCTGACTCAAGCCATATAACTGACGCGTATTAAAAATAAACCCCCAAAAACCTTTTAAACGAGCCATTAACGTTCTAGATGATTTAAGTTGCAAACCTGTTACCGTATCTTGATGTCGGCGATAAAGTACCAGATGTTCAGGGTCAAAAACAACATTGCCAAAAGCACTAGCCAATAGATAAAGCCACCAATCATGCATGTGCATTTTCGTGGCTTCAGCCTCTAAAAAAAGTTGCCGTAATTCTTCACCAAAGATAACAGTACACCCAGTCGCAATATTTTCCATTACTGCATTTTCAAGGCATTGATAGCGCGGTGGGGCAGTAGTCCCAATATACTTTAAATCAGAATCAACAAATTGCAGTGCAGAACAATACAAGCTAGAAGAAGGATCGCTGCATTTATGAATCACAGATAACCCACGACTCAACTTGCCAGGCAACCAGATATCATCTTGATCACATAGAGCAAAAAAATCACCACTAGCGTACTTAACTGCTCAAAATAACTTTTTGTTACACCAATATTATCAGCAAAAACAACATTAATATTCGCATTTTTACTTTGGTATTCAGACAAAATTTCGCATGTTGTATCGCTAGAGCCATCATCCCTAATAAAAATATCAAAATCAGGATAGTCTTGATCAAGCAAGCTATCTAGTGCTTGCACGAAATAAATAATACTCTTTTAAATCAATCCATTATGGTATAATAACACCCAATAATAGCATTGAAGATTCTGATCATCCCTTTTTGGTGGTTATCGTAAAA
>LWTL01000016.1 GCA_002101235.1 Cycloclasticus sp. symbiont of Bathymodiolus heckerae | reverse complement strand
ATCAGGTAACTGATGTTTATATTGGGTCTTTAGAAGGAAGTCTTTATGTTTACGGAACGCCGTTTGGTGGATTGCTAGAACTCGGAACGGTAAGTTACTGGGTAGAGCAAATGGGAATTGATAAAACGGAAATTGATAAAATGGAAATTCAGAAAATAGATAATATCTAAAACCATAGATTAGTTGTAAATGTTTTATCAAGCGGCGTTTTTTAAAGCGCCGTTTAATTACTTATAGGATATAAAATATGAACTTTAAAAAAATATTAGTTTCGTCTGTGCTGCTTGCCGGTATAGCGATGTCACCGTACGCCTTGGCAGACCAATCTTTTGATGGACATACGGTTAATGTAGCATTTGAAATATGGGATGGTGATGATCATGATGTATTGCTAGGAATTGCAAATAAGAAAGATGTTTTTGCTAGTGACTCGTCCTATCCTGATGAGACAGATTTTTATGTTTTTTCTGCAGAGATAGATCGTTTTTACTGGGACATAGATTTTAGCCAGAATATGATTGAACTGACTTATACGTCTATAGACAATTATTATATATCCTGGACATACCCATCAATAGGCTTTCACTTTCAGGATAGCGAGAATAGCTTGCCTGACATTATCAATGTAATTGTGGATGATACTTTTGCCCCCCCTGGTTTTAATCCAGACTTCGTTACTTTTGATGCAGATAATATCTATGTTAATTTAAGGGGCTCAGCGTGTTTTATGGACCGCATGGGAAGTCTGCCCGAGTGTGCCAATTCAGGTAGCCCGAGTGGATATAATAATCGAATCAAGCTAACAGTTGAGTTTGCCGCAGAGGAACCGGTTGATCAGGCAACTATTGATAAATTATATGACTGGGCAGAATCAAAATATCCAGAATATTTCCCTACACATCAGGACTCTTTTTATATACAAGGGTACTATGCACGATTTTATCAGGTAACTGATGTTTATATTGGGTCTTTAGAAGGAAGTCTTTATGTTCACGGAACGCAGTTTGGTGGATTGCTAGAACTCGGAGAGCTAAGTTACTGGGTAAAGGAAATGAAAACTGAGAAAGGCTAATATTTAACCCAATAGATTGGTTGTAAATTCTTCATCAAACGGCGCTTTTTTTAAAGCGCCGTTTAATTACTTATAGGAT
>LWTL01000015.1 GCA_002101235.1 Cycloclasticus sp. symbiont of Bathymodiolus heckerae | reverse complement strand
TTGGGTCGGGACGAGGTGACGAGGACGAATCGGGGCGCCGAAGGCATTAGCGGTCGCGTTAAGTTTTTGCCGCTTGCTTGGGCTGGGATGCCCAAAACAAGCTTTCGCAAAAATAGCGACTCCCCGCTGTCTTGGTGTTACTATAGCTGACTAGTATCGCTTCTGCACATGATATCGGCATATCACAAACCAGACTGATAGAGCAGCCAAATAATCATTACGCTTTAAACGTACAAGCAGGTTCAGGATTACTACCATTATTCGGAGCACCCCAATTACCTGAGCATTGTCAACCTATAGGAAATCCCAGTGGCATTCAAAGTCCTGACTGGTTGGAGTTTGAGTTTTCCTGCGCGCAGTCATTAACAGCGGCGGATACTTTGGTACTGCCCTGGCGACGCGATGGCATTATGTTATCTGTCACCTGGCTCAATGGCAGCGTAGTGCAACGTTTATTCAGTCATGATGCAGGTAATATTACGGTACCTTTAGCAGAATTGCAGGCCAGTTCAGGCTCATGGATAAACGTAGCTAAGCGTTATACGCAGCTTGGCATCGAACATATTTTACTGGGTATCGATCATTTATTATTTGTCCTGGCATTATTAATGATTGTGCGCGGGCCGTGGATGTTGCTCAAAACCATTACTGCATTTACCATCGCCCATAGTATTACCCTGGGCCTTGCGACATTGGGCTTTGTACAAATATCATCACGCCCCGTAGAAGCGGCCATTGCGCTGTCAATTGTTTTTTTATGTGTCGAGATAGTACACGCACAAAGTGGCCGCATAGGAATTACATTCCGCTACCCCTGGGTTGTAGCTTTTGCGTTTGGTTTATTGCATGGGCTCGGTTTCGCCGGCGCATTATCGGCAATAGGCCTGGCAAAAGGAGAGATACCGCAGGCTTTGTTATTTTTTAATATTGGTGTTGAGATAGGGCAATTGCTGTTTGTGGCAACAATCGCTAAAAATCAGGGAAACGGAGCCTAAGCGAAGTGATGATTTTTAGTCCCTGGTAGGCGGCAGGGCAATTCGCTGATCCGAAGTGCGCTAGCAGCGCGCGAGGGAGGCAAAGAATTGCATTCCGAATAGCCGTCCAGCCATTGAGGTAGTCTTAACGGAGCAG
>LWTL01000014.1 GCA_002101235.1 Cycloclasticus sp. symbiont of Bathymodiolus heckerae | reverse complement strand
TTAACGACTGGAAGCGTTTCTGCTCACTTGGCAGGATAAGTTGTAAGGTGATCTCTTGTAGGTTCAAAGCAAACTATCTCAAACATAAAATCTCAGGGTGATTTATACTTGAAATAAGAGGGTTTGTCCAGAACTAATTATTACCCTATTGATTTGTATGGTATATTTTTTACAGAACAGTTCCGCCGTGAACCATAGGCAGTGAATTGATAACCGATGCAGCTGATTTCTGGCAATCCATAACAAACCAGACGCACGCTTTTTTTCACGGTAAGCAGGCATTGTGGCGACTCTCACTTGCATCAAATACAGCGCCTTTATCGCCAATAGACGAAACACTATATGAATGGGGCGGTGCGTTGCGCTGGGTAAAAAGTGATGCGTCACGGGAATCACTCTGCCCGGATGGCCGTCTGGAAAATGGTCACTGCTCTCTGTTTCGTACTGCAGGCGAGCGTGATAAGGTCTTTCAGCCTATGCCTCCAGCTTTATTACAATTACATCGACGTCTAAAACATGCGTTCGACCCACAGGGTATTTTCAATATCGGTCGCATGTACCCTGAGTTTTAAAAGAACATTAGTGATTATTGTATGCAAACCAGAACCACAGAAGATTTTCTAAACACAGCACAAGGCCAGGAAGCGAATAATATTATCCGTTCCTGCGTACATTGTGGATTCTGTAATGCGACCTGTCCCACATATCAATTATTAGCGGATGAGCGTGACAGCCCCAGAGGCCGCATCTATTTAATAAAGCACCTAAATCCTGCAAGCCATTATTTGGATGCCCAGTAACCATATAATTAGTATGGTTACCGGGGTTTCTACTGCCACTTTGCATACCTTTTTCCGATCGACGGATCCAGACATCCAGATTCCAGCTATAAATAGTGGGAATCTTTAGTATTCTCTGAGTTCAAGGCAATAAGCATTCTGCCAATGTATCATGGCCTTTAATCAAAATCGCTTAACTTTGATTTAATGCTAAGCTGGTAACCCCACCTGTCATAACCATGTCAATACCTAATTTTAACTATTATTACTGTCCATTTTCCACATAAAATCCTTCCATCTGAAATCGTACTTCAGTAGACCTGATTTTTATGCGGCATTCATTTTTT
>LWTL01000013.1 GCA_002101235.1 Cycloclasticus sp. symbiont of Bathymodiolus heckerae | reverse complement strand
TTTTGAAAAAGTGAGGATTGCCACTTTGAATGTTTTTTATGAATGAGGCCGGTCGGAGCGGAAATTATAAACCAGCTTTCAATAATCACCTTCGCTTTTTTGGAAGTTATTTTTCTGAAAGTCTATAAGGTGCGTATACGGCAATTGCGTTTGTTGGTGCCAGGTATTTAAGGAGGATTGAATCAGCTGCATGTCTTTCATTGATGTGGCTGAGCCATATAGACCAATATCCGCCTGACGCAATGCCTGTAGAACATCCGAGCTTAATATAAAGCTGTCTATTCCAGCCAGCCTTAATACTCTTGGCCCTGTGTTTCCGCCTAAACGCGCGCCTCTTTTCTTCAGCAACTTAAACAACTCGACAATATTGGATGTTGGCCATAAACCGATAAATTTTGCGAAACTTCCGTGTTCTTTAGCGATTTCATTTATCCATTGCGCATTTCTGGGAACCGTTATTATCTTTTGCATATTGCGGATAATGCGCGCGTCTTTAGCTAATGCTTCTAGATCTTCAGCGGATAATAATTCCAGTATTTCTGGTTTAAATTTATTAAATACCGTTTCAAATTCCGGCCACTTTTTTTCCACGACTTTCCAGTTAAACCCTGCCTGAAAAATGCACTTAGTCATTATGGACAGGACGCGGTCACCTGTTAGCAAGCAGACTTCCTCTACCGATTTGATTGGGGGTAGGAGTGATTTTAGCTGACCTTCGCCGCCTTTTCTTGTCACGGCGCGCTGAAATATTTGCTCAAAACCCTGCATCGTTATACTCGCTACTGAATGGAAATATACTTAGGGAGCTGGAAATAAATAATCATCCAAATATCGCGCAGAATTTTTATTTCTGTTTGAATCTTCTCAAGAGGAGCATAGTTGTTCTACGTAACGATTGAGAAGATTTAAACAGGGATAAAAAGGCAAGTGAGATTGGATGATTATTTACTTCCATCTCCCTGTCATAACCATGTCAATACCTAATTTTAACTACTATTACTGTCCATTTTCCACATAAAATCCTTCCATCTGAAATCGTACTTCAGTAGACCTGATTTTTATGCGGCATTCATTTTTTTAAAATCATCACTCGTTTCCGGGATAGAGCCTGGAGAAGTAAA
>LWTL01000012.1 GCA_002101235.1 Cycloclasticus sp. symbiont of Bathymodiolus heckerae | reverse complement strand
GCACCAAAACCTGCTACGAAACGCTAAATCAGGCTCTCAAACGGATGGGGAGAAATCAACATGAACTTCTCCGTGTACTCGATAAACCTTACCTTCCACTGCATAACAACTTAAGTGAACGAGACATAAGGGATTACGTCAAGAAACGAAAAATAAGCGGAAGTACTCGAAGTGATGCAGGGCGGCAAGCCAGAGATACTTTTGCCAGTCTAAAAAAGACCTGTCGAAAGCATGGCCTATCATTTTGGGATTATTTGAAAGATCGCTTACTGGGTATAGGGGATATTCCACCCTTATCAGACGCTATCCGTGCGGCCGCTGCCGGTGGATAATGAGAAGTTACGCATTATCTGGCTAAATTAGCTAAATCTCGGCAATGTACAATCCCCATTCGTCTGGTAAAAGGTGCATACTGGGACAGTGAAATTAAGCGCGCACAAGTGAATGGCCTGGATGATTACCCCGTGTTTACGCATAAAACTGCAACCGATCTCTCTTATCTTGCCTGTGCGCAGTTTATTTTGTCGCAGGCCAATGTTTTTTACCCCCAGTTTGCCACGCATAATGCGCATACTGTTGCCGCTATTCTGGAAATGGTTAAAGGTAAATCAGCTTATGAATTTCAGCGCCTACATGGTATGGGCGAGCAACTTTACAGGCAGGTGCTGGAACAAACCGGCGGGAAAATTCCCTGCCGCATTTATGCACCGGTAGGTCATTATCAAGAATTATTACCCTACCTGGTCAGGCGCTTATTAGAAAATGGAGCGAACAGCTCATTTATTAATCAGGTGGAAAATGCAGATATTGATTTAGAAAAAGTGATTGCTGACCCGGTTACTCACTTTAAAAAAACAAAACAGTTATCGACAAACTGCGTGTTACCCAGAAACTTATATGGCAAGCGTATTAATTCAACAGGTCTAAACCTGGCAGATATTGACGTCTTATAGACTTTCAGAAAAATAACTTCCAAAAAAGCGAAGGTGATTATTGAAAGCTGGTTTATAATTTCCGCTCCGA
>LWTL01000011.1 GCA_002101235.1 Cycloclasticus sp. symbiont of Bathymodiolus heckerae | reverse complement strand
CTAAACCTACGCTATGTCATAAACAACCAACTAAGCATCAATGCAGATGTTGAGTTTGGCAGCTCAAAAGGCGACGAGTCTTATTCAGCAGGTAACCTGACGGTGGAATACTCTCTGTAAGACACTTTAGCTAAATACATCACTAAGCCCTTGGCGCTCATAAGCGTTGAGGGCTTTTTTGTATCTAGTCACAAAGCTTTATACGTAAGACATAAAAACCCAACTCCCGATAGAGAATTAAGGGTTTTTTCTACTGGGCTATAAGACGATGCATGAAGGTTTGAAGCCATACTTCACCCCAATTTCAGCAAATTCCAGACACAAAAAAGCCAGCTATTACACTGGCTCCTCCGACTGGATTCGAACCAGTGAGGTTCCCCCAAAATAACGGACGAATTAACTAAAGGGCACTTGCCCGCTCAAATTCATTTGGGCTAACATAGCCCAAATATGAATGTCTTCTTTGTCGATTGTAAAACACGTCAATATATTCAAACAAGCTTTGTTTGGCTTGTTCTCTTGTTCGGTAATCTTCATCATCTACTAGTTCAGTTTTTAAGGTGCCAAAGAAACTCTCAGCTACAGCATTATCGTAACATTCACCCTTACGGCTCATGCTAGGTAACATATCGTTATCTTTGAGTAGCCGTTGGTAATCATTTGATGCATAAGTGCTACCTTGGTGAGAATGTACAATGATGGATTGCTCAATCGCTCTGCGAGCATTAGCCATCTTTAAGGCATCAACGACTAGTTTTGTATTATTACGTTCACTCATCGCCCAGCCAACAATTTGACGAGAATATAAATCAAGCATCATCGCAAGGTATAACCAACCCTGACGTGTTCGAATGAAGGTTGTATCTGATACCCAAGCCTGATTGGGCTTTGTTGTTCGAAAGTCACGCTTCAAACGATCAGGTGCGGGTGCTAATGTATTTTTAGAGTTTGTCGTGATAACAAATCG
>LWTL01000010.1 GCA_002101235.1 Cycloclasticus sp. symbiont of Bathymodiolus heckerae | reverse complement strand
GGATGGCCTTTTATTTTGTCTCCACCTTCGCTATCGCTCAGACTCCGACAAAACAACCGGCCCTACGGCTATCGCGGACTAAAAATCTTCACTTCGCTAAAGCTCCGTTTCCAGGATTTTCAGCGACAGAGGTTTTATTACCTCAGGACTCCTGATGAATCTATCCGCACACTTTCTGACCCTACCATCCTAACGGTCTCATAATAAAACTCTATGGGTTAAACGGGTTCTTTAAAGTATCGGTCTGACCTGTTGTTGTCATCAATATTGGTTAACTTGCCTCCGCAATCTTGGTTACTCGGTTATGATCGGCTGAAGGGTTATCCATGCTTTATCCACGGACGAAGAGCCATCTTAGCTCGTAGTCGGTGGATAAAGGGTGGGTAACCCGTTCTCCTGCATTCTGCTTAAACCAGTAATGCATCATATTCTTTTTCCTGTGTTGCCATTGCCCAGAGTATTCTGGCATTCTTATTCGCTAGCGCAACAGCCGCTATGTTAAAACCACGCCGCTCAATCAGTGCCTGTAACCATAAACTCAACTTATCATCCTTGTTACTACAGTTTTTTAACACTGATCGTGCACCATGTATTAACAAGGTGCGAATATAGCGATTGCCACGCTTACTGATGCCTAAATAAACTTGTTTATCTCCACTACTATGCTGTCTGGGGACAACACCTAAACTCGCTGCATAGTCACGGCTACTTTGATAGCTTTTACCATTCCCTATGTCTGATGCAACTATGGAAGCTGTCATAGGCCCGACACCTGGAACATCAAGAAAACGTCGGCTAAGTGCATTGCTGTTACAAAGACGACTAATACGCTGATCCTGTGCTTTTATCTCGTCATCCAATGCTGCGAGCTTTTCATATTGTTCAGCAAACACTTCGCGGCTTAAAGGCGTTAAATCATTTTCTGCATCTTCCAGAATAAACGGTAATT
>LWTL01000009.1 GCA_002101235.1 Cycloclasticus sp. symbiont of Bathymodiolus heckerae | reverse complement strand
TGCAATAATTGAGGAGTACATATATGGGTTAAGTTTTTGCCGCTTGCTAGGGATGGGATGCCCAAAACAAGCTTTCGCAAAAATAGCGACTCCCCGCTTACCGACAATGGCGGCAAGAACTGGCAGGGACAAAGAAATTCGGCAGATGAGTCGCTTTACTCCGTCACGTTTACCGATGCGCAACATGGCTAGGCAGTGGGTGTTGGCAGTACAATCTTATTTACTGATAATGGCGGCAAAACCTGGATTAGTCCAGAATACAAAAGCTATCCTGCAAGTTGGTACTATTTGCTATGCATAGGCCTATTAATTTTTACTGGATGGAATTTAAAGCGCCGGCAAGATCAAACTGAAACACAGCAAACTATTACCGATCTGTTAGCCTCTGATAGACCTTTGCAGGCAGGTGATCCTGATCCGCTCGGTTTTAACGAGATCGCACAGGGCTTATCGCGTTTTATTCGTAACCCGCGTACTGAACCACCGCTAACGATTGCCATAACAGGAGAATGGGGTACCGGGAAAAGTTCCTTAATGAACCTGCTATACCAGGATTTACAGGATAATGGCTTTTCTACCGTCTGGTTTAATGCCTGGCATCATCAAAAGAGCGAGCAACTGTTGGCAACCTTATTTGCCAATATACGTCAGCAAGCGATACCGGGCTGGTTTAGTTTTAGTGGCCTTAGACCGATAGGTTTGCTTTTTCGCTTACGGTTATTATTACGTCGTAGTCGGCAGCATTGGTTTATCTTTTTGCTACTGGCGTGTATGATTTCTGCCATTATTACTGATAGTTATGAACTGAAGTTTCCTAGAAATTCATCAAGCGACCATCCGTAACAAGACGGCCACCACCGAATTTACAGGGGAGCTGCTATATTTGGGACAAACCCTATCAAAATCAGGATACAAAGCATCTTCAGCAATGATGCGGTGAATATCTG
>LWTL01000008.1 GCA_002101235.1 Cycloclasticus sp. symbiont of Bathymodiolus heckerae | reverse complement strand
ACCATGCCTATCCGGTTGCTTCCCAAGATAATGGAAAGGAAATCACGTTTTCGCCCAATGCTCCAGAGTGCGGCACATACATAGCTCAGTACTTGCAGAATTATGCAGGAGATAGATGTTTTGGGAGACAACCGAATAGGCATGGTTGAATCTAGCATCATCTGTCGCACTAATTACATAAAGAATTGCATGAAACGGTACTGCTATTAATAAATAGAGAGGGTTTCCTATCGCTAAGAAAATAATAAGCGTAGCCATAAATTCTATTACTGTTGCAAAGTACGGAATTCCTAAGAGTGTTGCGGGGCGAGTAAGCCCCACAAACAATGGATCAATAGTAATTTCAAAATTTTCTTCGGTCATTATCCTGCAGCCCCCTATGTCAACATACCTGTCGCCTGTAAAAATTTATATTAGGAGACAGAAATGGCCATATATAGCCAAGAATTTAAAGTACAATCCGTAGAAAAAGCATTATCTAAACGTGACGAACAAACGCTTAACGATATTGCCGATGATTTACGTATTGGCTATTCAACACTTCAAAGATGGATCCGATTAGCCAAGGAAAATAAACTAGAAAACCCTGAAACAAATATGTCAACCGAAAAAAGCCCACAGAGCTGGACTAAAGCACAACGTCTTGAGGCCGTAATGGACTGTCACAGCCTGAACGATGAGCAGCTTAGCTCTTATTGCCGAGAAAATGGAATTTACCCACACCATGTGAAGGAGTGGAAATTAGATTTTTTATCAGAAAACCAAGTATCTGGCTCTGCCTCCAGGCAGGATCAAAAAAAACTCAAACAAGAAAATAAACGATTACAGAAAGAGCTCAATCGTAAGGATAGAGCACTCGCTGAAACTGCAGCTTTACTGGTGTTATCAAAAAAGTGCCAAGCGATCTGGGGGGAAAAGGAGGTCGACTAATCTCCTACCCGGA
>LWTL01000007.1 GCA_002101235.1 Cycloclasticus sp. symbiont of Bathymodiolus heckerae | reverse complement strand
TCGCAGCATTGATCGGGAAAGTCTGCGCCAATACGATCAATCAAAAGTACGATATAAGCATTTGTCTATTGTAAGACGATTTTTAGATATAAAGCCTTTCTCTGCTCATGGAAAGGAATTACTCCATACCACAGTGCGGGAAGCTGCTTTGACTAAGGAAGATGTCGCAGATATTATTAATGTGGGTATCGAAACGTTGGTTTGTCACCGCTATGAATTACCCGCATTTGATACGCTATTACGCGAGGCTCGCGCTGGACGTGCTTATACCAATCAATCTTTGTATGAAAAAGTGCATAGCACTTTAGGGAAATCGGGGGCGGATTTCCTTGATGTATTATTTATTGTCGGCGATGACCCGCGTCGGGTGAGCTCTTGGAACGATATAAAAAAAGATACGGCTAAGCCAACCGTTCACGGTATGCGGAATCTATTGTTACGCTTTGATCAATTAACTGAATTGTCTAGGTACAATGCGGGCTTAAAAACGATTCCAATCATCAAAGTCAGTCAGTGGGCTTTAGAAGGAAAAGCACTTGATGCAGCGAGTATGGCCAATATGGCATCCTCAAAACGGTACGCTGTCACTTTAGCTGTTATTCGTCAACGGCTTGCTATTGTAACGGATGATCTCTGTTATATTTTCTGTAAACAAATGAGTCGTGTAGGACGTTTAGCAGAAGAAAAATTGCAGAAATATTTAATGGATAGCCAAAGTAAAATAGATGAAGTCTTACGGCGTTACGCATTACTCGATACGCTATTGCATTCAGAAGAGCCGGATGAAATACAATTACAGGATATTCGGCAGACGATTATCGAGCGGCCAGATTTAAGTGAGTTCTCACGAGTACATACGGAATATGGCGGCAAAAATGAATGTCGTTGTAACCGTTCAGACCCTTACGGTTAAAACCTAAAAATCTTGACAAAAACACCTTG
>LWTL01000006.1 GCA_002101235.1 Cycloclasticus sp. symbiont of Bathymodiolus heckerae | reverse complement strand
AACCCCGACCCGATTGGAAAAGTTAAAACGATCGTTGATATGAAATCTGTAGTGCCAACTGGGACCGATTGAAAAATTTAACTCATTGAAATAATGGGTAATTGACTGTATAAGTCACGAAGATAGGCTAAGGAACGTGCATGTCAATGCGCAGCTTCCATTAGAGAATTTATCGTTTCTATTTTATATAAACTAGAAAAATCGACCACTAAAAACAACTCATTCGCTCTGACCGCTCTCCTGAAATAGGTCTGGTCTTTTAGTAACAGCTTATTCCCTAACGTTGTCCACAGTATTTTAAATGCTCCGGGAACACTTAACCAACTGGTGTCGAGTCTTAAGTCATGCATTGCCTCAAGAGCAAATATCTTTTCTTTAGGCTTAGCCAACTGATATGAATAAATGCTGTCAAAATATAGAGATTGATTAAAATCAGGTGGGATAGAAACCAGTTCACCCTGTTGCCCATAAGGAAAATAATTATTAGCCGTTAAGTGATTGGTGTACAGAAATAATCGACCTTGTTGCAGACCTAGTTCCTGTATCGCAGCTATAACTGCCAGAGTTGAAAGCTTATGATCGGTATGCCAGTCGATTGCAGGATAAGGTGTGACAATGATATCCGGTTTAAAAACCCGCAAAATCTGTTTTATATCTTCAATCAGAGCAGGCCAGCTTGCTTTACCTTCGGTTACAGGCGTTAAACTAGACAGGTTTTGTTGGCGAAAATAATTAACATTATTAATGTCGGTATACAGTGAAGCTACAGATTGCGACTTATTCTGAGCCATTTTCTGGGCTACCAACTTAAGACGGGACAAAATTCAAGGCTAGCAGCTGAATTCTTGTATCATAAAGTTAATGACTAAAAAAACAGAACCACACAAAAAATACGAGCAGCTAGCAAAGCAATTATTACTGAAA
>LWTL01000005.1 GCA_002101235.1 Cycloclasticus sp. symbiont of Bathymodiolus heckerae | reverse complement strand
CAAAAGTAGTGCTGAGTTTACGTGCATTAGTTCAGACTACAAATAGATGGCAGCAGTTTTGGGATAAGATTATTCAGGTGGGGGTCGGGTACCAAGCCGTCTGAAACATTATATTTAAGCCGCACCCATTAGCAACTCCCCACCATTGCTGTAGAAATTCTCCTAGCATCCAGTCTTCATTTGCCCATAACGCCAATGCCGTTGGCCCTATCTGATATTGGTGAGAACCCAATAGATCGTTACTTGATGTGGGGAAGATAAATGTAGCCCCTAACCCCCAGGACCAGCCTATTTGTTTGGCCTCACCAAAACCGATAGGTAAAATCAGATCACCAAATTCAGTACTTCTCTCTGTACCATGTGCCAGCGGGTCGGATGGTGTGCCTCCAGCAATACCAATTGCAGATGGCCCCTCGACCATGGCAAATACCGGGCGGGCAAAAAAAGTATATTTATCACCTACTGGAACAGGCAAGACAGGCTGAAAAAGCAAGGTATTAAGATGCTCACTGCCATCAACTTTATCGCCGCGTATTGATGTGAAATTATATTGAAAAGAAAGATTCCAGATCTGTGCTAAAGGGTTGGAAATTTCCTTACTTAGTTCTTCCATGCTTTTCTTCTGTGCTTCTTCAGCCCAAGGTCAATTTTAAATAGGCTCAATATCAGTACTGAAGTTTCCTAGAAATTCATCAAGCGACCATCCGTAACAAGACGGCCACCACCGAATTTACAGGGGAGCTGCTATATTTGGGACAAACCCTATCAAAATCAGGATCCAAAGCAGCTTCGGCAATGATGCGTCGAATATCTGAAAAGGCAAAACTGGTTCGCCCCTTCACTTTGTGTCGACGTTCCGGATTGGCTTTCAATCGGTCCGCATAAATCCATGTCAACGTTGTTGCCATCATACATAAGT
>LWTL01000004.1 GCA_002101235.1 Cycloclasticus sp. symbiont of Bathymodiolus heckerae | reverse complement strand
AAATAGTTCACCACTTTTGTATCTTAGGGATGTTATTAAAATGCGCCGCCAGGGAAATAATGTGCCTAAATTACCGCAGATGCCTGCGCTAGTTGCTGCTTAATTATATAGGGGAATGAACGGTTACCCAATGCAGGCTCACAAGGTGAATATAGTGGCTTGTTAGTGATTCAGAAATATCACCAATCACGTGGTGAATCGCAACGCAATATTTGCCTAATCCCGGATTCAGCACATGGCACTAACCCGGCTAGTGCGGCACTGGCAGGCTATAACATAATTAATGTGCCCTGCGATGAGCAAGGGAATATAAACGTGACCGAGCTGGTCAAGATTGCCGGGCAGCATTCCAGATCGCTGGCAGCCATGATGATTACCTACCCATCCACACATGGTGTTTTTGAAGAATCATTCTGTGAAATTTGTCAGATTATTCATCAGCATGGTGCTCAGGTTTATTTAGATGGTGCTAATTTTAATGCGCTAGTCGGAGTGTCACGCCCCGGAAAATTAGGCGCCGATGTCGCACACCTTAATTTACATAAAACCTTTAGTATTCCGCATGGTGATGGTGGGCCAGGAGTTGGTCCCATAGGTGTAGGCGAGCATTTAATTGAATATTTACCAGTGCACCCAGTCGTCACTGACGTCAACCCTGCCGCAAATGGTGAATCCAGTATTGGCACTATTTCTGCTGCGCCCTGGGGCTCAGCAAATATTCTCAGTATTCCCTGGGCATATATTGCCATGATGGGCCAGGCGCGCCATGCTACCTCACGAAATTTTGGGACTCCTGTCGCCATAATTCATTCGCCTACGCAGCGAATGGGAGATGCCCTGGCCGCCCTGCGTCCGTCTCAACTACGCACAAAACCCTGCTCCGT
>LWTL01000003.1 GCA_002101235.1 Cycloclasticus sp. symbiont of Bathymodiolus heckerae | reverse complement strand
GTAATTGACTGTATAAGTCACGAAGATAGGCTAAGCAGTAACTAACCACTATAAGATCAGTAGCTAATAAATAACATAAGTAACTTCTTAATAATCCGGGGCAAACAGAAGAGCACGTTCAGCGATTATGTCCTGAAGAGGAGGAATGATTTGCTCACCCATACCATGGCGATCTATTAAATATTGCCAAAATGACACCCCCAATTTTCGGCATGTTTTCTTAAGACTGATAAAAGTATCGCGACATTTTCGACCTTCATCGCTTCGTGTCCCTCCACTGACTTTTCGTTTTTTCACAAAATCCCGAATATCCGTTTCACTTCCGTTGGTATGCAAAGGAATATCTGGTCGATTGAGCACCAGTAACAATTCTGTTTTATTTTGATGGATGCGTTTGAGTAATTGATTTAATGTTTCATAACGCGTTTGTTGAGTGAAGATGCTATCAAAGCGTGTCATCAGTGATTTTTTCTTATCGGAATCCGGATACGCTTTATAGTCTTTCAGATCGGCATAATAAGTCCATATTTGATCTCTAACTTGTGCAATATCTTCACGATGTGTGTCATTAAAAGGCAGTAGCTTATGAATTAAACGCTCAGTATGTACCCAGCATAAGCCATGAGCCAGCACATTAAACTGTCCTGCATCATCACTGACGATTGCCAAATCATGGCATAAGTCATGCTGTAAAATACTCCCCAGCAAAGTCCCTTCTGTTGCAATACGCTGATGTCGGGGTTTCGTGATAGCGTGTTCTTCAAGCCATGCCTGCCAGTCTGCCCGGCAAGCAAAAATCAAACCTTGATGCGGTTGTATCAACAGCAAGCAAGCCTGTGGTAACTTTTGCGCTTTCATATAAACCAGGGCTGATTCAG
>LWTL01000002.1 GCA_002101235.1 Cycloclasticus sp. symbiont of Bathymodiolus heckerae | reverse complement strand
TTTCAATAATCACCTTCGCTTTTTTGGAAGTTATTTTTCTGAAAGTCTATATGTCCATTTGAGGTGGCTTACTATGCCAGCGCACCATTGGCTTTATTCGGGTTTGTACAATTTTCATGGCACCGCCACAACAGGAACAGGTGATCACAGCACGAGGCTTTTTGAGTGTTTGCCATTGGTCTGGATTGAATTTGAGCAAGTAGTGAAGCTGTTTAATCAGCGTTTTGCTATTAGGGTGCAGCAAGCCATAATCTCTGGCACGTCTAAATCGACGGGGTAATACATGTTGCAGGATGATTTGTATAAAATCGGCACCTGGTAGCGTTCGGGTTTTATAACCTCCTGTCTTGCTGTCTTTGTAGCGGAATGTAACGTCGCTTTTTGTATAGCTTAGAATGTCTTTCTCCCGGATAACACCACGGTATAAATATCGTCCCAGATAAACCAGAGCTTTGCCCCCAGAACCCACCTGTTTGCAGTTTACTACCCATTTTTCCGGGTGGCTGGCAGGCAGAGACAAACCTGCTTTGCTGATGCCTGCCAGCATTTTGGCACGAAATACTTTAGCCAGTGCCTTGTGGTTAAATAAATAGCGTGCACTTTTTTACGCCATAAGTGATGTTTTTTATCCATCGCTCCGGAAGGCATGAGAGTATGCAGATGTGGGTGATAATCCAGACGTCTGGAGTGCGTATGCAGAACAGCCACCATACCGGGCGTACCTGCTAGCTTTTTGTCATTCAAACTAAAGGTTTCAAGCGTTTCCCATGCACATTGAAAGAGTAGTGAATAAAGGGTACGTTGATGTAAAAATGGGCTTCCCGTCTAAGCCGGGACACCCAGCAATTTCAAGGGGTCAAGAGTAACCT
>LWTL01000001.1 GCA_002101235.1 Cycloclasticus sp. symbiont of Bathymodiolus heckerae | reverse complement strand
GGGCGGCCAGGGCATCTCCCATTCGCTGCGTAGGCGAATGAATTATGGCGACAGGAGTCCCAAAATTTCGTGAGGTAGCATGGCGCGCCTGTACCGTTTGATAAGGAACTAACGGCGCAGCCAATAAGGGCAGAAACCCCACACCGACAACAATTGCATTGCGTGAAATTGCCATCGCTGGCTCACTAAATAACGGCTCGACTGCCGCTTCCCAGGAACCATAGCGTTTTGTATACTCACGCGCCCGACTCAAAAAGTGAATAGCATAGTCTACTGCTAAACCGATACTAAGTGAACTAAGTACCGCAACAGGCATATCATAATCTTTACCAATTAAGCAGATAATGCCATAGATTAAGCCGAAGGTAACGGTTAACGGAATCATAGACAGTAAGCCCCAGAAAAATGACCTGAACATTAAGATCATCATAATAAGCACCACTAGAAAGCTACCGGCAAAGGACTCAAACATCCCGGTGACCATTTTCTCCTGCCAGACCACATTAATATGCGTTAAACCAAACCAGTTAGCCTGTAAGTTATGTGGCATAGGGTGGCTGGCTATATACTTGGCCACTTCTTTTTCCACCGCTGAAAATCCTGGAAACGGAGCTTTAGCGAAGTGAAGATTTTTAGTCCGCGATAGCCGTAGGGCCGGTTGTTTTGTCGGAGTCTGAGCGATAGCGAAGGTGGAGACAAAATAAAAGGCCATCCGACACGGCGTCAAGTCATTCGCTAAAAATCAGGGAAACGGAGCCTAAGCGAAGTGATGATTTTTAGTCCCTGGTAGGCGGCAGGGCAATTCGCTGATCCGAAGTGCGCTAGCAGCGCGCGAGGGAGGCAAAGAATTGCATTCCGAA